>CAZQTL010000030.1:0-24884 GCA_964595975.1 uncultured Thermoanaerobaculia bacterium | reverse complement strand
CACGCTGTAGCGGAGGGCTGGCCCTTCGTGTACACTCGGCCGTGACATTTCTTGTCGCAGACGTTTTTCGGAGGAGGCCATGCCGCCGACTTTGAACCAGATGTTGAAGACGATGGTCGAGCAGGGGGGGTCGGATCTGCACATCACGACCAACTCCCCGCCGCAGGTTCGCGTCGACGGCGTCCTGAAGCCGCTCAACCTCCCGCCGCTCACGCCGACCGAGACCAAGCAGATCGCCTACTCGATCCTGACGGACAACCAGAAGCACCGCCTCGAGGAGGACCTCGAGCTCGACTTCTCGTTCGGCATCAAGGGACTGGCCCGTTTCCGCGCCAACGTCTTCCACCAGCGCGGCGCGATCGCCGCAGCCTTCCGCCAGATTCCCTACGAGATCCGCAGCTTCCGCGAGCTCGGCCTGCCGTCGGTGGTGGAGAAGATCTGCGAGAAGCCGCGCGGCCTGGTGCTCGTCACCGGACCGACCGGCTCGGGCAAGTCGACGACCCTGGCCGCCATGCTCGACAAGGTGAACCGCGAGCGCGCCGAGCACATCGTCACCATCGAGGACCCGGTCGAGTACCTGCACAGCCACAAGAAGTGCATCGTCAACCAGCGCGAGCTGCACGCCGACACCCACAGCTTCGCCAACGCCTTGCGCTCGAGCCTGCGGCAGGATCCCGACGTCGTCCTCATCGGTGAGGTGCGCGACTTCGAGACCGTCGAGTCGGCGCTGCGCATCGCCGAGACCGGCCACCTCACCTTCGCCACCCTGCACACCAACTCCGCCGCGCAGACGATCAACCGTATCGTCGACATCTTCCCCGCCCACCAGCAGGGGCAGATCCGGGTCCAGCTGTCGTTCGTGCTCGAGGGAATCCTCTGCCAGTCGCTGTTGCCGCGCGCCACCGGAAAGGGCCGGGCGCTGGCGATGGAGATCCTGGTGCCCAACGCCGCGATCCGCAACCTCATCCGCGAGGACAAGGTGCACCAGATCTACGGCATGATGCAGACCGGGCAGGCGAAGTACGGCATGCAGACCTTCAACCAGGCCCTCGCGGCGCTCTACTTCAAGCGCATGATCAGCCTGCAGACCGCGCTCAACCGATCGTCCTACCCGGAGGAACTGCAGGAGATCATCTCCCGCGGTCCCACAGCCCTCAACCCCAACATGATCGAGGGCCCCGGCGCGCCGGTGGCGCAAAGGAGCTAAGCGATGCCCAGCTTCGTCTGGAAGGGAAAGAACCGCTTCGGAGCGTTCCAGGAAGGCATCCTCATCGCCGACACGCGCGACGCCGCCACCGCCATCCTGCGGCGGCAGAACGTCCAGCTGACGTCGATCAAGGAGAAGGGCCGCGAGCTCCGGCTGATACCCAAGTTCCCCAGCGGCGTCGGCGCCAAGCGGGTGGCGATCTTCACTCGCCAGTTCTCCGTCATGCTCGACGCCGGCCTGCCGCTGGTGCAATGCCTCGAGATCCTGGGCGAGCAGGAGGAGAATCGCACCTTCCGCGAGATCATCCAGCAGGTGCGAGGCGACGTCGAGTCGGGCTCCAACCTCGCCGACGCGATGCGCAAGCACCCGAAGGCCTTCGACAACCTCTACGTCTCGATGATCGCGGCCGGCGAGGCCGGCGGTATCCTGGACGTCATCCTGCAGCGCCTCGCGACCTACATCGAGAAAGTCGTACGCCTCAACGCGCAGGTGAAGTCGGCGCTGATCTACCCGGTCTCGATCATCGTGATCGCGGCCGGCGTCGTGACGATCATTCTCTGGAAGGTGATTCCGGTGTTCGCGCAGCTGTTCGCCGGCCTGGGCGGCGAGCTTCCCTTCCTGACGCGCGCGGTGGTCGGCGCGAGCAACTTCCTGGGCCGCTTCTTCCCCTTGATCATCGCCGCGATCGTCATGATCTACATGGCGATCAAGCGCTACCACAAGACGGAGCGCGGCCGGCGCGTCATCGACGGGCTCATGCTCAAGTTGCCGGTGGTCGGCATGCTGGTGCGGAAGATCGCCGTGGCGCGTTTCTGCCGCACGCTTTCCACCCTGACGGCCTCGGGCGTGCCGATCCTCGATGGTCTCGAGATCACCGCCAAGACCTCCGGCAACGCCATCGTCGAAGACGCCATCATGGCGGTGCGCAAGAGCGTCGAAGAGGGCAAGACGATCTCCGGACCCCTCGCCGAGACCAAGGTGTTTCCGCCGATGGTGGTCCAGATGGTCAACGTCGGCGAGCAGACCGGCGCGCTCGACCAGATGCTGGCGAAGATCGCCGACTTCTACGAAGAAGAGGTCGACACCGCAGTCGCCGGTCTGATGAAGCTCCTCGAGCCCGTCATGATCGTCGTGCTCGGCGGCATCATCGGCACGATCGTCACCGCCATGTACATGCCGATGTACGCGATTCTGCAGAAGATCGAATAGGCGGCGCGAGACGCAGTTCCCCCGACCGGTCCGGCCTGCCGCTCCAGGGAGGGGGTCCGCCCTCTCCCTTTTCGCTCTCCATCGCCCATGAGCACCGCCGCGCGCCATCTGCCGAACCTCGAACGTCACCTGCGGTGGCTGATCGCCTTCCGCCTGGTGATGATCTCGAGCGTCCTGCTCTCCTATCTCGTCTTCGAGCTCTCCTCGCGCGGCGAGATGCCGGAGTTCAATCTGCTCTTCGTTCTCGTCGCGGCGACCTACGTGGCGAGCCTCGCGCACATCGCCCTGCTGCGGCTTCTCGCGTCGCGGCCGCTCTGGCACGCCTATGTACAGTTCGCGGGCGACCTATTGCTGGTCTCCGGGCTGGTCTACTTCTTCGGCGGCATCACCAGTCCGTTCTCGATGCTCTACCTGGTCGTGATCATGGTTTCCGCGGTCATTCTGCAGCGGCGCGCGGCCCTGACCATCGCCGGCCTCGCCTACATCCTCTACGCGACGCTGCTGACGGCGCTGGCGCGCAACTGGATTCCCGCCCTCTCGCCACTGCCCACCGACCTCGAGCTCTCCTTCCGCATTTCGTACAACCTCGCGGTTCACCTCTTCGGCTTCTACGCCGTGGCACTGCTGACCTCGTACCTCGGCGAGAGCGCCTCGCGCGCCGAGGAGGAGCTCGCCGAGAAGACCGGCAGCCTCGCCAACCTCGAGATCTTTCATCGCGACGTCATTCAGTCGATCTCGAGCGGGCTCATCTCCACCGACCTCGAGGCCAGAGTGACCACCGTGAATCGCGCCGCGCTCGAGATCCTGGGCACGACCGAAACCGCCCTGCTCGGCAAGCCGATCTCCGAGAGCGGACTGTTCTCGCAGGCGGAATGGAGCGCCGCGGTCTCGGAGACGGGCTCCGACCGGTTCACCCGCTCCGAGCTCACCGTCCAGCGCGGCGCCGAGCGCCTGCCGATCGGCTTCACGGTGACGAGGCTCACCGACGCGCACGACGTTCCGACCGGCTGGATCGTGGTCTTCCAGGACCTCTCGCAGTGGCGCAGGCTGCAGGAGGAGCTGCGCCTCAAGGACCGCATGGCCGCCGTCGGCGAGCTCGCGGCCGGCCTGGCCCACGAGGTCGGCAATCCCCTCGCGGCGATCTCCGGCTCGGTGCAGCTGCTCTCGGCTTCGATCGACGCCGAAAAGCAGGAACGCCGGCTGCTCGACATCATCGTCAAGGAGAGCCTCCGCCTCGACCGGACGATCAAGGGATTTCTCCGCTTCGCGCGCCCGCGCGAGCGCGCCGCGGCCAGATTCGACATTGCCGCCCTGCTGGCCGAGAACACGGCGCTGCTGCGCAACTCCGAGGAGGCGACGGGTGGGCACGAGTTCGCCCTCGAGCTCGACCCCGAGTCGGCCCAGCTCACCGGCGACCCGGATCAGATCAGCCAGATCTTCTGGAATCTGGCCCGCAACGCCCTGCGCGCAATGCCAGGGGGCGGCAAGCTCCACATCCAGGGCACGCTGCGCGGCGATTCCTACAGCATCGAGTTCCGCGACACCGGCCATGGCATGTCCGAGGAGCAGCGCGCCAAACTGTTCCATCCTTTCCAGTCGTTCTTCGATTCCGGCACCGGTATCGGCATGGCCATCGTCTACCGCATCGTCCAGGAGCACGGCGGCTCGATCAGCGTCGAGAGCCGGCCGGGCGCCGGCACGCGGATCGTCGTCTCCCTTCCCATCCAGAGTCCCGCGGCGCTGCCCGTGGCAGCGGAGGCCTGAGTGCTGTCCGGCAGCATCCTCATCGTCGACGACGAAACCAGCCTGCTCGAGTTCCTGTCGGTGCTGTGCTCCGGCGAGGGCCTCTCCGTGACGACCGCGCGGTCCGTCCGGGAGGCGCGCGAGCAGCTCGCCGAGCGCACGCCCGACCTGGTGCTCTGCGACATGATGATGCCGGACGGCAACGGCCTGGAGCTTCTGCGCGAGATCAAGGGCGGCGAGTCGCGGACTTCGGTCATCATGATGACTGCCTACACGTCGACGAAGAACGCCATCGACGCGATGAAGCTGGGCGCGTACGACTATGTTCCCAAGCCGTTCGACATCGACGAGCTCAAGGCGGTGCTCGAGCGCGCCCTGGAGAAGAACCGGCTCTACGAGGAGAACACCTACCTCCGTCGCGAGCTCGAGCAGCGCTACGCCTTCAAGAACATCATCGGACGCAGTCCCAAGATGCAGGCGATCTTCGGCCTCATCGAGCGTGTCGCGCGCACCGCCTCCACCGTCCTGATTCACGGCGAGAGCGGCACCGGCAAGGAGCTGATCGCCCGGGCGATCCACTTCTCCAGCCCGCGTGCAGCGCAGCGGGTGTTGTCGATCAACTGTGGCGCGATGCCCGAGAATCTCCTCGAGAGCGAGCTCTTCGGCCACGAGCGTGGCGCTTTCACCGGCGCTCTGCGGGACAAGAAGGGCCTCTTCCAGGAGGCCAGCCACGGCACCCTTTTCCTCGACGAGATCGGCGAGATGAGCCTGCCGATGCAGGTCAAGCTCCTCCGCGTGCTGCAGGAGAAGGTCGTGCGACGGGTCGGCGGCACGACGGAGGATCCGGTCGACGTGCGGATCATCGCCGCCACCAACCAGAACCTGGTGGAGAAGATTTCCCGCGGCGAGTTCCGCGAGGACCTCTTCTACCGCATCAACGTGATCCCGATCTCGATTCCACCGCTGCGCTCGCGGCGCGAGGACATTCCGCTGCTGGTCGATCATTTCCTCCACAAGTACAGCCACGCGCTCGGCGTGCCGCCGAAACGCATCTCCGCCGAAGCGATGCGGCTGCTGGAGGGCCACAGCTGGCCCGGCAACGTGCGCGAGCTCGAGAACCTCATCGAGCGCGCGATCGCCCTATCCACAGGCATCGCCATCACCGCCACCGATCTACCGACCTCGCTCGCCGAGTCGGGGCCGCGCGACGACCAGGGCGTCGCGTTGCCGCCCGACGGCCTCGATCTCGAAGCGCTCCTCGAGAGCATCCGCGCCGACGTCATGCGGCAGGCGCTCGAGCGCAGCGGCGGTGTGCAGACTCAGGCCGCCGAGCTGCTGCGCATGAGCTTCCGCTCCTTCCGCTACTACGCCCGCAAGGCCGGCATCACCGGCGCGCAGGACTGAGACGGATCCGGCGCGGCATGGACGAACACGACTACGACGACCTGCCGCTGCGTCAGAAGCGCGGCCAGCGGCGATCGGAAGGAACGCAGCGGCGGGCGGAACGCCTGCGGACGCCGGCGGCACCTGCCAGCGCCGGTGCGGAGCCGGGCGACACCGCGGCGGCGCCCGAGGCGGCGGTGCCGGGCGTCGCCCTGGTGCTCGCCATCTCGCGCGGGCAGTGCGAGGTCGAGATGAACGGCGAGATCCTGCCTTGCCACCTGCCGAAGGCGCTGGCTCTGGTGCAGCAGAGCGAGCTCGCCGTAGGCGACCGGCTGCGGGTGGCGCGCCGGCCCAGCGGCGAGCTGGTAGTCGCCCAGGTGCTTCCCCGCAGCAGCCGACTCTCGCGGCCGGATCCGCTGCTCGCGCATCGCGAGCGCGTGCTCGCCGCCAATCTGGATCTTGCCGTCGTCGTCACGGCCCTGCGCAAGCCGGCGCTCGCCACCGGCCTCCTCGACCGGTTTCTCGTCGCGCTCGCCCACGGCGGGGTGCCGGCGGCGATCGTGGTCAACAAGTACGATCTGGTCGAAGGCGCCGGCGACAGCGACGCCACGGCGAGCGACCCGGAGCTGGCCCGGCTCGCCCCCTACCGGGCGCTGCGCATCCCTTTCCTCTTCTGTTCCGTCAGGACGGGCCGCGGAATCGAGGAGTTGCGGCGGCTTCTCGCCGGCAAGACCGCCGTCTTCGTCGGCCACAGCGGCGTCGGCAAGAGCTCGCTGCTCGCGGCGCTCTCGCCCGAGCTCGACGTCCGCGTCGGCGAGGTCTCGACGATGAACGCGCGCGGTCGGCACACGACGACCCGGGCGCGCATCTACCGCCTGCCGGACGACACCCGGATCATCGACACTCCGGGCATCCGCGAGTTCGGCCTCTGGCAGCTCTCGCGCGAAGAGCTGGCACTCTATTTCGAGGAGTTCGAATCGCTCTCGCCGGCCTGTCGCTTCAACGACTGCAGCCACTCCCACGAACCGAGCTGCGCGGTCCGCGCGGCGGCCGAGTCGGGTGCGCTCGACGCCCAGCGCTACGAGACCTACCTGCGGATTCTCGCCTCGCTCGCAGACGGGCGCTGAGACTCCTCCGCCGTCAGAGAGAGTCTGGGCAGGACCGCCTGCCAGACGCCGAAGCCCGAAGAACCGAGGAGCAGCCGGTCTCCGGTCACCAGCGCCGAGAGCGTCTCCGCCGCCGGGTAGGGCAGGTCGAGCGGCAGCCAGGCGCCCTCTCCGGCCCCCTTCCCCGCCGACGTTCCCGGCGCCGGGGGCAGGGCATGCAGCGACAGGGTGCCCTGGGACTCGACCAGGTAGGGAAAGCGGCTGCTGCCGGTGGCGATCGTCCGGACCGGGCCGGAACGCAGCGGCAGCCAGGCGCCCGAGCTGCTGTCGCGGCGGAACAGGCCGTCCCTGCCGGCGTAGTGCAGGTCGCCCGCGACGCTGAAGAGCTCGCTGCCCGCGGCCGGCGGGTAGGGCAGGCTTGCGGCCTGGAGCTTGCCGTTCACCATCCGTCCCAGGCCATCGTCGCGCAGCACCCAGAGATCGCCGGCGGCGAAGGCCACTGAGCGCGGGGCGGCGGAAGCCGGGCGACCCGCCGGCGTCAGGGCGAGCGGACGAAAGCGGTTGGCGGGCTTCGTCGTGTCGAGCTCGTACAGTCCTTCGCGGGTGCGTGCCACGATCCGCTCGCCAGCGGCCGCGAGCTGCTCGACGCGGCGCTCGCCGAGCTCGGCCAGGCGCTGGAAACGCATCGGGGCGGCACCCTCCAGGGCCGCCGTGCCCGCTCCCGCCGGGCGTTCGCGCTCGTAGAGGCCGCGCTCGGTGGCGACGAAGAGCCGCTCGCCGGCGGTCACCATCGCGAGAACCGTCGGCAGCTCCGACGGCAGAGGTTCGAACGAGCTGCCGCCGTCCGGCGAGCGGTAGATGCCGGAGGCCGGACCGGCATGCGCGACGGCCGCGAACAGGTGCTCTCCGTCCTGGTCGAGCGCCGGAACGCGCAGGTTGCGCATCGCGACCGGCCGCGCCCGGAAGCTCTCGCCGGCATCGGTCGAGCTCCAGATGCCGGCCCCCTCGGTGCCGATCAGGATCCGCTCCGGTCGCGCCGGATGGTAGGCGATCGCCAGCACCGCCAGCGACTCCGGCGTCGTCCGCCGGAACGACGCGCCGCGGTCGGTCGAGAGGAAGGCGCCGGCGACGGTACCGGCGAGGAGGCGCTCACCCGGCAGCACGGCGAAGCTCGGCGTGCGGCGCTCCGAGAGTCCGGTCTGGAAGCGTGTCCACTTGTCGCCCAGGCCGTCGCCGCGATACACCCAGCCGCAGGTCGACGCCCAGATCTCCCCCGGGCGCTCGGCGGCGGCGTGCAGCGAGAAGACTTCGGTATCGAGAATCATGCCGTCGAAGACGCCGCGCCAGGTCCGGCCGCCGTCCTCGCTGCGATAGGCCTGGCGCCAGGTACCGGCGACGACGACCTGCGGCCGCGCGCGATCGACGTGCAGGCTCGAGACGTGAATCAGCCCGGGCAGGTCGCGTCCGACGGGACGGAACGAGACGCCGGCATCGTCGGACAACTCGACGCCCGCGCGCGTGCCGGCGAAGAGGCGATCGGGCACACCCGGGACCGTCGCCAGCGCATACACCTGGGCGTCGCCGCTGGCGCTGCCGGGCCGCACGGTCCAGGTCGCGCCCGAGTCGTCGGAGAAAGCGACCCTGCCGCCCCCCCAGATGCCCCAGAGCCCGGCCCAGAGCCGGCCCGGCCGGTTGTCGTCGAAAATCAACGTGCCGACGACCCAGTTTGCGAACGGCAGCTCCACGCCGGCGTTGCGGAAGCTCGCGCCGCCGTCTTCCGACACATAGACATGGCCGGCCGAAGTGCCGGCGAAGGCGCGGTCGGGGTTTCCCGGATCGAAGACCAGGCTGCGGATGTCGGCGCCGTAGAGCGGCACCGGATGGAGGTCGAGCCTGGCGGCGGGAACCCCCGCCGCCGGCAGGGCCGTGGCGGCGAAGGCGAGCAGCAGCGCGGTCAGCCCGCGACGCCGATGCCGCGAACGGCTCATGCCCCGCCCGCTCCGGCCGGTCCCTTGTTGCCGCCGGCGGCAGGCGAAGGCGAAGCGGGTCCGGCCGACGGCGTCGAGGCCGCCGCAGCCGTGCCGCTGCCACTGGCCGCGGGCTCCGAGGTCTTCGCCGTGCCGGCGTCGCTCCCCTTCTCGCCCGCCTTGTCGGCGGCCTTGTCCGCCCCGCCGCGCGGCGAAGTGCCTTCGGTCCCGCCCGATTTCTTGGCGTAGTCCGTGAGATAGAAGCCACTGCCCTTGAACTGAATCGACGGTGCTGACGGCAGCCGACGCATCGCCGCGCCGCACTTCGGACAAGCGACCTCGGGCAGATCGTTGAAGCGCTGCAGGATTTCCGTGCGTTCACCGCACGTCTCGCAGAGATACTCGTAGAGCGGCATCGTTCGACCTCGTATCGGTTCAGCTATCGGAACGCAGTTTGATCTTGATGACTCCGGGCGCTGCCGCCGGATCGGCGACGCCGACCTTGCGGATCAGCTGCAGGACGCTGTAGGCATAGAGCAACCGGGCGTTTTCGGGCGGCGCCAGCGGACCCTTGGTCGCGAGCTCGTAGAGCGACCGCTTGCCATCGACCATGGCGAGGAGCCGGTACTCCTCGGCGTCGAGCGCGATGTCGATCAGGTCTTCGAGTTTGTAGGAGGGGCCGAAGAGCGTCTCTTTCCCGCCCATGCGGGTGACCAGCGACTTGGCGTTCGCCGCCCGCTTCACCCCCTGCACGATGACCTGGCGCAGCGGTATCTGGATCCGCACCAGCTCGCGCGCGTCGATGGCGCCGATCTTGAAAGTGACATCCCCCTCTTCCCAGGCGAACAGGCTCCAGACGATCGCTTCGACGTGCTCGCGGATCGCCTGGAAAACCTGCGCCGGCGAGAGCGTCCCCTGCTCGATGAGCAGCTCGCCCAGACGCCGGCCGCCGGAGGCCCGCTTCGCCATCGCGGCGCGGAAGTCGCCCTCCGACAGACGGCCGACGCGGCGCAGGTAGCCGCCGAGGCTGTCCGCCAGATCCGACGACGAGGCGTGCACGACGTAGCCGTTCTCGAGGAAGATCCGCTTGGTGACGTCGCCGAGGACGGCCTCGATCACTCCGGCGACGCGCGCCTGATGAATGATCGCGAGCATCTCCGGCAGCGCCGTCTGGCGCAGGTCGCCGCGATACTGAGAGGTGCGTTCCAGGGGGCGCTCCATCGAAACCGGAATCATACCGCGCCGGCGCGGCGGCACCGGCGCGGGAGTTGCGGCCCGCTGGACCCTCTGATAGACCACTCTTCATGCTCGCACCCGAAACTGCCTGGGAGCGTCTCCTCCCGTACCTCCATCCGCTCCCGCCGCAGGCCGTGGAGCGTCGGCGGGCAGCCGGCAGGGTCCTCGCCGCGGACCTCGTCGCGACGTCCGATCTGCCCCCGCTCGACCTTTCCGCCCTCGACGGCTTCGCCCTCGCCGGCGACGGATCGCCGGGCGGCTGGTACCCGGTCGCCGGTACCCGGTTCGCCGGCGACCCGGTCGGCACGACCCTCGGTTCCGGGCAGGCGATGCGGATCATGACCGGCTCGGCCGTGCCGGCGGGAGCCGATCGCGTGGTCGGAGTCGAAGACACGGAGTGCGACGGCGAGCGGATGCGAACGACCGCCGCGGTCGCCGTCGGCGCCGCCATCCGCCGGCGGGGCGAAGTCGTGCGCCGGGGCGCCCCGCTGCTGCCGCAGGGGACGCTGCTCACGCCGGCGGCGCTCGCCCTGCTCGCCAGCCAGGGGATCGGCGAGGTGGTCGTTCACCGCCCGCCGCGCCTCGCGCTGCAGCTGACCGGCAACGAGATCGTGCCACCGGCCGAGACGCCGGGGCCCGGCCAGTTGCGCGATTCGCACAGCGATTTCCTCCTCGCCGAGCTCGCCCGGATGGGTCTTGCCGCGCGCACGCTGGGGATCGCCCGCGACGAGCCGGAGACTCTGGAGCGTAGCGTCGCCCGGGGCCTCGACGGCGCCGACGTCCTGCTCTGCTGTGGCGGCGTGTCGATGGGCGAGGCGGACTTCCTCGTCCCGGTGCTGGCGCGGCTCGGCTGCGAGACGCTGTTCCACGGCGTCGCGATCCAGCCCGGCAAGCCCCTGCTAGCGGCGCGCCGCGGGTCCGCCGCGGGCGATCAGCTCATCTTCGGCCTGCCGGGGAATCCAGCTTCGGTGATGGTGGCCTGGTGGCTCTTCGTACGCCCGGCGCTCGCCCGGCTCATGGGCGCGACGGCGGGCCTCTGGGATACCGCCCTCCCGGGCACGCTCGGCGCTCCCCTCGGCGCCGGCAAGCAGCGAGACCGTTTCGTGCCGGCGACCTGGCGGCTCGACTGCGGCCGGCCGCTCCTCGCGCCGATCTCCCCCCAGGGCTCGCACGACCTGCTGGCCTTCGGCCGGGCGACGGCGCTGGTGCGCACCCGCGCCGGAGCTCCCGCGGCCCCCGCCGGAGCCACCTGCGAGTGGCTGCGCCTCGACAGCTGAAGAACGGACGGCCGAGAAACGAAAGGCGCCGGCAAGCCGGCGCCTCGTCGGAACGTCCTTGGCGGAAGCGCATGGGAATCGAACCCACCCCCGTCGCCGCAACCGGCGCCGGACTACGGTTTTGAAGACCGCGAGAGGCACCAGCCCCCGAGCGCTTCCGGACTGCGAGAAGTTACTCGACCGAGAAGCCCGACAGCTCGACCGGCAGGGTCGTGACCACGAGTTCCCAGCCCTGATTCGCCACCGGCGAGCCGCCGAAGTTGAGGGCCGCTCCCGGCGGGTTGTTGGTGTTGAAGAAGCTGCCCGCGGCGGTGGTCTCGAAGAGCGTATTGGTGCTGCTGCCGACATCGACCGGCGTGAACATCCCCTGGCCGAAGTTCGACAGGTCGGCATCGGTGGCGCCGGTAGCTCCAGCGTTGTTGTCGAAAGTGATGCCGGCCCACAGCGTCGTCGTCGTACCCGCAGGGATCGGCATGGGAGTGGCCAGGGGAGCCGAAGTGACCGTCGTGACACCGGCGCCGAAGGCGATGGCGTTGAAGGTGAATCCCTGAGCGACGCCCCCCGGCGCGTAGTAGGTGCCGGGGCCGTTCGGGAGACCTGCGCCCAGGGGCGCGCCGTCGGCGTTCCAGAAGCGCACGCGCGGACGGACGGAGATCGTGCCTGCGTTCAGGTTGGCGACCGAGAACCGCATGACCGTGACCCCGCCGACCGCCGGGTCGGTGGTGAACGTCACGTCGTCCATCACCATGCGGGTGATGCCGCCGGTCGCCGCCCCCTGGGCGAATGCCTGCCCGGTGAAGGTCGTGATGTCGGAGTAGATGGCGAGCGGATCGACTGCCTCGGGCATCACCACCCGGATCTCGGGGTGCTGGTTGATCTCGGCGAGCGGGATGAACTTCTCGACTTTGAGCGGGGTGGTGACGAGAATGTCCTGTGCCTCCGCAGCTCTCGCGGGCGCCACGGACAACGAGGTGCCGGCGAGAAGCAGGGCGGCAGCCAGATACGAGGAGCGGGAATGCATGGCAATCTCCTTGTGAGTGTGACGAACTCCACAAGTCTACGCCCGGCCGGAGAGCCGGTCAAAGGCCGGGCCCGGCCCTCCCCTCAGGGCTTCGCCGCCCCCGCCACGGGCTTCTTCTCCTCCTTCTTCGGCGGTTCGACCGGCAGGGGCTTGCGCGGGAACGGCCCGTCGAGCATCGCCGCCTGGTAGAGGAAGCTCGCCATCACCACCGCCGCCTGCTTCATGTCGGCTTCGGCCAGGTGCTCGTAGGTGTCGATGTTCGAGTGGTGGGTGCGGGTTCCGTAGTCGCGGCCATCCTGGATGAACTGGAAGCCGGGGAGGCCGACGGCGTCGAACGGCACGTGGTCGGTCGAGCTCGTGTTCTCCATCGTCACGGTGGTGACGCCCAGGTCCTTCAGCGGCTCGATGAAGGTCTCGAACAGCATCTTCGCCCCCAGGTTCTCCTGGGAGTAGATGCCGTGCACCCTGCCGCCGCCGTTGTCGAGGTTGAAGTAGGCGGCGAGCTTCGCGTGCTCCGGCTTCGGCGTGATCGGCCAGGTCGGCTTGCGCCAGCGCGCCGGCAGCGCGAGCTCCGCCTCGTCCGTCGGCTCGGGGCGGCTGGCGAAGTGTTCGGCGACGTAGGCGCGCGAGCCCAGCAGCCCCTGCTCTTCGCCGCTCCACAGCGCGGCCCGGATCGTGCGCTTCGGCTTCACGCCCAGAGTCTTCAGGATGCGCATCGCCTCGAGCACCACCGCCGAACCGGCGGCGTTGTCGGTGGCACCCGTCCCGGCGTGCCAGGAGTCGAGGTGCGCACCGGCCATGACAACCTCGGCGCCCTTGTCGCTGCCGGGGATCTCGGCCAGCGAGTTCCAGGCGGTCGGCGATTCGCGATGGAACCGAGCCGCGATGTCGATCGCCAGCTCGACCTCCTCGCCCCCGTCGAGCAGGCGCAGGATCCGCTCGTACGGCTCGACCGCCATCACCAGCGCCGGCACGCCGAGCGGCTGGTTCGGAATCCCCTGACCGCCGCCGCCCATGACGCGCACGACGCCGTTCTCGAACGACGACACCTCGACGGTGGCGACGACCCCTTCGGCGACCAGCTGGTCGGCGACCTTCAGCCAGAGCTCGCGGCGCTTGCGCGCCTTCTCGCGCCAGGGCTCGCCCTCCCGGTCCGGCGGCACGTCGAAGTTGGCGAGGTCGTCGAGCTTCGCGGCGTCGTAGCGCTCGAACATCGGCGCCGAAGGGTCCTTGTCCTCCGGCGCCTTGTTGAGGAAGAGGATCTTGCCGGCGAGCTCTCCCTTGTGCGCCTCGAGGTCTTCCACCTTCTCGATCTCGAGGAACATCGCCTGGCCCGAAGCGACACCAGTGGTCCCGGGCGTCCACGCCTTGGGCAGCGCCGCGAGTACCGCCGGCACCGGAGAGGTCATGCGCACCTCGGTGCGGGTGAAGCTCCAGCCGTCGCCGAACTCCCACGGCTCCAGATGCACGTTGGCGAGACCCCACTCGCGGAACTTCGCCTGCGTCCATTCGTCCGCCGCCTTCATCTGCGGCGAACCGGTCAGGCGCGGACCGATGCTGTCGGTGAGATGCTCCACGATCGCCATCACCTGCGAGCGGTGGAAACCCTCGTCGCGGATGCGGCCGAGCGTGTCGATGTCGGCGGCGGCCGCGCCGAGCGTCGCGGTGGCAACGGCGGCGAGAGCGGGAAAGACGGCGGTCACGATGAGGGTTCGGCGCACGAAGCGGTCTCCTTTCGAATCGAAGCGGTGAATTCCAGCCCGCTGCTCAGGTCACCCTGCCGAGCAGGCGTTGGGAGCGGATGGCGCGGCTGTAGAGCAGGCCGACGTGGTACCAGTGCAGCAGGAACGCCTCGTGCGCGGCGCGCAACGCCCAACCGAGCGAACCGCGCGCCGGTGGGCAGTCGACCGCAGGCGAGAGCAGCACCTCGAGCTTCAAGCCGCGCGCGACCGACGCGGCACGCGCCAGGTGGAGCGGATCGGAGACCAGGATGAGGCGCCGCCAGTTCTCGCGGCGCAGCGTCTCGCGCACGTTGAAGAGGTTCTCGAGCGTGTGGCGGCTCCCCGCCTCCACCAGCACCGACTCCTCCGCCAGACCCTGGGAGAGCAGGTGCTCGCGCCCCGCTGCGGCCTCGCTCACCCGGCTGTCTCCGGTCACGCCGCCGGAGACCAGGATGCGCGGCGCCCAGCCCTCGCGCAGCAACCGCGCACCGTGCTCGAGCCGGGCGCGGAAGACATCGGTCGGGCGATCGTCGCGCAATTCCCGGCCGAGGACGAGGATGAGGTCGGCCGGCGCGCGCTCGTCGCGCCGCGCGTGCCCCAGGACGGTGCGCAGGCGGTAGAGCACCGGCAATCCGAGTCCGACCGTGGCGGTCAGCAGGGCGAGGGTGATCGACGACGGACCGCCCGGGCCCATGTCACGCCAGAGCTTGAGCAGAGCGCGTCTCATCCCACTCGCTTCCGGCCGGGCTCCCAGCCGAACCGTCCCAGGTCGACCCGCGCGGCGGACGAGAAGACCACCCCCTCCTCCTCGAGCAGATGGCGCTGAAAGCCGTCCCGTCCGGGCTCGCGGCGCAGGCTCACTTCGCCGCGCGCGTTGATCACCCGCTGCCAGGGCAGGTCGGTCTCTTCCGGAAGTGCAGCGAGGGCGTAGCCGACCTCGCGGGCGTTGCCGGGGAAACCGGCGAGCGCCGCGATCTGCCCGTAGGTCGCGACGCGCCCGGGCGGAATCCGCTCGACGACCCGGTAGTAGCGCCGCCAGCGGCTCTCGGGACCCGGCCGCTTCGCGGAGGCTCTGGCCATCGCCGGCATCAGTCGCTGCCGCGCAGGCGCTCGAGCTTGAGGCGCAGGATCTCCTCGTCGGAGAGGTCGCGCCGGTTGTCGACAAGCGCCCGTTCCCACGAGCCGTAGTAGGGGTTGGGAAGGAGGATCCAATCGGTCTGCCACCGCGGCGCGTAGCGTTCGGCGAGCGCGACGCGCTCCTCCGGCCGCGCGCGGGCGCCGGTCACGAAATCGCCGAGGTCGTCGCCGATCAGCAGGAGAATCCGGTAGGAGCGCGCCACCTCGGCTCGCCGCGAGGCCTTCTCGGAGGTCCACTCCGGGCGCTCGCCCGGCATCAGCACCGTGTCGCGATCCGGCGCCAGCGGGAAGCCGACGGCAGCGAGATTCTCCCGTGTCTTCTCCTCCAGGATCGCGGCGCGATTGGTGACGTAGAAGAGGGTCACGCCGCGCTCGGCGGCGTGGCGGGCGAACTCCACCGCGCCCGGTACGGCACGGGCTTCGGCGCGCTGCACCCAGGCGTTCCAGGAGACCGCCTCGTAGCGCCCGCCGGCGCGAATCCGGTCGGCTTCGTAGGCCGAGTTGTCGAGCAGGGTCTCGTCGACGTCGGCGATGACCGCCGGCGGCAATTCGCCGGGATCGCCCTGCTGCTCGAGCGCCGCGGTGGCGGCGCGATCGGCCAGGGCCCGATCGAGCTCGATCCGTGCCCGGGAGAAGGCCGCCAGCGCGAGCGCGCGATACTCCGCCGAGGTCTGCTGCCAGAGCACCCCCCCCAGCCGGTCGTCGTTGTGCGGCGCCGGGGCGGCGGTGCTCGCGGCGGCAGCCGGCGAAGCCGGAGTTGGCGGCGTTTGTGGCGCCGGCGTGAGCGGCTGGCAGCCAAGGGCGGCTGCCAGCATCCCGATCGCGATCAGACTTGCCCGGCAGAGCTTCATGGTTTCCTCCAGGGAACGGATTCCCGGCGCACTCTACCCGGATCCGCCGGCCGGCGGCTCCCCGAAATCGAGCTCGGTCAGCTGCAGGCGATGGTCGCTGATGCGCGTGGTGCGCAGAGTGTAACCGCGCACGACGAGCCGCGGTCCGACGATGGTCTGGTCGATCGCCAGCAGCGGCAGGGCCGCCGGCCAGGTGGCCGACCAGCCGGAACCAGCGGCATCGTAAGCGTGGCGAAAACCGGCGGGAAGCCGGCTGAGCGCGAGCGAGCGCCGCGGCGCGTTGAAGTCGCCGAGGACGAGATCCGGGACCCGCGCCCCGATCATCGCCAGAACGCGCTCGAGCAGCGGATGGCGCGGCACCCGTGGCGAGGAGATCACGTTCACCGCCAGCACCCCCAGCCGCCTTCCACCGACGCGCCAATGCATGAAGGCGGCCTGCAGCTCGTCTTCGCGCGCCAGCCACTCGACGTCGAGCGGCTCGCCGCGCGCGAAGATCGCCATCGAGCCGACCGGCGTCAGGCGCAGCCCGCCGCCCAGCCGATGCTCGAGCTCCTGCGGCGGCTTGCCGGGAGCCTCGGAGAGCAGCACCAGATCGGGGTCGAGCGGCCGCAATAGCGCCGCCGCCCGCTCGACGCCGCGCGGGAAGTCGGCCGCGTTCCAGGCCACCACGCGCAGGTCGGCCCGCTGCCCGCTGCGGCCGGCCGACGCTTCGCTTCCGGCCTGCCAGTGGTTCTCGAGCAGCAACACCGCCAGCGCCGGCGGCAGCGCGAGCAGCAGGAGAACAGCGGCAGGGCGCCAGCGGCGGCGCAGAGCCTCGATGGCGGCGAGCAGCAACAGGCTCGCGAGGACGACCGCCGACGGCAGATAGAACGCCCAGGCCGTCGCCAGCGTACGATCGCGGAAAGCCTGACCGACCGCCCAGAGCGCGAACAGCGCCAAGCCGGCCGGCCGGGCGAACGATCGCACGAACGACCCGGCGCTCATCTCACGCTCCCCGCTCCCGCCCCGGCGTCTCGTCGCCCGTCCGGATGCGCTCAGACCGTCTTGAAGAGATACCAGCCGTCGGCGATCGGCTCGATGTAGATGAAGCTCTGCGGCGACATCTTCGGCACCTTCGCGCCCGGCCCGGCGCGCAGATAGCCCACCTGGTTCGCGCCATCGCCGCCGACGATGAAGACCAGGCAGCCCTCGCAGTCGCGGTACTTGCGGATCGCGGCGCCGAGAGTGAGCGCGCGCAGCTGCTGTGCGAGACCGCTGACCCGCTCGACCGTGATGCCCGCGGCGTCGATGCTCCCCGGCGGCGCGACCCGGCCGTCGAAGTTCACCACGTCGATCGCGGCCAGTCCGGCGAACTCCTTCGCCAGAGCGTCGAAGAGCGGCTTCTGGGCGACGAAGTGGTTCTTGAGCTCGGCGTCAGCGGCGATCGTCAGGTGCGAGCGGTCGAGCTCCTGCACGCCGAGCTCGTTCAACCGGCCGGCGAGGGCCGCCTTCTCCGTCGCCACCAGGGTCTCGAAGAAGCGCGCGCCGAGGGTGAGGGTGCGGATCGCCTCGAGCTTGAAGGCGCCTCCGTCGAGGCGCAGGTAGGCGTACCACTCCTTGGTGACATTGCTGTCGGTCATCGTCACGCCGAAAATGGCGTGCAGGGCGTCGCGCTCGAGCAGCCGGGTGCTCACGGTCACCGAGGCTGGAACGATCGAGCCCAGCGTCGGCGAGCTCTTGTAGAGCTCGGCGAACTCGCCGGTCGAATACCGGGCGAGGTCCGGGAACTGCTTCTGGCGGAAGAAGCTGTCGACGATCCACTCGGGGGAGCCGACCGCGGGGGCGGCCGGCGCGGCCGCCGGAACCGGAGACGCCGCGGCCGGCGAAAACAGGGCGGCACCGGCACACAGAGCCGATCCGAGGAGCATTCGGGGGAGTGATTTCATGCGGTAATCGTAGACCACCCGGCAGGCCGGCGACAGCCGGCACGCCCTAGCCGTCGCGCACCAGCCGAAAGCCGAGGCTGGGCCCCTTGTCCTGCGGGCGATGGGTATACCGCACGGCACAGCGCGCGCTGTCGGCGTTGAAGGTCCAGCTGCCGCCGCGAATGACCCGCAGGTCGGCGGCGCAGGAGCCGGCGGGATCGCTGACCGGCCCGTCGGCATAGGGACAGAAATCGTCCGCGCACCACTCCCAGACATTCCCATGGAGATCGAACAGACCCCAGCGATTGGGCGCGTAGGTCGCAGCGGGCGTCGGGCGGCCGACGAAGCTCCCCGGCGGGGACCCCGGATAGGGATAGCGTCCGTCGAAATTCGCCTGGGCGCTCGACAGCGTCGCTCCCGTGCTGAACGGCGACGCCGTTCCGGCGCGGCAGGCGTACTCCCACTCCGCCTCCGTCGGCAGGCGGAACGACTCGCCGGTGAGCCGCCGCAGCCGGACGAGAAACTCTTCGACTTCGAAGGCGTTCACGTTCTCCACCGGGCAGTCGAGCCCGCAGTCGCCGAAGTGACTCGGGTTCTCGCCCACGACCCGCAGCCACTGCCCCTGAGTCACCTCCCGGCGGCCGAACCAGGTCGGGTGCGTCAGCCGGACCCGGTGGAGGCGCTCGACCGCCTCGTGACCGGGCTCCGACTCGGGACTGCCCATGGCGAACTCGCCGGCAGGCAGAAGAACGAACTCGAGTCCGGTGGCCGGCTCGGTCCACGTCGGCAGCGGCGCCTGGCAGGCCGCCGCGCCGAGCGCCACCGCGAGAACCGCCGCCGGCCTGTGCGATCGATGCATCCAGGCTCAGCGCCAGAGGGTGAGGAGGAGGCTCATCCCCACCATGTAGACCAGCTGGTAAGCGGCGTCGATGAGGTAGGTCGTGAGGCGCTTGCCGGTGAACATGTGGGCCGTGAGGCCGACGGTCGCGGCGAACCCCGCCCAGCAGAGGGCGCCGAGCCGGACCGCGGTCAGGGCGCTCGTGACACCCAGGCGGTCGATGAGGAGCGCGAGGGCGATCGCCGTCGCGGCGTAGCACAGGAGGGCGACGCCATAGGCCCGGGCCGCTCCCGCGCGCATCGCGACCAGCTGCTCGGGGGTGTAGCCGTGCGCCTTCACCCAGAGCCTGCCGAACAGGAAGGGGGAATACCAGAGCGCTCCCAGGGCGAAGGTCGAGAAGGTGGCGACGACGATGGCGAGCAGGCTGGTCTGGATTCCCATCGGATCCTCCTCCGGGCGGCGCCCCGCCGGAACAGTGTAACTCCCGGCCGGTCCCGGCGGGAGGTTTCTTGACCTGGCTGTCAGGTGAGAGCAGACTCCGCCCATGTTCGGACTCTCCAGCTCCAGCTCCTACGCCGTCCTCGCGCTCTCCAGCCTCGCCGGTGCCGGTGACAGCTGGATCCTCGCCCGCAACCTGTCGGCGGCGATCGACGCACCGCTGCCCTACCTGTCGAAGATCCTGCATGGCCTCGCGGGCGCCGGCATCGTCGAAGCCAAGCGCGGCTACCGCGGCGGTTTCCGCCTGCTGCGCGAGCCCGAGCAGCTGACCGTGGGCGAGATCGTCATCGCCGTCGAGGGCCCCGACTTCCTGGAGGGCTGCCTGCTCGGCAAAGCCGAATGTTCCGACCGCCGCGCCTGCCCCGCGCACGCCTTCTGGGGTCTCGAGCGCGAGCGCATCCGCGACCAGCTGCAGCGCATGACCCTGGCCGAGGTCGCCGCCTTCGAGCGCAAGGCGGGGCGCGGCCTCCCTCTCGCGACCCGAGAAGCGGCGCCGGCCGACTCGCGGTCCCGCAAGCGCTGAAGGCGCGCCATCGCGACAGCGCCCGGGACGCAGTTCCGGTCGCTGTCCGCCCGGGCCCCGGCAGTGCCATCATCCGCTGCATGCCACCGCCCGTCCCCCGCCCCGGCGCCGCCCCGGAAAGCGCCGCCGAGCCCGTCGTCGGCCGGGCCGCGGTGGCTCTCCTCGCCTACCTCACGCTGCTCAACGTTCTCAACTTCGTCGACCGGACGCTGATCGGCAGCCTCGGTCCGCTGCTCATCGCCGACCTCGGACTCTCGCGCACCGAGCTCGGCCTGCTCGCCGGCTTCGGCTTCGTCGTCTTCTACACCCTGGTGGGCATCCTGCTCGGCCTCGCTGCCGACCGCTGGTCGCGCCTGCGCCTGCTCGCCGGCGGCCTCGCGCTGTGGAGCGCGATGACGGCGATCTCGGGCCTGGCGAAGAGTTTCCTGCATCTTCTGATTCCACGCATCTTCGTCGGCGTCGGCGAGGCCACGCTGACGCCGGCGGCGCTGTCGATGCTCGGCGACGCCTTTCCCCGCCACCGCCTGGGTCTGGCGACCGGGATCTACTACACCGGCGTGCCGCTCGGCATGGCGACGAGCCTGTTCGTCGGCAGTGTCCTGGCGCCGCGCTTCGGCTGGCGCGCCTGCTTCTTCGTGCTCGGCGGTCTGGGCCTCGCGGCCGTCCTGGCGCTGCGGCTCTTCCGTGAGCCGCGGCGGCGCTCCGCCGAGCCGGAGACGGCAGCGCCGGCAGAGGCCGACACCCGGCAGCGGCCCGACCCGCGACGGTCGATCCGTGAGCTGCTGCGCGACGTCGGCGGGGCGCTCGCCGGTCGCCGTGAGCTCCTCTTCGTGCTGCTCGGCGGCGCCTTGCTCTGCTACGGCTCGGGCTCGGCGATGCTCTCCGTCACCTGGCTGGTCGAGGAACGCGGCTATCCCTACTCCCGTGCGGCGCTCCTCGCCGGCAGCATGGCGGTGGGCGCCGGAATCCTCGGCAATCTGGCGGGCGGGCTGTTCGGCGACTGGTGCGCGCGGCGGCTGCCGAACGGCCGGCTCTGGAGTCTCGCGGCGATGACCGCCTTCTTCACTCCGGTCGGTCTGGTCTTCTACAACCTCGCTCCGGGGACACCGCTGTTCTTCGCCTGCTGGTTCGTGACCAGCGCCGGCACCTCCGCCTGGTTCGGTCCGCTCTTCGCCGCTCTCCAGGAGCTCTCGCCCAGCCACACCCGTTCGACCATGATCGCCTTCGGCATGCTGGTCATCAATCTCCTGGGCGTCGGCCCCGGCCCGCTCTTCACCGGCATGATCGGCGACGCGCGCGGCCTGACGCTCGGCCTGACTTCGAGTCAGGTCGTCGTCGCCTTCGCCATTCTCGCCTTCGCCCTCGCCGCGCGCATCGGTCGCCGGGAGGCGCCAGACCCGACGGTGGTCCGGACGCGGCTGTAGACTTGACGCAGCTGCGGCGGACAGGACTCACTCGGCGACGATGAACCTCGACACCACCTACCTCGGACTCGACCTCCCGCACCCCTTCATCGCCGGCGCCTCGCCGCTCGCCGACGACCTCGACAACGTGCGCCGCCTGGAAGACGCCGGCGCCGCGGCGATCGTCATGAGTTCGCTCTTCGAGGAGCAGATCGTCCACGAGCAGCTGTCGGCCTATCTCGCCGACGAGCTGGCGAGCGACGGGAGTCCAGCGGCCCTCGCCGGCGTGCCCGACGCGACGCCTTTCGGCGTCCGGCCGCAGGAGTACCTGGAGCATCTGCGCCGCGTCCGGCACGCGGTCGCCGTGCCGATCGTCGGCTCGCTCAACGGCTCGACCCCCGGCGGCTGGCTCGAGTATGCGCGCCTGATCGAGGAGGCCGGGGCCGACGCCCTCGAGCTCAACGTCTACGCCCTGGCCACCGATCCGTGGCGCCCGGGCTCGGAGATCGAGGCGGAGACGGTCGAGGTGATGCGCGCCGTCCGCGCCGCGGTGCAGATTCCGCTGGCGGTGAAGCTGTCGCCGTTCTACACCTCGCTGCCCCACTTCGCCGAGCGGCTGATCGATGCCGGCGCCGACGGCCTGGTCCTCTTCAACCCCTTCTATCAGCCCGACATCGACATCGAGAACCAGTCGGTCGACCGCTCGCTCCACCTCTCGCTGGCGAGCGACCTCGCCCTGCGGTTGCGCTGGCTGGCGATCCTCTCGGCGCAGCTGCGGACCTCGTTCGCCGTCAGCGGCGGCGTGCATCGGGTCAGCGACGCCGTCAAGGCGGTGATGACCGGCGCCGACGCCGTGCAGCTGGTCTCGGAGCTGCTCACGCACGGCCCCGAGCGGTTGCGCACCCTGCGCGAGGAGCTCGCCTACTGGCTGGCCGATCACCAGTACGAGTCGATCGCCCAGCTGCGCGGCAGCATGAACCTCGCGACCTGTCCCGACCCGGCCGGTTACGAGCGCGCCAACTACATGCTCGTGCTGCGCGGCTGGCACCGCTGAGGAGGCGCCCCGGCGACGGCCGGCGGCGATTCAGGCGGCGGGTTGCGTCGCGCGCCGGGGGAAGGCCGCCCAGGCGAGCAGCAGACCAGGAATCACGAAGACCAGGAAGAACGGGTCGAAGTCGGAAACCGCCAGCGCGGCGACGCCGAAGAGGAGATAGGTGAGGGCGACGACGCGGGCCGGCAGCATCGAGATCGCCCCGCCGCCGGCCCGGCCGGCGAACGCGTGCAGGACGATGAGGCCGAAGGCGAGCATCGCCGCCCCGCCGAACTGCCAGCCGACGAGCGCGCCGCGCAGGAGGTCGTCCGGCACGCGCGCCGCGGTGAGCTCGGTGCGCAGCGCCGCCCCGCCGAGCAGCGAATGCGCCGCGGCGCTCACCACCTGGAAGACTCCGACGACGACGCCGACGACTCTCCGTAGTTTCGTCATGCGAAACCTCTGTCCTTCCGCTGGTCGCTAGCCAGCCTCACTCCGCCGCCGGTTCGCCCCCGGGCAGGTGGATCTTCAGCACCCGCTCGGCCTCGGCGCGCAGCGCCGGACAGGCGAGGCCGTTGCCGGCGGACGCGGCGGGAAGCTCGGCGTAGTGGTGGCAGAGGCTGGCGAACTCGCGTCCGGTGCGAAAGCTCCCCTGCTTGCCGAGAATGGCGTACGGCAGCCTGAAGGCACATTCCGGGCAGGCGATCCACTGCACGCTCATCGCCCCGCCTGCAGACCGATCCCGGGCACGCCGTCGAAGAAGTCGACCTCGCCGGTCGCCAGCGAGTATTCGGCGCCGACGACCAGCAGGTCGTGCTTCTGGATCAGCTGCTCTAGGAGATCGGAGCCGTGCCGCAGCTGGTTCGCCGAGGCCCGGATATTGGCCCGCACGGCTTCGCGCACCAGCGCTTCGGGGTCGTGGCGGAGCTCGGTGGCGAGCAGCGCCTCGACCGATGGCCGGACGCGGTCGACGATCGACCGCAGGCCGCGCGACTGGTTGCTCGTGGGCCGCTGCAGCTCCTCGACGGTGGCGAGCACGGCGCCGCACTGCGAGTGGCCGAGGACGACGACCAGACGGGTGGCGTAGCGCGCGGCGGCGAACTCGACGCTGCCGATCTGCGAGGAGGCGACGACGTTGCCGGCGACGCGGATGACGAACAGGTCACCCAATCCCTGGTCGAAGACGATCTCCGCCGGCACCCGCGAGTCGGAGCAGCCGAGCAGAATGGCGAATGGCTCCTGGCCGCCCGCTACCTCGTGGCGCCGGGCCGAGCCGGTGGCCGCGCCGGGCGAGCGCGTGTCGGCGACGAAACGGCGGTTGCCTTCGCGGAGACGTTCGAGTGCCTGGAGGGCTCGTTGCATCGGCTGGAGTCTGTCACCGGTGAGGCTTGACAGTCTCGCATCCAGGCGCTAGATTCTGCGTTAGTGAATACTCACTCACATTCTTCCACGGCCCTCTCCGGACCACCGACGGCGCGCCAGGCCGAGATCCTCGACCGGGCCGCCGAGCTGGTGGCCGAGTCAGGTCTCGCCCACCTCACCATGAAACGGCTGGCCGAGCGGGTCGGCTTCACCGAGCCCGCGCTCTACCGCCACTACGCCGGCAAGTCCGCCCTGCTGGCGGCGATGATCGAGCGGCTGAGCGGCCGCCTGCTGCCCACCATGGCGGCGATCGCCGACGACCGGCAGGTGGCGCCGGCGGATCGGCTGCTGGCCATGGTGCGCCACCACGTCGCACTTCTCCGGGCGACACGCGGCCTGCCGATCCTGATCCTGGCCGAGGGACTCGCTTCGAGCAATCCCGAGCTCATCGGCGCGGTCGGCGGCGTCATGCGGCGCTACATCGGCCTGCTCGGCGGCGTCCTCGGAGAGCTCGGACTCGACACCGGGGTCTCCCCCGAGCGGCAGGCGATTCTCTTCCTCGGCCTGCCCGCCGCCATCGGCATCCAGATGCGCGCCTTCCCGGACATGGCGCTCTCCGACGACGAGACCGAGCGCCTCGTCGCGCACTACGTGCGCTCCCTGACAGCGGCCGCCGCGCCGGCAGCCTCCGGCGCACCCGGCGGAACCGCGCTCCGACCGGAGACCCGACCATGAGACGCCACTGGCCCGCCGTGCCCCTTTCCCTGGTCCTCTGCCATGCCTTCGCCTCCGCCGGCCTCGCCGCGCAGGAGTCGATCGCGCCACCGTCGCTCACCCTCTCCGCCGCCGTCGAGCGCGCCCTCGACCGCTATCCGGCGGTGGCCGCGGCGCGGTCGCGCCTCGCCGAGGCGTCCGAGACGGTCGGCGAGATCGCGGCGAGCCGGGGTCCGCTGCTCAAGGTCAACGCCCAGGCCCTGGGCTACGACGACCCGATGCTCACCAGCCCCATCCACTCCTTCCGCCCGGCCGACATTCCGCCGTTCTCCGAGACCATCGTCCAGGGTTCGTTGAGCGCCGCCTACACCCTGCTCGACTCCGGGGCGAGCCGCGAGCGCGCGCGGCAGGCGACGGCGCAGGAGGCGTCGGCGGAGGCCGCTCTCTCGGCGACCGAGCAGGCGACCGCCGCGCGAGTTGCCGCCGCCTATGCCGGTGCGCTCGCGCGGGCCGAGATCCTCGCCGCCCAGGAGGCTCGCCTCGCGGCGCTCGAGCTGGAGCTCGATCGCGCGCGGCAGCTCTTCGCCGCCGGCAAGGCGGCGGAGGTCGAGACCCTGCGCGCCGACGCGGCGGTCGCGGCGGCGGAGGCCGACCGTACCCGCGCCGCCAGCGCCCTCGACAGCTCCGAGCGCGATCTCGCCCGCCTGTTGCGGGCGGAGCCGGAAGAGACGCGCGCCGGCCGGCTCGCCCGCTG
>CAZQTL010000029.1:0-26973 GCA_964595975.1 uncultured Thermoanaerobaculia bacterium | reverse complement strand
CAAGCGTGGCGAACCGAGCGCCCCCTTCTCGCGGCGACGACGGCTCCGGCCGTACAACGAATGCCCCGATTCCCGCCGCCGACCGGCACGAAGAAACCCTGCAACCGAGGAGGAAGACTGGGCCTAGAATGGTCCCATGTCCACCACCGACAATTTCAACGCGACCTTCGTCAGCGCGCTCGACCCGGCCATTCTCTGGCGGCACTTCGACCACATCCTCGCCATCCCCCGCGGCTCCAAGAACGAGGAGGGCATGCGCCAGTACGTGCGCTCCGTCGCCGCGGCGCACGGCCTCGCGACCACGACCGACGCCGCGGGCAACGTCGTCGTCCGCGTGCCGGCGACCGCCGGACGCGAGGGGGCGGCACCGCTCGCCCTGCAGTCGCATCTCGACATGGTGTGCGAGAAGAACTCGGACGTGGTGTTCGATTTCGCCGTCGACGCCATCCGCCCGCGGCGCGAGGGCGACTACCTCTACGCCACCGGCACGACGCTGGGATCGGACAACGGCATCGGCGTCGCCGCGATGCTGGCGGTCATGGAGTCGCGCGACCTGGTGCACGGGCCGCTCGAGCTGCTGTTCACCTTCGACGAGGAGACCGGCCTCACCGGCGCGGCGGAGCTCGATCCGCGGAGCCTGACCGCGAAGCGCCTGCTCAACCTCGACACCGAGGAGGAGTACGCGATCTACGTCGGCTGCGCCGGCGGCGCCGGCACCGACCTCGCGATCCCGCTCGAGACCATGTTCGGCGCCGACGGCCTGACGGCGCTCGCGCTGCGCCTCACCGGTTTCAAGGGCGGTCATTCCGGCGTCGACATCCACCTCCAGCGCGGCAACGCCATCTCGCTCCTGGCGCGCTCCCTCCAGGCGCTCTGGCGCGAGTTCCAGTTCGAGGTCGTGCGAATCGAGGGCGGCAACATGCACAACGCCATTCCGCGCGAGGCGACCGCGCTGGTGCGCGTCGCGACGGGCGAGGTCGCGCGCTTCGAGAGCGCGCTCGCGGCGCAGGTGGCGACGATCGCCGAAGAGCTCGCCGGCGTCGAGGATGGAGTCCGCATCGAAGTCGCCGCCGCCGACGCCGCGTCGATTCCGGCCGAAGTCTGGTCGGATGCGACGACCGCCCGCGTGCTGGCGCTGCTGGTCGCGCTGCCGCACGGCGTGCTGGCGATGAGCCGCGACATCCCGGGCCTCGTCGAGACGAGCACGAATCTCGCCAAGGTGCGCACCGACGGCGTCGTGCTGCGCATTCACCAGAGCAACCGCAGCTCGGTCATGTCCAGCCTGCGGGCGACGCAGCAGCGGATCGCCGCCTTCGCCGACCTCGCCGGCGGCGAGGCGACGCAGAGCGAGGGCTATCCGGGCTGGAAGCCGGACATGGGCTCGGCGCTCCTCGCCACCCTGCGCGACGTGCACACGACGACCTTCGGCCGTCCGCCGGAGATCAAGGCGATTCATGCCGGTCTCGAATGCGGGCTCATCGGCGAGAAGTTCCCCGGCATGGACATGAGCTCCTTCGGACCGCAGATCGAATTCCCCCATTCGCCCGATGAGCGTGTCCTGATCCCTTCGGTCGGCCGTTTCTGGCGGCTCCTCACGGCCACGCTGGACGCGCTCTCAGCCTAGGCTCGCAGCCGCTGTCCGAAGTGATTCCACCAACCGATCCGGCGAAGGGGGAGCGAATGAAGCGCGACGATACGCGGGACCGCGGCCTGAACCGCCGCGAGTTGATGGGAACCGTCGGCGGGGCCGTTCTCGCGGGGATGGCGATGGGTGGGGAGGCCGGCGCGCAGGCGGGCGCCGCTCCGCCGGCCGCCGCGCCGGCGTCCGCGAAGCCGTTCGAGCTCGAGGAGCTCAACCTCCGCGACCTCGCCGCCGGCCTGGCCGCCGGCCGCTGGAGCTCGCAGCGCCTGGTCGAGCTCTACGTCGCCCGCATCGTCGAAGTCGACCGGGTGGGCGTGAACGGAATCGGCACGAACGCGATCGCCGAGACCAACCCGCAGGCGATGGAGATCGCGGAGAACCTGGACCGTGAGCGCAAGGCCGGCAAGGTGCGGGGGCCGCTGCACGGAATCCCGGTGGTGCTGAAGGACAATATCGACACCGGCGACCGGATGAAGACCACCGCCGGCTCGCTGGCGCTCGCCCAGTCGGTGGCGGCGAAGGACGCCTACCTCGTGGCGCGGTTGCGAGCCGCCGGGGCGGTCGTGCTCGGCAAGACCAATCTCTCCGAATGGGCCAACTTCCGCTCGAGCCGATCGACGTCGGGTTGGAGCGGCCGCGGGGGGCAGGTGCGCAACCCGTATGCCCTCGACCGCAATCCGTGCGGCTCGTCGAGCGGCACCGGCGCCGGCATTTCGGCGAACCTCGCCGCGGCCGGCATCGGCACCGAGACCGACGGTTCGATCGTCTGCCCGGCCTCGATGTGCGGGCTGGTCGGTCTCAAGCCGACCGTCGGCCTGGTCTCGCGCAGCGGCATCATTCCGATCTCCTCCACCCAGGACACCGCCGGACCGATGTGCCGCACGGTGACCGACGCCGCCATCCTCCTCTCGGCCATCGCCGGAACCGATCTCCTGGATCCGGCGACCGCGGCCTCGGCGGGAAAGGCCGGGGACTACACCCGGGCGCTCGACGCCAACGGGCTCGCCGGCGCGCGGCTCGGCGTGGTGCGGAAGTTCTTCGGCTGGCATCCGGAGGTCGATCGCCAGATGCAGTCGGTGCTCGACCTGCTGCGCCAGGTCGGCGCGGTACTGGTCGACCCGGTCGAGATCCCCCATCTCGGGGACTACGACGCCTCCGAATTCGAAGTCATGCTCTACGAGTTCAAGCACGGCCTGAATGCCTACCTCGCGGGCCTGCCCGCGGGGGCCGAAGTGTCGACGCCGCGCTCGCTCGCCGAGCTCATCGCCTGGAACCGGGAGCACGCGCAGGCCGAGATGCCCTGGTTCGGGCAGGAGATCTTCGAGCAGGCGGAGGCCAAGGGGCCGCTCTCCGACGCGGCCTATGCCAAGGCGTTGGCGGACAACCTGCGGCTGTCGCGCGGCGAAGGGCTCGACGCGGCGCTCTCCGGGCAGAAGCTCGACGCTCTGGTCTGCCCGACGATGGGGCCGGCCTACCTCATCGACTGGCTGAACGGCGACCACTTCGGCGGTTCGGCGACCTCGCCGTCCGCGGTCTCCGGTTACCCGCACCTCACGGTGCCAGCGGGCCAGGTTCACGGGCTGCCCTGGGGACTCTCGTTCCTGGGTACGGCGTGGAGCGAAGCGAAGCTGATTCGCTACGCCCATGCCTTCGAACAGGCGAGCCAGGTGCGCAAGCCGCCGCGCTTTCTCGCCACGGTCGACTACTCCGGCTGAGACGCGGCGGCCGGCTGCGGCCGGCTGCGGTTGCCTGCGCTCAGGCGCCGGCGGGCGCGAGGAGTTCGGCGAAGAGGTCGACGAGCGCCGGATCGAGAAACGTGCCGGCCCGGGCGCGCAACAGGGCGAGCGCCTCCGCCTCGGCGAGGTTGCCGCGGCTGCGCAGCGTCTCCCAGGTGTCGGCCACCGCAACGACCCGGGCGGCGGCGTGCGGCAGGCGCGATTCGGCGAGCAGCGGGTAGTTGGGCGCGCCATCGAAGCGCAGATGATGCTCGTAGGCCACGAGAACGGCGACATCGGGGACCGCTTCGAGGCTTGCGAGGCGGGCTGCGCCGCGCGACGGATGCCGCTGGCGGCGGTCTGCCGGAGCCTCCCCCGCGAGCGGCGGCTCGAGGTAGCCGAAGTCGTGCACGAAGGCGGCGAGGGCGAGCTCGTCCAGCGGCTCGCCGCGCAGGCCCAGGGCGCGTGCGAGCCGCAGCGTGCCGAGCGCCACTGCGAGACCGTGCACGAAGGCGCGATCGTCGGTGTCGGTGACGTCGAGTCGCAGCGGGTCGAGAGCCGCATTCTCCGCGCTCCGCGCCAGGCGCGAAACGAGCGCTCGCAAGCGCTCCAGCCGGGTGGCGGCGCCCGCCGCCGCAGCCATCATCTCGGCCCGGCTGGCCGCCATCTCCTCGCCGGAGAGCCAGGCCGGAGCCACCCGCAGCCGCGCCCCGGCCGCGATCGTGCTTTCCGTCGCCTCGCCGGCCGCGAATCCGGCCTGGCCGAGCAGGATGTGCGCCGTGGCCTCCGCTCCGGCGGCGGTCGAGCAGCCGTCGAGGAAGGTCCCGAGCTCGGCCGCCGTTACCCCCGCGAGCAGCGTCATGCCGTGAATCTCGTAGCGCTTGAAGGCCTGCAGCAGACCCCGCGCCCACGGGCTGTCTTCGGGAATCGCCTGCCGGTTGACCAGCAACTGCTCGTCGAGCAGGACCAGCGACGCTTCGGACTCGGCCTCCTCGACGCACCAGTCGGTGAAGGCAGCGAGCGTCCGGGAGAGCGCCCGGGCGACCTGCGGATGTTCCCGGGCGTAGACGGCGCGCTGCTGGAAGGCGGCGCCGAGCTCGACGACGAGGCGCTCGGTCCGTTCGGCGCGACCGGGTGTCGCAGATGGCGTCACGCGCCCTCCTCGCTCGACCCGGCGAGAGCCGCAGCGGACTGGCGGATGACCGCATCGCGCGACTTGAGGCCACTCTCGACCCAGTCCCGGCGCGCCTCGACCGGGTAGGACGCGAGAGTCCGGAAGAGCTCTCGGCGCTCCTCGAGCGCCGGCGGAAAGAGCAGCAAGCGCGCGCGAAAGCGGCCCAGGCCGGCGAGCGCCGCGGGGTCGCCGATGGCGGCCAGGGCGCGAATCGCCTTGAGGCGGACGGATCGTCGGCGACCGAACAGGTCGCGGGACTGCAGGTAGGTCACGATCGGCTCGACCGCTTCGGAGATGGCGTGCTCGCCGGCGAGCTCCATCGCCGCTTCGGCCTGCCGCGGATCGGGATGAGTGAGCGCCCGGCGCAGAAGCTCGCGCGGCACGCCGGGGTCGAAGGCGAAGAGATTGCGGATCGCCTCGAGGCGGACCCGCAGATCGGGGTGGTCGGCGCACTTGCGCACCGCCGGCACCGAGCCCGGGTCGCCGACCCGCCGCAGGAGCAGGAGCATGTTGCGCACGACATACCACCGCGAATCGGCGAGCAGCGCCGTCGCGTCGCGCACGACCGCCGGTCCGAGGCGGGCGAGCAGGTCGAGGAGGAGGTGCCGCAGCCGCCGGTTGTCGGTCTCCGCCAGCACCCCGAGAACGTGCCGGACCGCCGTCGGCCCGAGACGCTGGAGGAGCTCAGGGAGAAGGGCTACGGCGTCCTCGGGCAGCTCGGGCAGGGCACCGACCATCAGCTCGAGCGACTCGCGTCCGGACATGCGCTCGGAGGTGCGGCGAAAGGCCGCCGGCACGGCGCCCTCTCCCGCGGCGCCGCGGTGCACGCGCTCGACGAGCGCCATCGCCTGACGCACTCTGCCGGAGGCAAGCAGCTGACGGAAGCCGCTTTCGAATCGCTGCAGGATCGGCGGCAGCGCTTCCGGGGCGATTTCGGGCCTCTCCGCGAGCTCGAGCAACGAGCCGGTCGCCGTGCGCTCGGCGCGGCCGGCGAGATCGCGTGCGACCTCGATGGCCGCCGGCGAAAGCTCGAGACCGGCGCGTTCCTCCGGCAGTTCCAGCAGCGCTTCCAGGGAATCGCCGGCGGCCTCGCCTTCGCGAACCGTGTCGACGTCGTCGCTGGCGAAGGAGCGTCGGAGGCGGGCCAGCTGCTCGGCGGTGATCCGCGGGGCGGCTTGGGGAGTGGGCGATTCGCGCAGGCGCTCCGGCTCCCGCTCGACGGCGTTCCGGATCGCCTGCCGGAGCTCGGCAGCCACCGGCGCGGGCAGGGCCGCCTGCAGCTCGGCGATGGCGGCTTCGTCGGCGGCAGGCACTGCGGGAGTCGAGGCGACAGTGAGCGCGAGCTCGACCAGCAGACGATCGCCGTCGCCGGTCCGCAGGCGCTGGTGCAGCGCGGCCAGGCCCGCGGCGCGCTCGCTGTCGGGCGATTCGCGGAAGTCCTCCGCTGCCATCCGCAGCGCCTGCGTGAAGGCCGCCGGGCCCCAGCCGGCGACGGCCGGATCGGCGCCTCCGGAGTCGAGCAGCAACTGCAGCAACTCGGCGGCACTGCGACCCGAGGCGATCCAGCTGGCGAGAGCGGCGGGGGGCAGGCCACCCGCGGCGAGAAGTCTGCGGACCAGGCGGCTGGCGAGCGCGCCAGCGACCGGAGCGGCCGCCTCTTCGTCGGCCTCCACCAGTCCGACGGCGGAGAAATCGAGGTCGTGTGCCCGCAACCGCGCGAGGCCGGCCGCCGCGAGCTCCGCGGCGAGTGAGCCGGCGCTCCGCGCGCTGCGGTTGTCGAGCGCCAGCGCCTGCAGGAACGTCTCGAGCTCGCCGGGAGTCACGCCCGGCTCGAGCGTGAAGCCGGCCGCACGCCGTCGACGCAGGAGCCTGGCGATCTGGAGCGCGGTCGGTGACTCGAAGCGCCGCTCCCGCCAGAGCAGCGTTTCGCGCGTCGCCGCGAGCTCGATCGGCCCGGTTTCGGCGAGCACCCTGCCCAGGGTGGAGCAGGCCTTGGCGAGGCCATTCACGGCGGCCGGATGTCCGTGCGGATAGGCCGAGAGCGCCCGCCACGCGATGGCGAGGTCGCGAAAGAGCTCGGCGAAGAGTCCGTCCAGCCGGTCGGCCGCCATGAGCGTCGATTGTACGCGGACAGGCGCGGCAATTCCGCGGCTGACGAGTACAATCCCGGGGTGACGAAGAGGGGATCGCAGCGTTCACTCGGCCGGACCCTGACCCTGGTGTTGCGGCGGCGCGACTGGCTGCTGGCCAAGATCTTCGTCGGCGCCGGTCTGCTGCTCGCGGCGAGCGCGCTCTGGTACATCTGGCCCTACTGGCAGCTCTCGGGCCACTTCGCCACCCTGCCGACGGTGCAGCCGTCGCGGCTCTACGCCCGTCCTTTCCGCCTCTTCCCCGGTGAACGGTTGTCGCCGGAGGGACTCGCGGCGAGACTGACCGGCCTGCGCTACGAAGCCGCCGTCGACGGCGAGCTCGAACCGGGGAGATTCCGCGCCAGCGCGCAGCAGGTGGCCGTCTATCGCCGCCACTTTCCGGGCGCGAGCGCCGATCGCGGCGGCGATCTGCTGGTGGTCGAGTTCGCCGGCGACCGGGTGATCTCACTCACCCGCGCCGAGCGTCCGGTGCGCGAGGCCTGGCTCGACCCGCCGCTGCTCGCCACGTACTACGGCGAGCAGCTGCTCGAACGCCGGCCGGTGCCGCTCGACGAGATCTCGCCGGGGACGGTGCGCGCCGTGCTCGCCGCCGAGGACGCCTCCTTCTTCGAGCACCCCGGCATCTCCTTCACCGGCATCCTGCGCGCCGTCTGGGTCAACCTGCGCGGCTCCGGTGTCATGCAGGGCGGCTCGACGCTGACCCAGCAGCTGGTCAAGAACATCTACCTCACCTCGGAGCGGACGATGAGCCGCAAGCTGCGCGAAGCGCTGCTGGCGGTGATGCTCGAGTGGCGCTACTCGAAGGAGCAGATCCTCGAGGCCTATCTCAACCAGATCTTCTGGGGCAGGAGCGGCGCCGCCAATCTGATCGGCGTGGGCGCCGCCTCGGCGGCCTACTGCGGCAAGGAACCGCGCGAGCTCACGCTCGCCGAGAGCGCCCTGCTCGCGGCGATGATCCGGGCACCCGGCTCCTACCATCCGGTCGACGACGCGGCGGCGGCGCGCGCGCGGCGGGATTTCATCCTCGACCGCCTCCTCGCCCTCAAGTGGAGCGATCGCGCCGCCGTCGAGGCGGCGAAACGGGAGCCTTTGCCGACGCCCGTGCCGGCGCTGTCGCACCGCCGCGCGCCGTATTTCGCCGACGCGGTCGTCGCCGAGGCGAAGCGCAGGTTCGGCGTCGGCGAGCTCGCCGACGCCGGCTTCGTCCTGCTCTCCACTCTCGACGCCGGGGATCAGGAGAGCGCCGAGCGCGCCGTGAACGACGGCCTCGAAGAGCTCGTCGGCAAGAGCGAGCGGGTGCGCAAGAAGGACACGCCGCTGCAGGCGGCGCTGGTCTCGCTCGAGCCCGGGACGGGGGCCGTGCGTGCCTGGGTGGGCGGGCGCGATTTTCGCGAGAGTCAGTTCGACCGCGCCGGGACAGCGCGGCGGCAGGCCGGAAGCGCCTTCAAGCCGCTGGTCTACGCCACCGCGTTCGAGCAGGGGGCGGCGACTCCGGCGACCCTGCTCGAAGACGCCCCCCTCACCCTCGAGGCGGGCGGCAAGAGCTGGGCACCGATGAACGACGACGATCAGTTCCACGGCTGGGTCACGGCGCGCACTGCGGTCGAGCAGAGCTACAACCTGCCGACGATCCGGCTGGCGCTCGCCACCGGGCTGCCGAAGATCGTCGACAGCGCCAAGGCCCTCGGACTGACGGCGAACCTGCGGCCGGTGCCGTCGATCGCCATCGGTTCGTTCGAAGTCTCACCGGTCGAGCTCGCGGTCGCCTATTCCGCCTTCGCCAATCGCGGCGTCCGTCCGGCGGTCCGCATGCTGGACGGCGTGCAGAACGCCGACGGTCAGGCGCTGGTGTCGACGGAGAGCATGGCCGGCAAGACGGTCTTCTCGCCGCAGACGGCTTTCCTGGTGACGACGCTGCTGCAGGGTGTGGTCGACTACGGTACGGCACGCTCGATGCGCACCCTCGGACTCGCCGATCCGGTCGCCGGCAAGACCGGGACCTCGAACAACCGGCGCGACAACTGGTTCGTCGGCTACACCCCGGAACGCGCCACGGCTGTCTGGGTCGGCTTCGACGACGACTCCCCGACGCCGTTCTCGGGCTCGAAGGCGGCCCTGCCGGTGTGGACGAAGTTCATGCTCGCGGTGCGCCCGGCGGAGGGCTACTCCCGATTCACGCCTCCCGACGGCATCCGCGTCGTGCTGATCGATCCGGTGAGCGGTGAGCTGGCGACCGAGCGCTGCCCGGAGGTCCTCTCCGAGGCGTTCCCCGAGGGGCGCGTGCCGCAAATGGTCTGCCACCTCCACGGTGGCAGCCGGAGTCTGCCGCTCGACCCGCGAGCACGGGCCGATCTGGAGGAGCAGCGCAAGGCGAGCGGCATCTCGAGCTGGCTCAAGCGGGTCTTCAGCCGGCGGCCGAAACCCTCCGAGCCGCCGCCCTAGAGCTTCGCCGGTCCGGCTGCGGCCGGCGCGCCGGCCCCGGCGAACAGACGTTGCGTCGCCGGTCGTTTCAGAATCGAGATCGTGAGGCCCCCGAGGAGCGTGCCGATCGGCACGAAGAGACAGGCCGCCCAGGCGACCGCCAGGCAGAAGCGGTAGTTGCGGCAGCTTCGCAGGAGCATGCCCGCGCGCGTCATCAGGGCGAACAGGATGAGACCCGAGGCGAACAGCGTGGCGGCGAGCGCGGCGGCGACGGGCAGGCCGAGCCGCTCGGCGAGCGCGAACGGCAGCGGCTCTCCCGGTTGCTGCATCTCGGCGGCGAGGAACAGCCCGAGCGCCGGGATGAGCGTCAGCATCGCCGCCAGCGCTCCGACGGCGTAGAAGAACATCGACAGGAATTGCAGGTGCTCGCGCTCCGTTTCCACGCCGGGAACTCTATCGTCACACCCGAACGGGCCTGGAGCCGCGGCCCGGAACGCTCAGGCGAGCGGCTTGCGTCCGGCCGCGGCGACGGTCGTTGCCGGCATCCAGACGGCGACGCGCGAGCCGGCGCCGGGGGCGGCGGTCGCGGCCGCACGCCGCCAGGGCGCGAGCTTCTCGCGCACCAGGGAGAGCGGGAAGTAGGACAGATACGGCATGCGCCTCACCTCGCGGCAGCCCGCTTTGCCCAGGAGCGCCGCGAGCGTCCCGGCGTCGTAGAAGGCGACGTGCTCGGGGGGTTTCCAGAACGGCCAGAGACGGCCGAGGAGCGGCCGCCAGAAGCCTCCGATGTCGGGCGTAGCGAGGACCAGCCAGCCGCCCGGCGCCAGATGCTCCATCAGCCCGCGGAGGAGCTTCACGGGATCGTAGACATGTTCGATGGTGTGGATCAGCACGATGGTGTCGAACTGCCCGCCGTGCGCTCCGTCGGGGATCGCTTCGAGACCTCCGACATAGACGTGATCGGCGCACGGACGCGCGAGCGCCGCACCGGCTTCGGAAAACTCCGTGCCGGCGCGATGGCGGAAGTACGGCTTCGCCTCGTCCAGGAAGAAGCCGTAGGCGCAGCCGACCTCGAGCAGGCGCCCGCCCGCACCGGCGGCCGCCCCGGTCATCCCCAGCCGCTGCATGGTGCGCAAGAGGCGGCGGAAGGTCCGCCGCAGCGTCGACTCCTGCGCCAGGTAGCTCGAGTACCCCGGGCCGCTGCCTCCTTCGAAGTACGCGGCTTCGCGGTAGGCGTCGACCATCGCCGCCTCGTTGAGTCGCGGCGAGAGGTACCACAGGCCGCACTGCGGACAGCGCACCACGCCGTAGGGTGGAAAGGTGTAGGCCGGCGCCGGCGGTGGCGCACCGCAGAGCAGGCACTGCGCCGCCTCCAGGGCCCCGGTTCCGGAGGCGGAGGGCAGAGGTGGACTCGGCGGAGCGGTTGGACTGGACACGTTGGAGGATCCCGGAGGTGCGCTGACGCAGAGCCGGAACGGCCCCGGGTGCGCGCGGCAGTATAGTTGAAGCGGTGCCCGCCGAGCTTCGACCGCTCCTCCTCCTCGCTGTCGCCGCTCCCGCTCTCTGGGCTCTCCGCGGCCGGCGGCGCGAGGCGGCGGTGGCCTGGCTGCTCGCCGCCGCGGCGGCGACGGCGGTCTTCCTGCCCGCCCTCCTTCTGCCGCACGGGATCCCCAGTCCTTCGGCGATGCTGCAGGCGAATGCGCCGTGGAACGCCGCCGCTCCTTCGACGGGTACGCCGCCGGTGCTCGGCAACCCGGAGCTCGGCGACGTCAGCTTCCAGGTCGAACCGTGGCTGCTCTTCCTCCGTCACGAGCTGCGCGCCGGGCGCTGGCCGCTGTGGAATCCGCACCAGTCGTCCGGCGCGCCCTACTGGAGCAACGGTTCGAGCGCGCCGTTGTTTCCTCTTCACCTGCTGTTCGCGCTGCTGCCGGTCGAGCTCGGACTCTTCTTCCTGCCCTGGCTGCGCGTCGCGGTGGGCGCCCTGGGAACCTACTTCCTGGCGCGCGAGCTCGGCATCGGCCGCGACGGTGCCCGCCTCGCGGCGGTGATCTACCCGCTCTCCGGACGCCTGGTGAGCTTCGTCCTCTTCCCGATGGCGAACGCGCTCTGCCTCGTGCCGTGGATCTTCCTCGCGGTCGAACGATTGGCGACGGGTGGGCATCGGGCGCGGCTTGCGTGGGTGCTGCTCGCGACGCTCGCCGGTCTGCAGTTGCTGGCCGGGCATCCGGAGACCGCCTTTTTCACCGCCCTCGCCTGCGGCATCTATCTCCTGGCGCGCGGCCGCGCGGCCACGGAGGGGCCGCGCCTCACGGCCTGGGCGAAGGTGGTCTCGGCCTGGGTCGTCGGCCTCCTGCTCTCCGGGGTGGCGCTGGTGCCGCTCGCCTGCACCGTCGTCCAGACCGACCGCTGGCGCGAGGCGGCGGGCGGTGGCGAGATCACGCTGGCGACGATCGCTGCGCTCTGGCTGCGCTTCATCCTGCCGCACCCCTTCGGCCAGGCGACCGACGGATCGTTCTGGGGTGCCTACCTCGACGTGCCGACGACGGTCTACGCCGGAGCGTTGACGTTGCCGCTGGTGGTCGCCGCACTATGGCGCCGGCGCGAGGCATCTGCGGGCGACGTCGGCCTCGACCGCCGCCTGCGGGCGCTCGCCGTCATGGCCGGCGCCTGCCTGCTCGCCTCGTACCACTTCCCGGGTGTTCGCGATGTGCTGCTCGCGACGCCGGTCGTGCAGAAGATGCTGCACCACTACCTGCTGCTCGGCGTCGAGCTCGGGCTGGCGCTGCTGGCCGGCGCCGGCCTCGAACGCTGGCTCGCTGGCGACGGGCGCGGCCTCGCTGCCGGCCTGCTGCTGCCGCTCGCCGGAGCGGCTTTCGGCTGGGCGGCGTTCCACGACGATTGGCAGGCGCGCGGCCAGGGGACGGCCGAAGCGGCTGCGACGGCCCTGGCGATCGGGCTGCCGCTGCTCGTTCTCGCCTGCTCGGCGCTGTCGCCGGAATGGCGTCGCCGTCTCGCGCCCGTCCTGGTGCTCGCGGCGCTCGCCGATCTCGCCCGCGCGCACTCCGGCATCAACCCTGCTCTGCCCGCGGACGAGCTCTACGCGCGCACGCCGGCGATCGACTTCCTGGCGGCGAAGCCGGAACGCTTCGCCGCGGTGGACCGCGCGCTGCGCCCGAACGCGGCGATGGCCCTCGGCCTCTACGACGTCCGCGGCGACGACTCGCTCAAGCTCTCGCGCTACGAGAAGGTCTACGGCCACGAGCTGGCGACGCCGCATCCGACCTTCTTCCGGCCGATCGTGAGCTGGCAGTCGCCGTGGCTCGATCGGCTGGGCGTGCGGTGGGTCCTCGCGCCGCCGGCGGCGCCGCCGCCGGTCGCGACGTGGAAGGTCGCCTATGCCGGCATCGACGCGACGGTCTTCGACCGCGGCGCGCCGCAGCCCATCGTCCGGTTCGAGGACGGCGCGCCACCGCCGCAGACGCTCGCGCGCACTCCCGGGCGCTGGGAGATCGCCTGGCCTGGCGCGGCCGACGCCAACACGCGGCTCGTCATCGCTGAGACCTGGGACGCCGGCTGGAGCGCGACGCTCGACGGACGGCCGCTCGCGGTCGAAGCGGCGGACGATCTCTTCCTCGGCGTGCGGCCGGGGCCCTTACCGGGGCGGCTCGTCGTGCGTTACGTGCCGCAGGGGCTCGGCCTCGGCATCGTCTTCAGCGTCGCGGGCCTCGCGGCCCTGCTTCTCGGTTCGCGGCTTCGGTGGTCGGGTCACTCCGGCACTCGGGGAGATGGGGCCGGCGTCTAGTGAAGCTGGCCACCGACCCCATCTCCCCGAGCGCCGGAGCGCCCCCGCGAGGCCAACAGCTTCGCTAGCTGCTGTACCGACGAGGGGTGGCCGGACCGAGGGCTCCCATAGGGCGGCGAACCCGGAGAGCCTGAGGTCCGCTCCAGCAGCCGACTGCTCTAGAGCCGCTCCGCCTTGAACGTGTCGCACTGATCCGGATCGCCCGTCGAGAGCCCCTGGCGCAACCAGCGGACGCGCATCTCGGACGAGCCGTGGGTCCACGACTCGGGGCGCACGCGACCGGCGCTCTGACGCTGCATCATGTCGTCGCCGATCGCGGCGGCGGCGCGCAGCCCCTCCTCGACGTCGCCCGGCTCGAGCAGCTGGCGCGTGCGGTTGGCGTGATAACCCCAGACGCCGGCGAGGCAGTCGGCCTGCAGTTCCATCCGCACCGAGAGCCCGTTCGCCTCCGCTTCGGAAGCGCGCTGCTGCGCCGCGGTGACCTGATCGGCGATGCCCAGCAGCTGCTGCACGTGGTGCCCGACCTCGTGCGCCACGACATACGCCTGGGCGAAGTCCCCCGGCGCCCCGAAGCGCTGCGACAGGAGCTCGTAGAAAGAGAGGTCGAGGTAGACCTTCTGATCGGCCGGACAGTAGAACGGGCCGACCGCGGCCGATGCGGTGCCGCAGGCGGAGGCGACGGCGTCGGAGAAGAGGACGAGAGTCGGCTTGCGGTAGCGCTGACCCTGGGCGGCGAAGATTTCGCTCCAGACATCCTCGGTCGAGCCGAGCACCGTGGCGGCGAACTGGCCGCCCTCGTCGGCCGGAGCACCCGTCGGGGCCGCGGCCGAGGCCGCAGGGTCGACGCCGGCCTCGCCGCCGCCGATCATGTCGAGCAACTGACGCGGGTCCTGGCCGGTAAAAAGTGCAAAGAGGAGCACCAGCAGGGCCGCGCCGCCGCCGATCGCCATGCCGCCGCGCGCGGGCGTCATGCCGCGCCGGTCTTCTACCTGATCGCTTTGCCGTTCGCCGCGCCATTTCATTGCCGTTCTCCTTGGCTCCGCTGCTGTCTGCCCCGCGAAGGGATGCGAATTCTACGCCCGCTTCGCCGGCCCGGCCGCGGAGGGGCGGCCGAGGGGCCGCCGGAGAGGGGGTGGAGGTGAAAGAATGGCGCCATGTCCGTGCGTCCCCTGCTCTCCGAGCGCCTCCCCGCGCATCCCGGCGCCTCCGCGGAGGAGCTCCTCGACCGTTTCGTCACCTGGGCGGCCGACGCCGGCTTCACCCTCTATGCCCACCAGGAGGAGGCGCTGCTCGAGGTCTTCGCCGGCAAGCACGTCATCCTCAACACGCCGACCGGCTCGGGCAAATCGATGGTAGCTCTCGGAATGCACTTCAAGGCGCTCGCCGAGGGCAGGGTCTCCTACTACACCAGCCCGATCAAGGCGCTCGCCTCGGAGAAGTTCTTCTCGCTCTGCGACGACTTCGGCGCCGCCAACGTCGGCATGCTCACCGGCGACGCGTCGATCAATCCGCAGGCGAAGATCCTCTGCTGCACCTCCGAGGTGCTCGCCAACATGGCGCTGCGCTCCGGCGACCTCCTCGACGCCCCATACGCCGTGCTCGACGAGTTCCACTACTACTCCGATCACGAGCGCGGCTGGGCCTGGCAGGTGCCGCTCATCACGCTCACCAAGACCCGCTTCCTGCTCATGTCGGCGACGCTCGGCGACATGACGCCGATTGCCGAGCGGCTCGAGCGCGCCACCGGCGTCCCGGTCGCCAGCGTGACCTCGGTCGTCCGCCCGGTGCCGCTCGACTTCGAGTACCAGGAGACGCCGCTCCACGAGACCATCGAGACGCTCCTCGAGGCGAACCGCGCGCCGGTCTACGTCGTCAACTTCACCCAGCGCGAATGCGCCGAGCTCGCGCAGTCGCTCACCAGCATGGGGATGACCTCGCGCGACGAACGCGAGGCGATCCGCGCCGAGTTGGGCGACTTCCGCTTCGACACGCCGTACGGCAAGGAGATCCGCCGCTTCCTGACCTTCGGCGTGGGCATCCATCACGCCGGCCTCCTGCCCAAGTACCGCCTGCTGGTCGAGCAGCTGTCGCAGAAGGGGATGCTCAAGGTCATCTGCGGCACCGACACGCTCGGCGTCGGAGTGAACATCCCCATCCGCACGGTGGTCTTCTCGAAGCTCGCCAAGTACGACGGCGAGAAGGTGCAGATCCTGTCGGTGCGCGACTTCAAGCAGATCGCCGGCCGCGCCGGTCGCAAGGGTTTCGACGACCGGGGCTGGGTCGTGGCGCAGGCGCCGGAGGAGGCGATCGACCGGAAACGCGCGGCGGCCAAAGGGAAGAAGGGCAAGAAGGGCCCGTCGCCATCGCAGCCGGCCCGCGCGCCGATGCGGGGGCCCCGGGGCTCGGGCAAGGGCGAGGTGACGTGGACCAAGGAGACCTTCGAGCGCCTGATCTCGAAGCCGCCCGAAACCCTGAAGTCGCGGTTCCGCATCACCCACGGCATGGTGCTCAACCTGCTGCAGCGCGACGAGGAGGCGAACGACCCGAATCGCCGCAACTTCGCCTCGCTGCGCGAGCTCATCGCCGGCAGCCACGAAGAGGAGTCGGCCAAGAAGCGTCACCTGCGGCACGCCGCCGTGCTGGTGCGCTCCCTGGTGCGGGCGCACATTCTCGTCCTGCAGCGCGACTCGCGGACGGCCTACTACTGGGTGATCGTCAATCCCGATCTGCAGTTCGATTTCTCGCTCTACCACGCCTTGTCGCTCTTCCTGGTGGAGATGGTGCCGCTTCTCGAGGCCGAGCATCCGACCTACGTCGGCGACCTGCTGACGCTGGTCGAGTCGGTGCTCGAGAATCCCGAGATCGTGCTGCGCAAGCAGACCGACCGCGCCAAGCAGACGGCGCTCGCCGAGATGAAGTCGCAGGGGGTCCAGTACGAGGAGCGGATGGAGAAGCTCGAGGGGATCTCCTACCCCAAGCCGCTGGCCGAATGGCTGTACGGCAACTTCGACCGCTTCGCGCGCATGCACCCCTGGGTGGGGGACCGCGAGATCGAGCCCAAGTCGATCGGCCGCGAGATGTGGGAGACCTTCGCCTCGTTCAACGACTACGTCAAGGCGTACGGTCTCGAACGCAGCGAGGGCGTGCTGTTGCGCTATCTCTCGCAGCTCTACCGCACGCTGCAGCAGAACGTGCCGAGCGTCGCCAAGACCGAGGCGGTCGAGGACGTCCTCGGCTTCTTCCGCACCACGATCGAGCTCACCGACACCAGCCTCCTCGAAGAGTGGGAGAGCATGCTCCACCCCGAGCTCCTGCTCCGGAAGCGCGAGGAGCGCGAGAAGGCGGTCGAGGCGATCTGGGTGCGCGAGCTGGTCGAGAACCCGAAAGTCTTCGCCGCCCGCGTGCGCTCGGAGATGCACCTCTTCGTGCAGGCGCTCGCCAATCGCAACTGGGAGGAGGCCGCGGAGAAGATCGTCCACGGGCCGGCGGCCGCCTCCGGCGAGATGCCGGCCGACGACTGGGACGCCGGCCGCCTCGAGGCGGCCCTGCGGCCGTTCTTCGAGGAGTACACCGACCTCATCACCTCGCCCGAGAGCCGCCGCCACCACTGGACGCAGATCCGGCCGATCGGCGACCGCCAGTGGGAAGTGCAGCAGACGCTCATGGATCCGTTGCTCGACAACTTCTGGGGCATCCGCGCCCGCGTCGACCTGCGCCGCGCCACTTCGGTCGAAGTCCCGCTGCTCAAGATCGAGTCGATCTCGAAGTAAGGCGCCGGGTCCGGCGGAGGCCGGACGTCGGAGCGCCTACGGCGTCGTCGAGAAGGCGAAGCTGACCGGCGCGGTGAGCTCGTTGCCGGCGAGGTCCTCGATCGCGTCCTCTGCCAGCGTGACGTGGAAGGTGTCGTCGCGCGGCAGGTCTTCGTCCCCCTCCCAGATCAGCCACCAGCGGTCGCCGTCGTAGCTCGTGTGCCCGGGGAGCAGGCCGCTCTTCTCGCCGAGGACGGTGATGCCGCCGTCCTGGAGCGTGTGGGCGTCGAGGGGTCCGGAGAGCGCGAAGGTGATGCGCACCCGGTCGGCGGCGACGCGCGCGCCGTCGGGCGGGAAGTGCGAGGTCACGACCGGCGTGCGTCCCGGCCCGGCCGGCACCCAGCCACCGGGGGGGCCGTAGACCGGCGTCGTGGCGGCGTCGAGCGAGATCCAGAAGACGGCGTCGAGGACGCCGGGCGGCGGCGGAATCGGCGGCACCGGGGGCACCGGCAGATCGTGGGTGTCGAGGAAGACCGCCAGTGCCACCGCGGCGATGACGCCGGCGACGATGAGCCCTTTGTCGACGTGCTCGAGGACGGTATCGACCTCGGTCACCTCGCCCGCCAGGACCTTGACGGGCCGCGGGTCCTCGTCGAGCTTGACGGCGTTGCCTTCGTCGTCGAGGCGGGCAGGGAAGCGCAGGCGATACTCGCCGGGCGGCAGACCCATGACGCTCCAGGCCGGTTCGAGGGAGCGGAACACGGGAACGAAACGGGTCCCCTCCTTGCGCTCGAGCTCGATGAACAGTCCGCGCGGGCCGGGAGTGCCGGCTTTGTGGGCGTCGTCGTCGGCGAAGACCTGCAGGGCGATGCCGCCCTTGCCGTCGCTGCCGCCGGAGCCGCCGGCGTCGTTCGCGATCGGATGATGGCGGGTCTGTACGGTCAGGCAGGCGTTGACCATCAGCGCTGCGAGCAGCAGCGCGAGGTGTCGGAACCAGCGGGAGCGTCTCATGCGGAGGACTTTTGCATGTCCCGTGCCGGGGGGTGGACGGCGCCGGCGAGTGCCGCGGCTGCGCCGCGCCCGGCCACGGTTCCACTCGCCCAGGCCCACTGGAAGTTGAAGCCGCCGATGCGGCCGTCGACGTCCAGAATCTCGCCGCACAGGTGGAGGCCCGGGCAGAGCCGCGACTCCATCGACTCCGGTCGGATCTGGTCGAGTGGGACGCCGCCCGCGGTCGCTTCGGCGTAGGTGAAGCCGCGATCGCCGGCGATCGGAATCTCGTGCTCGAGCAGGGCCCGCAGAAGCGCCTGGCGTTCCTCCTTCTTCAGGCGCAGCGCGTTTGCGGCCGGGTCGAGCCCGGCGCTCTCCAGCAGGGCGTCGGCGAGGCGGTCGGGGAGCTTCTCGGCCAGCCAGCGGCCTAGGCTGCGGCGCCCGAGGTTCGCCAGCTCGAGGGTCAGGTTTTCGGCCCCGGCGTTGGGCAGAAAGGCGATCACGAAGCGCGCCTGAGGGTCCGCCTGGCGCGCGGCGAGATAGTGGCGGCTGGCGTCGAGGACGACCGGGCCGGAGAGCCCGAAGTGGGTGCAGAGGAGATCGCCGCGAAAGCTCGCCAGGCGCTTGCCGTTACCGGCGCGGATCTCGACTCGCGCCGGCACGGCGATCCCCTGCACACGCTGCAGCCAGTGCCCGTCGGTGACGACCAGCGGCACCAGCGAAGGGAAGATCGTCGCCGTGGTCGTGTGTCCCAGGCTGCGCGCCAGAGCGAAACCCGAGCCGTCCGAGCCGCTCTTCGGCAGCGCCTGTCCGCCGGCGGCGAGGATCACCCGCCGGGCGGCGACCTCGCCCCATTCGCCGGCGAGCACGAAGCCGGAACCGGCGCGGCGGATCGCCGTGACCTTGCGGGGATAGAGGAGCTTCACGCCGGCCTCGCGCGCGGCGCGGAGCAGCGCGTCGAGCACCGTGCGCGCCTGATCGGTCACCGGGAAGAGCTTGCCGGTCGGCTCGCGCTTCAGGACGACCCCGATCGCGCGGAAGAAGTCGATCGTCGCCGGCACCGTCAACTCGCGCAGCACCTTGGCGATCGCATGCCGTGACGAGCCGGCGAAATCGTCCGCCGCAACCTCGAAGTGGGTGACGTTGCAGCGCCCGCCGCCGGCAACGAGGATCTTGGCTCCCGGCGAACGCGCGCCGTCGAGGACGAGGATGCGCAGTCCCGGCGCCCGGCGCGCAGACTCTCTCGCGGCCTGGGTCGCCGCCATGAGACCGGCCGCGCCGGCGCCGACGATGGAGAGATCGACCGCCTCAGTCATGGATGTACCGCTGCACCTGTTTCTTATACCACCGGAAGGGGAGGACTCCCTGCCGGGACCGCCGCGATCGCAAATGTCCGGATCGACAGCTCCGGTCCGTTCGCATTCACAGCCAGCCAACGACCCGGGCCTTGCGCCCCAGGGGGAGTCTCCAGTGACCCATCCATTCGCCGCGCTCCGACACATCTTCCGATACGCGGCTCTGATGCTGATCGGCGCTCTGGTGGCCATGCCGGCCCTCGCCGGCTCGACGGTGGTCGGCACCGGCACCCCCGGGAGCTGTACCGAGGCGGCGCTCGATGCCGCGGTGACGGTCGCCAATGGCAGCTTCGGCATCGTCACCTTCAACTGCGGGGCGGCGCCGAAGGTGATCGTCCTCAGCCACGAGCGCGCGCTCGCCAACGGCGTCATCGTCGACGGCGGCAACCTCGTCACCCTCTCGGGGGGCAATTTCACGCGGATCTTCCAGATCTTCCAGGGCAGCGCGGTCGACATCCGCAACATCCAACTGGTGAACGGCTCGGCGGCAGGTGGGGGAGCGATCCTCTCGGTCGGCTCCTCCGAAGATCCCTCGACCCTGACGCTCTCCAACGTCCGCCTGGCGGACAACACTTCGTCCCTCTACGGCGGCGCGGTCGCGGTGGCCCAGACCCACCTCACGATCGTCGACAGCCGGATCGAGGGCAATACCGCGGGCGCCGAGGGCGGCGGCGGAGTGTCGGCGAACAGTGCCACGCTGACCCTCACGAACGTCGACGTCGCGCACAACTCCGCCACCGGCGAAGGCGGCGGACTGGTCTCCTGGTTCCAGACCGCAACCCTGACCGACGTCACGCTGCGCGGCAACGAATCGGTCACGGGCAATGGCGGCGCCGCCTCGGTGCGCGCCGGTACGCTCTGGGGCTATCGCCTGCGGGTCGACTCGAACCGCTCGTTCGGCGACGGCGGCGGCCTGTGGTTCTGGGAGGGGACGGTGGCGACGATCGAGGACTCGAGTCTGCGCTGGAACACGCAGCAGTCGGGCTACGGCGCGGGCCTCTATGTCGATCCGGCCGGAAGTGTCGGGCTTCGCGACACCACGGTCGCCTGGAACCGGGGACTCGGAGCATCCGCGAGCGCGGGTGGCGGCGGTATCGCCAACTCCGGCATCCTCGAGCTCGACAACTGCACCGTCTCCGGCAACCGCACGGGTCTCCTGGGCAAGGGCGGCGGCATCGCCAATCTGGACGGCGGTCTGTTGGGTCTCTACAACTCGACCGTGGCCTACAACGAGGCCGCAGTCGGCGGTGGGCTTTCGTGGGAGACGACTGGTTTCGTCGAAGGGATGAGCGCCCTGTTCGTCGGCAATCTGGCGCCCGGGGTCGACGACTCCTGCAGCGGCAACCCGGCTGCGGCGACGTTCAACTGGAGTGTCTGGAACGATGCCTCCTGCCCGGCCGGGAGCGGGGTCGGCAACCAGTCCAGCACTGCAGTGGCCATCGCCCCGCTGGCGAAGACCTGCACCGGCCTCGCGACGGAGCTCACCGAGACGCATGCCATCCCCGCCGCGAGCGCGGCGATCGACAACGGTGTCTGCGTCGGCGGGCTGGTGCTCGATCAGCGCGGCGTCACGCGGCCCCAGGGCGCGGCGTGCGACGTCGGCGCCGACGAGTTCATCACCACCAGCTGCTGGGCGCTCTTTCTCGACGGATTCGAAGGCGGCGGCAGCTCGCGCTGGTCGGCGGTCGCTCCCTGAATCCGTTCCTCCTCTCCGGCCCCAGACCGGACCATGTCCGGTCGAGCACCCTTCATTCCGTTCGTTTGAACAGGCAGGCTGCCGAGAACGCCCGGCCCCAACCTCACCCGACTGGAGACCGCCCTTGAGCATTCGACGATGCACCCGCTTCGCACTCCTGCCTCTGCTGGCTCTGGCCGCAGGCCCGGGGCGACTCCTCGCCACCGATGCTGTCGTCGGCGACGGCACCCCCGCGAGCTGCACCGAGGCGGCGCTCGACGCCGCCGTCGCTTCCGCCAACAGCGGCAACGGCACGATCACCTTCGCCTGCGGTGCGGATCCGGTCACGATCGCGCTGACCAGCGCCAAGACCATCACCGCCGTCGTGACGGTCGACAGCGACCTGCTCGTCACCCTTTCGGGCGGCAATGCGACCCGCCACTTCGTGGTCGCGGCCGGCGGCTACTTGGCACTGCGCGACATCGCGCTGGTCCAGGGACAGGCCCCCGGCGGCGGCGCGATTCTCGCCGAGGCGACGAGCGAGGTCCACTTCTTCTTCACGACGATCACCGACAACGTCTCGACGACGGTCGGCGGCGCGATCGCGGCCACCGGCGCCGTGGTCCAGGGCAACAACAGCCGCGTCGCCGACAACCAGGCGGCCGGGGCCGGCGGGGCGTTTCACCTGACTGGCGGCCGCCTCGACCTCGGCCTGGTGCTGGTGCACGGCAACAGCGCAGGAGGGGCGGGCGGCGCCGTGTCGATCTCGAACTGCAACCAGCTCGCCGTGCTTCTCGCGTCGTTCGACCAGAACGTCGCCGGGGGGGGCGGCGGTGGGTTGGATGTTTCCAACTGCTCGGGCTTCCTCGAGCAGACCCAGATCGTCATGAACACGGCGGGGGGCAACGGTGGAGGAATGAACCTGTCGAACGGCTCGTCGGTCTCGCTCGCGTACGACACCATCGGCCGCAACAGTGCCGCGGAAGGGGGAGGGATGTTCCTCGATGCCGGAACCTCGTCGACCCAGCGTCAAGTCACGCTGTCGGGCAACCAGGCGGTCGCTGCTGGAGCGCGCGGCGGTGCGATTGCGAACCTCGGGACGCTCCTGCTCGAGAACGCGACGGTCTCCGGCAACAGCGCCGTCGGCTCGGGCGGCGGCCTGCATTCGGAGGGCTCGACGACGCTGCGCTTCGTGACCATCGCCTGGAATCAGGCGAACGTGGGAGGCGGCCTCGCCTCCTCGGGAGCAACCCTGCTCATGCGGAACGTCATACTGGCGGGCGATGCCGCGACGACGAGCGGTGCGGAGTGCGAGATCAGCACCGTCGGCCCCGACATCGCCTCGAGCCTCTGGCAGGGCACGACCTGCGGTGCGAGCGCCACGAACGGGAATCAGCCCGCAACCGATGCGTTGCTCGTGCCCCTCGACTTCAGCTGCCCGCCCGGGACTTCGCTCGAGCTGACCCGCACCCACGACCTCGACCCGACGAGCCCGGCGCGCGACACCGGCGTCCCGCTGCCGGGCGGCAACGCCTTCATGGACCAGCGGAGCGTCCTCCGCCCGCAAGGCCTGGGCACCGACATCGGCGCCGTCGAGTACTCGCCGTCGAGCTGTCCTTGGTTCTTCAAGGACGGTTTCGAGCGCGGCAACACCTTCGCCTGGTCCAACGTCGTGGACTAGTTGCCGAGCGGGGCGCGCGGCGCCCGCTGCCGGCGACGAGGAAGCCTCAACCTTTTTCCCCGGCGCTCGTATCGTGAGCTAGGCTCGAAACCCTAACGGTTTCAGGAGGAGCTTCATGCGCCGATCGGTGTCGCCGGTTTTCGTCATCGCCTGCCTCGTGACTGTTCTCGGCCTCGACGCGGGCCCTGCCGGGGCCAGGGAACCGGAGCAGAAGAAGCCCAAGGACCCGGCGGCGGAGATCAACCAACCGCAGCCGGGCGCCCGCCGGATCGCCTTCGAGGCGACCCAGGGAACCTGGACTTCGGTCGACGTCTCGCCCGACGGGACGACGATCGTCTTCGACCTCCTGGGGGATCTCTACGACCTGCCGATCGGCGGCGGCAAGGCGCGGCGGCTCACCTCCGGTCCGGCCTGGGACTCGCAGCCGCGCTATTCGCCGGACGGCAAGACGATCGCCTTCACCAGCGACCGCGGCGGCATCGAGAACATCTGGCTCGCCGACGCCGACGGCAAGGACCCGCGGGCGCTCACCGAGGAGAAGGACGCCTACACCCGCACGGCGGACTGGACGCCCGACGGCGAGTTCCTGATCGCGCGCCGCGAGGACGGCAAGCTCGCCGGCATCCCGCCGGTCGAGCTCTACCTGTTCAGCCGCCACGGCGGCGCCGGCGTCAAGCTGACGAACTCGGACGACACGCACAACTCTTCCGGCGCGGTGGCCTCGGCGGACGGCCGCTTCATCTACTTCGCACGCCGCCAGCGCCCGTTCAGCTACACCCCGAATCTGCAGGACGGGCTCTTCCAGGTGGCACGGCACGATCGCCGCACCGGTGAGGTCTCGCAGATCACCGGCGGCGTCGGCGGCGGGGTGCGCCCGGCACTCTCGCCCGACGGTACGAAGCTCTCCTACCTGAGCCGCCGCGACGGCGACACCGTGCTGGTGCTGCGGGACCTCGCGAGCGGCGCCGAGCGGATTCTGGCGCGTGGCCTCGGCAAGGACGAGATGGAGGGCTTCGCCACCGCGGACCTCTACCCCGGCTACTCGTTCACGCCTGACGGTCTCGCGATCGTGATCTCCGACCGCGGCCGGATCGCGCGCATTCTCATCGCGGATGGCGCTCGCACCGAGATTCCGTTCTCCGCCGAGGTCGAGCAGTGGGCGGCGCCGCGCGTCATCTTCGAGGACGGCGTCGCCAAAGGCCCCGTGCAGGTGAAGGTGCTGCGCCGGCCGCAGCAGAGTGCCGACGGCCGCGCCATCGTCTTCGAAGCGCTCGGCCGGATCTGGCGCCAGGCGGTCGAGGCCGGCAAGGCGGTGGGCGAGCCGGTAAGGCTGGTGAGCGAAGTCGGCGAGATCTCCCGCGAGTACGCGCCGGCGATCTCGCCGGACGGCCAGACGGTCGCCTTCGTTTCCTGGAGCGACCGCGGCCTCGGCGCCGTCTGGAAGGTGCCGCTCGCCGGTGGCACGCCGACGAAGCTGACCCAGGTCGCCGCCCATTACGCCAACCCGGTCTGGTCGCCCTCGGGCGCCAAGCTGCTGATCTTCAAGGGCTCGGGCCTCGAGCTGCGCGGTCGCCAGCCGGAGGAAGAACAGAGCTTCGAGCTCGCCTGGCTGCCGGCATCGGGCGGCGCGACAACCTACATCGCGAACGTCGGCCTGGGTGCGGGGCAGATCTTCCATCCTTATGCGGCCTTCCTGCGCGACGATCGGACCCTGGAGGACGCCGAGCGTGTCCTCTACGCCGAAGCGGTACCGGGAAAGAAGCCGCAAGACGAGGTGAAGACCGACCTGGTCTCGATCCGGCTCGACGGCAGCGACAAGAAGACCCACCTGCGCCTGCCGGTGACCTCCGAAGTGTCGCCCTCGCCCGACGGCCGCTGGGTCGCCTTCACCTCTCGCGACGAGGTCTATCTCGGCGAGTGGCCGCCGGCGAAGACCGCCGAGACGGTCGAGCTCGCGCTCGAGGGCTCGCCTCTGCCGGTCGTGCGGCTCACCGACATCGCCGGCGCGTTCCTCGGCTGGGCCGACGGCGGCAAGACGCTGACCTGGGGTTTAGGCAACACCTTCTATCGCCTGCCGATCGATCGCGCCCTGGCGTTCGTCGCCGACGAGAAGCGCAAGGCGGCGCAGAAGGCGAAGGCGGAGGGCGGCAGCGAAAAGAAAAAGGGCGATGCCAAGGGTGAGGAGGAGAAGGAACCCGATCTCAAGCTCCCGAAGCCGGACGAGATCCGGATCGCGCTCACCGTTCCGCGCGCGCAGCCTTCCGGCTCGTTCGTGCTCCAGAACGCGCGCGTCGTCACCATGCGCGGCGACGAGATCCTGCCGTCGGCCGACGTCGTAGTCACCGACAACCGGATCGTCGGCGTCGGCGCGCCGGGCAAAGTCGCGATACCGGCCGGTGCCGCGACCTTCGACGCCAGCGGCAAGACGATCGTTCCCGGGTTCATCGACACCCACGCCCACCTTCACTACTCGGCGTTCGAGCTCTTTCCGGAGACCAAGTGGGAGTACCTCGCGAATCTCGCCTACGGCGTGACGACGACCTACGATCCGTCGGCGCCGACCGTCGACGTCTTCGCCCAGGCCGAGATGGTGGAAGCCGGCCGGATGGTCGGGCCGCGCACCTACTCCTCGGGCATGGTGCTCTACGGCGGCCAGGCGCAGGACATCTGGGCCAAAGTCGACAGTCTCGAGGACGCGCGGCGCCAGGTGAAGAGGATGAAATCCTGGGGCGCGATCATGATCAAGGTCTACCAGCAGCCGCGCCGGGCGCAGCGCCGCTGGTTCGCCGAGGCGGCGCGCCAGGAGCACATGCTGCTCACTGCCGAGGGCGGGGGCGAGCTGTTCTCCGACCTGTCGATGGCGATGGACGGCTTCACCGCCTTCGAGCACTCGCTTCCCGTCGAGCTCGGCGACGACGCGGCGCGGTTCCTCGCCGCAACGAAGACGACGTACACCCCGACGCTGCTGGTCTCCTACGGCGGGCCGTGGGGCGAGCTCTACTTCTGGCAGGAGAGGAACGCCCACGCCGACCCGAAGCTCAACCGGTTCACGCCGCATTTCGCGCTCGACACCTGGGGGCGCCGTCACCCCTGGGTGGAGCCGTCGGAGTACCAGTTCCCGCTGGTCGCGGAGGGCGTCGCCAGGGTGGCGCGCGCCGGCGGCAACATCTCGCTCGGCGCCCACGGCCAGGTGCAGGGGCTGGGGCCGCATTGGGAGGTCTGGGCCATGGCGGGGGAGGACGGCCGCGGCCAGGCGCTCACCGCGCACGAAGCCCTGCGCGCCGCGACCGAGCGCGCCGCCGAGAAGCTCGGCCTGTTGCCCGACCTCGGCACGATCGAGAGCGGCAAGCTCGCCGACATGATCGTGCTCGACGCCGACCCGATCGCCGACATCCACAACACGACGAAGATCCACTGGGTGGTCAAGAACGGTGAGATCTACGAGGGCGAGACGATGAAGCGGGTGTGGCCGACCGTCGTCGAGCCGCCGCTGCAGTACTGGCAGCAGCCGTAAGCGGGGACGGGGCCGGCAGCTCCTGGTCGCCGGCGAAACCCCTCCTGTCGATCGTCGCCGCTGTCTGCGGGTCGCCTGTCACCACGCGGCGGGAAGGACATAGGATCGCCTCTCTCGAAGCGGAGGGCGGGTGGAGATTCGGCGTTGTACGAACTGCGGCACGATTGCCGCGGCGGCGAGCGCGATCCGTTGCGTGAAGTGCGAGGGGAGGCTCGAGCTCGGCGACGAGCGTGAGCTCCTGGGTCGTCGCCTGGGCAGCTACACCCTTACCGAGGTGATCGGCGCCGGCGGCATGGGCGTCGTCTTCCGTGCCCGCCACGAGACACTGGAGCGCGACGCGGCGGTCAAGCTGCTGCTGCCCGGCGACACCGCCGACAGTGCCCATCGGCGATTCCTCAATGAGGCGCGGCTCCTCGCCGGCCTCCGCCATCCGAACGTCGTCGCCGTCTATGACTTCGCGGAGGCCGACTGGGGAGCGCCCTATCTCGTGCTCGAGCTGCTCGAGGGGCGCTCCGCCGAGGCCCTCCTCGCCGACTGCCGGGCGCGTGGCGAGAGCGCCTTGCCGCCAGCAGTGGTCGCCGCGATTCTCGCCGATGCCGTCGCCGGGCTCGACGCCGCGCACGCCGCGGGAATCGTCCATCGCGACCTCAAGCCGTCGAATCTGTTCGTCTGCTCCGAGGGCGGGCGCGCGGTCACCAAGGTCATCGACTTCGGCATCGCGCGTGCGGACTTCTCGGATACCGAGGCGACGCGGCTCACCGCGAGCTCGGCTGTCGTGGGGACCCCGCTCTATCTCGCGCCCGAGCAGTTGCGCCACGAACCGACCGGACCGGCGTGCGATCAGTATGCCCTGGCGCTCACGGCATGCGAGCTGCTCTGCGGCGTCGCCGTGCGCGACGGACTCACCCTCGCCCAGATCCTGCGCTTCGAGATCGCCGAGCCGGTGCCGGTGCGCGAGCGCTTCCCCGACCTCGGAGGAGCGACGGCACGGGCGCTCGAACGGGCGACCGATCCCGATCCCGCGCGCCGCCACGACGACCTCGGCGCGTTTCTCGACGCGCTGGCCCTGCCTGCTGCCGAGAAGGGAACCGACGAGCTCTTGCGG
>CAZQTL010000028.1:0-27953 GCA_964595975.1 uncultured Thermoanaerobaculia bacterium | reverse complement strand
TCAGACCCGCCGCAGGTACTTGTTCTCGCGGGTGTCGATCTCGATCTTGGCGCCGGCTTCGACGAAGGGCGGGATCTGGACGACGAGGCCGGTCTGCATCTTGGCCGGCTTGTACGACGACGAGGCGGTCGCGCCCTTCATTCCGGGCTCGGTCTCGACGATCTCGAGGATGACCGTGTTCGGCAGCTCGATGCCGACCGGCATGCCCTCGTAGAAATCGACCTTGATGACGCTGTTGGGCAACAGGTAGAGCAGCGTGTCGCCGAGCGCGTCGTCGGTGAGCGCCACCTGCTCGTACGTCTCCTGGCTCATGAAGTGGTGCCCCGAGCCGTCGGAGTAGAGATACTCCATCGGCACGGTGTCGAGAATCGCCCGCTCCACCGACTCGGTCGACGCGAAGCGGTGCTCGAAGCTGTTACCGTTCTTCAAGTTCCGCATCCGCACCTGGACGAAGGCCCGGAGATTGCCCGGGGTGCGGTGCGTCACCGACATGATGCTGCAGACTTCGTTGTTGTGCAGCACGCACATTCCTGCGCGCAAAGCGTTGGCCTGCATCAGACGTGCTCCTCAGAGTTGGGTGGAATCAAGCTTCCTGTTCCTCGTGCATCTTCTTCTTCGCCTCGGCGATGATCTTGTCCTGCACGAGGCGCGGAACTTCTTCGTAGTGCGAGAACTCCATGAGAAAGCTCGAGCGACCCTGGGTCATCGAGCGCAGCGCCGGGGCGTAGTTCAGCATCTCGGCCATCGGCACCTGCGCCTGGACCACCTGGGCGCCGTTCTTCACGTCCATTCCCTGCGGCCGTCCGCGGCGATGCGAGAGGTCGCTCATGATGTCGCCCATGAACTCCTCGTTGGTGTGGATCTCCACCTTCATCACCGGCTCGAGGAGCGTCGCGCCCGCCCGCTCCATGGCATCCTTGTAGGCGAGAGAACCGGCGATCTTGAAGGCGAGCTCCGAGGAGTCGACGTCGTGGTACTGCCCGTCCAGCAGCCGGACGCGGAAGTCGACCATCGGATACCCGGCGAGGAAGCCGCGCGTCCGGGCTTCCTGGATGCCCTTCTCGACCGCCGGGCGATAGTTCTGCGGAATCGAGCCGCCGAAGATCTCGTCCTTGAACTCGAAATCGCCGCCGCGCGGCAAGGGCTCGATCTTGATCCGGCAGTCGGCGAACTGTCCGCGGCCGCCGCTCTGCTTCTTGTGCCGCCCGTGGCCCTCTGCCGGCTTCTGGATGGTCTCGCGATAGGGCACCTTCGGCGGATGCAGGATCACCTCGACGTTCGAGCGCCGCTTCATCCGCGCGAGCGCGATCTCGACGTGCAGCTGACCGCTGCCCGAGAGCAGGAACTCGTGGGTCTGCGGATCGCGACCGGCGCGCAGGCTGGGATCCTCCTCGATGAGGCGGTGCAGGGCGTCGCCGATCTTCTCGTCATCGCCCTTCGACTTGGGCTCGACGGCGAAGGACATCGCTGGTTCGGGGATCTGGATCCACTCCGCCGCGAGCGCCTGCTCTTTGGCGGCGAGCGTGTCGCCGGACATCGCCAGGCGGAGCTTCGGCACGCCGCCGATATCGCCGGCGATGAGCTTCGGCGTGGCGGTGCCCTGCTTGCCCTGGAGGTGCACCAGACCGTGCGTCTTCTCGGTCTCCTCGGCACGGACGTTCCAGAGCTGAGCGTCGTTCTGCAGGGTTCCCGAAAGGACGCGCAGGATCGACAGGCGGCCGGTGAACGGGTCGTTGAGGGTCTTGAAGACCAGGGCCACCACCGGCTTCGCCGGGTCGGCTTCGAGCGGAACGGTCTTGCCGTCCAGGGTCCGCGCCGGGTAGGGATGCTCGACCGGAGAGGGCGCGTAGTCGACCAGGAAGTCGAGCAGCGTCGAGCTGCCGACGAGATGCAGCGACGAGCCGAGGGTCAGCGGAAAGAGCTTCCGGCCGGCGATCGCATTGCGCAGGCCGGCCTCGAGATCGGCCGCATCGAGCGTGCCCTCCTCGAAGAACTTCTCGAGCAGGTGCTCGTCGGCTTCGGCGACCGCCTCGATGAGGCGGGTGCGCGCCTCGTCGACCTCGGCGGCGAGGTTCGCCGGCACGGCTTCCTCCTTCGCCTTGCCGCTACCGTCGCGCTCGAAGCGGTAGGCCTTGAGCTTCACGAGATCGACCACGCCGACGAAGTCCTTTTCCGCGCCGATCGGCAGCTGGACGGGCAGGACCTGACGGCCGAACGTCTGCTGCAGGCTGTCGAGGCAACGCCCGAGATCGGCGCGCTCGCGGTCCATTTTGTTGGCGTGCAGGATGACCGGCAGACCGAGCTCGGCGGCCGCCTCCCAGACCTTCTCGGTGTTGACCTCCGCACCGGCGACAGCGCTCACGCAGACGACCGCGGTGTCGGCGACGCGCAGGGCCGCGCGGGTCTCGGAAAAGAAGATGCCGTACCCCGGCGCGTCGAGCAGATTGACCTTGTGCTGCTTCCACGGCAGATGGCATACACCGAGGCCGATCGAGATGCCGCGCTCGACCTCTTCGGGATCGAAATCGGTGACCGTGTTGCCGTCCTCGATCTTCCCGAAGCGGGCGGCGGCGCCCGCCGTGAAGAGCAGGGAGCTCGTCAGGGTGGTCTTCCCGGTGTCGTTGTGACCGGTAATCGCGATGTTGCGGATCTTGGAAGGACTGTCGACCTGCATCGGGCGCAATCTCCTTTCGAGTGCTTCGAACGGCCTCTGCACCATATCAAAGCGGAGGCCGAAATCCGGCATTTCCGGCCTGTTTCAGGCCCCCGGAGGCGCGGCCAGTTCGCCACGGCGACGCGCTGATTGACCGTCCAGTGGCGCGCGCCTAGAATGCCCCCTGCCGCTCCCCGAGCCCATCCCGAATGACAACCAACGCGCCGCAGAAACTAGGCCGCTACGAGATCCTCGAAGAGATCGGCAAGGGCGCCATGGGGGTCGTCTACCTGGCGCGCGACCCGCTCATCGGCCGGCAGGTGGCGCTGAAGACGTTCCGGGTCGGATTCTCGGCCAAGGACCAGGAGCTCGCGCAGTTCCGCAGCCGGTTCGTCCGCGAGGCGCAGAGCGCGGGCATCCTGTCGCATCCCAACATCGTGACCATCCACGACGTCGTGGACGAAGGCGGCGAAGGCATCTGCTTCATCGCCATGGAGTTCGTCAAGGGGACGAATCTCAAGCAGCTGCTGCAGCGTCCGGAGCCGTTCGGCTACGACCGGGTGGTCGACATCCTGTCGCAGATCGCCGAGGGTCTCGACTACGCGCATTCGCGCGGCGTCGTCCACCGCGACATCAAGCCGGCCAACATCCTCATCGCCCAGGACGGCAAGGTCAAGATCACCGACTTCGGCATCGCCCGGCTCGACACCTCCAACCTGACCATGGAGGGGCAGCTCCTGGGCACGCCGAACTACATGGCGCCGGAGCAGATCCAGGGCAAGGAGGTCGACCACCGGGCCGACATCTTCTCGCTCGGAGTCGTGTTCTACGAGATGCTGACGCGGCGCAAGCCCTTCCAGGGCGAGAACCTGACGGCGGTCACGCACAAGATCGTCTACGAGCCGTTCACACCCGCCGAGGAGCTCATCAAGGACCTGCCGCCCGGGCTGACCGCGATCATGTCGCGCTGCCTGGAGAAGGACCCCAACCGGCGCTATCCGCGGGCCGCCGAGATCGCCGCCGAGCTGCGCCGCGGCGGGGCCAAACAACCCGAGGTCGCGGTCGACGACGACGACACCTCGGCAACCCAGGAGGTCCCGGAGCTTCCCGAGGATACGGTCGACCGCACGGTGCAGCGGCCCGCGGTGGTACCGTCCGCCGCACCGGCGGTAGCCTCCCGGCCCGCCGCGGTGCCCGCCCCGGCGCCGAGCGCGCCGCCCCCGGAAGCCCCACCGGTTCCGCCGGCGGCCCCGGCACCCGCGCCCGCCGCGATGCCTCCGGCGATTCCGGTGAGCTCGCTCTCCGGCTCGACGAAGGTCCAGGCAGCGCTGCAGCGGATCCGCTCGCAGCGGATCGTCCAGTACGGCCTCGTCGGACTGGCCGTCCTGACGATCGCGGGACTGCTCGCACTGTGGGTGAGCGGCAGGATCGAGCCGCCGGCCGCAGCGCCCAGCGGCCCGACGGCGACCGAGCAGCGCGATCTCGATCTCCAGGCGGCGCTCGCCGGCGCGCGGCAGCGGCTGGACGCCGGCGACCTCCAGGGGGCGCTCGCAGCCTTGGCGAAGGCGCAGCAGATCGATCCGGAGAACGCCTCGGCGCGCACCCTGCGGGCCGAGGTCGAACGTGTCTCGCTCGATCTCTCGTCGGCCGCGGAGCGCGAGCAGCGGGTCTCGGAAGGTCTGATCCTCGCCCGCGAGGAGTACGCGAAGCGGCGTTACGAGGGCGCGATCGCGGCCGCCAACGGCGTCCTCGCGCTGGTGCCGGACCATCCCGAAGCGGCCAAGCTCGCCGCCGACTCCGAAGCCGCGCTCGCACGCCAGAAGGAGCGCGAACGCTCTCAGAAGTCGGCTCAGGCCGCCCAGGCCGCAGCCGCAACCGTCCCGCCTCCGGCGCCGCAGCCGCAGAGGCCTGTGGCGCCGGCGCCGACCGTCCCGGTCGCGGGCGACGCGACGGTGGAGATCGACTTCTACTCGGAGGTCTCCGAGGGGGTGCTGACGGTCTACTCGGGCGAGCGCCAGATCTTCCGCGAGCCGTTCAAGTTCGTGAAGAAGACCGGCTTCCTGAGCAAGGAGAAGATCCCCGGCGCCCTCAGCGCGCAGCGCAAGCTCCCTGCCGGCGCCGTCTCGCTGCGGGTCTACGTCACGCTGCCCGGCAAGCCGACCAAGGCGATCGTGGTCGAAGGCGACCTCGCCGGGGGCTCCTCGCGCCGCCTCGTCGTGAGGGTCGACGCCGACGCTCGCGTCGACGCCCAGCTCGAATAGCCGTTCTTCGCCAGGCCCGGTCCTGCGCCGGGCCGTGTCCGCCGTTCAGGCCGGCAGGTGGGGCCGCCAGAGCAGCGGCTCGGCGATCTCCCGCAGCTGGTCCATGAGCTCCGCCGCCGGGCCGACCGCGACGACCAGCGCCTCCTCCGGCCGCAGATGCGCCTGGGCGAGGCGCGAGAGATCTTCGGGACGGATGGCGGCGACCTCGGCCAGATAGCGCGCCGGCGTGTCGAGAGGCAGTCCGTACAGGGCGATCTCGTCGAGGCGCGCCGAGAGACCCTCGATCGTCTGGAGGCTGTAGGGAAAGACGCCGAGGAGGTAGTTCCGGGTCTCGTCGAGCTCTGCCGCGGGAACCGCCTCGGCGCGGATCCGGCGCAGCTCGCCCAGCACCTCGGCCGCGGCGCGGCCGGTGGCTGCCGTCGAGACTGCCGTCGACACGACGAACGGTCCGCGAGCCTTGCGGTCGACGAAGCGGCTCGACGCGCCGTAGGTGAAGCCGTGACGCTCGCGCAGATTGAGATTGATCCGGCTGGTGAACTTCCCACCCAGCAGGGCGTTGAGCACACCGAGGCCCACACGGTCGGGATGCCGGCGCGGCACCCCCAGGTGGCCGATGCGAAGCTCGGTCTGCTCGGCGCCGGGGCGGTCGACGACGACGACCCGCAGCGGCCGGTCGGTGACGCCGTCGGCCGGCGGAACGTCGGGCGTGCGCGAGTCGGTGCCCGCCGGCAGCGCTGACCGGGAATCGAGCGGGGCCGGCGCGGAGGAGGGGAAGACCGCTTCGATCGCCGCCGCGAGGCGCGCGCGGTCGCAATCGCCGGCGACGGTAATGGCTCCCCCCAGGGGGCGGTAGCGCGCATGGTGAAACTCGAGGAGGTCGTCACGGCTCATCGCGGCGAGGGCGCCCGCATGGCCGGCCAGCGGGTGTGCGAAGACCGTCCCGGCAAAGAGGTGGTGCGCAAAGGCCTCGTCGGCGACCGCGGCTGGCTGGTCCGCCCGGCGCCGCAGCTCGGCGAGGGTCTGCTGACGCAGGCGATCGAGCTCGTGCCCGGGAAAGGCGGGCTCGTAGAGCAGCTCGGCCAGGAGATCGAGACCGTATTCGACATCGGCGGCGAGCAGTTGCAGCCGGAGCCGGGCGGCGTTCCAGTCGGCCGCGCAGGAGAGCGTCCCGCCGCGACGCTCGAGGTCGGCTGCGAGCTGCGGCCCGCTGCGCCGGGCCGTGCCCTCGTCGATCATCGCTGCGGTCATCGCCGCGAGGCCCGGCAGGCGCTCCGGATTGTGCTCACCGCCGGCGTCGAGGAGTAGCTCGAGCTCGACGAGCGGCACGCCCGTGCGCGGCGCGACAAAGACAGGTACGCCGCGCGAAGTGGCGAAACGTTCGAACTCCGGCATCGGTACGGAGCTCTCGCGGCCCGCCGCGGGAGGCCGGGAGCGGTCGGGCGGGGAGCTCCGGACCGGGCTCACGATCGTTCCCCTTCCGGCTCGACGATCAGCAGGGCGCTGTGCTCCGCAGCGAGTCGCGTCGCGGCGAAGGAGCGGATCTCCGCGATGCCGACCCGCTCATAGGCTTCGGCTTCGACGAAGGCGCGTTCTGGCGCGTCGAAGTAGGTGGCGTACTGGGAGAGCAGATCCGCCCGGTGGTCGAGCGTCTGCAGCTCCGAGTAGATCCCCGCCAGGGTGCGCCGGCGGGCGCGCTCGAGCGCCGCGTCCAGCGCGGCGGGCTCCGGGCTGCCGGCGAGCCGGGCGAGATGCTCGCGAATCCCCGCCTCGAGCCGGGCGGTGTCGACGCCGGGACGTGCCGTCGCGACGAGCAGGAAGATGCCGACCTCCTCCGTCGGATAGACGTAGGCCGAGACGTCCTGAGCCAGCTGGCGGTCGACGACCAGGTCGTGCACCATCGGGCTCGATTTGCCGTCTGTGAGGAGGTTCGCCGTCACCGCGGCGGTCCACCACCCAGGAGCGCCGAAGGGCTCGGTGCGGAAGGCGAAGTAGAGCCGCCGCAACTGCACGCGGTCGGTCATCGTGTCGCGCACGGCCCGCTCGAGCGGCGGCAGCGGCGCGCGGACCGCAGGCGGCGCCGGCCCCGCCGGCAGCGTGCCGAACCAGCGGTCGATGGCCGCGAGCGCCGCGTCGGGTTCGAAGTCGCCGGCCAGCGAAAGCACGGCGTTGCCGGGGCCGTAGTAGGTCGAGAAGAAAGCGCGCACGTCCTCGAGAGTGGCGGCTTCGATGTCCGCCATGTGTCCGATCACCGGCCAGCGGTAGGGATGGCCCTCCGGGAAGAGCAGTTCGAAGAGGCGTTCCATGGCGCGGCCGTAGGGCTGATTGTCGACGCGCTGCCGGCGCTCGTTCATCACCACCTGGCGCTGGTTCTCGAGCTTCTCGGCCGTGAGCCCGGGCAGGAGATGCCCCATGCGGTCCGACTCGAGCCAGAGCGCAAGCTCGAGATGGCGCGAAGGCAGGGTCTCGTAGTAGTTCGTGCGGTCGTACCAGGTCGATCCGTTGGCGACGCCGCCGACCTCCTGCAGGTAGCGGAAGTGGTCGTTGGTTCCGACGTGCTCGCTGCCCTGGAAGAGCATGTGCTCGAAAAGGTGCGCGAAGCCGGTTCGTCCGGGCTGCTCGTTCTTGGAACCGACGTGGTACCAGAGATTGACCGCGACGAGCGGCAGGGTGGCGTCGCGGTGGAGGACGATCCGCAGGCCGTTGGCGAGCTGGTGGCGCGCGAGGTGTCGCTGCGGCGGCGGAGGGGAGAAGGACGTGAGCGCGGTGGAGGACAAAGAGGGCGCAGTGTAGGGAGCGGGTTCCGCACTGTCAAGGCTGGCGGCGAAACCGGTGGGTGCGGGGAGCCGAACGGCGCCCGGGTTGACTTACGCCGCGTTACCGCCGTAGGCTTTCCGGCATGGCCTCCTACCTGACCGCCCGGCAGAAAGAGATCCTCGAGTTCATACACGCCTTTCGCCGCGAGAAGGGCCTGGCGCCGACCCACCGCGAAATCTGCGAGCGCTTCGGCTTTTCCTCCTACGGTACCGCGTACAAACACCTCAAGCTGCTCTCCGAGAAGGGATTCCTGAAGCGCGACCGGCACCAGCGCCGCGGCATGGAACTGCTCGACGGCGAGGGCGAGGGTGCGACCTCCAGCGCCGGAGCCGGACGGGAGCTGCCGTTCCTCGGGCGCATCGCCGCCGGCAGGCCCATCGAAGCGGTCGTCGGCGACGAAACTCTGACCGTCCCGGCGGCGCTCTTCGGGGCCAGGATCGACGACCACTTCGTCCTCCGCGTGGCTGGAGAGTCGATGATCGGCGAAGGTATCCACGACGGCGAGTGGGTGGTCGTCGAGCGCCGCGCCCGCGCCCGGCCGGGCGAGATGGTGGTAGCGCTGGTGGGTGACGAGGTGACACTCAAGCGCTTCTATCCGGAGGGCGCCGTCGTCCGGCTGCAGCCCTCCAACCCGGCGATGGAGCCGATCCGCGTGGCCGCCGCCGATCTCCGCATCCAGGGGATCGTCGTCGGTCTGATGCGCAAGTACTGATCCTGCCCCCGGCTTCACATCATTCGGCGGATTTCAGGACTAGAATGCCGCTGCCATGCGCGATCTGGACACTCTTCTACGGACCATGAGTGCCCGGGCGGCTTCGGATCTCCATCTGAAGCCGACTCGCCCGCCTTTGATCCGGATTCACGGCAAGCTGGTAGCGCTCGACGAGCCGGCACTGACGCCGGACGAGATCCACGGCATGGTCGACTCCATCCTCGCGCCGCACCAGAAGCGCAAGCTCGAAGAGCGGATGTCGGTCGACCTGGGCTACGGAGTCCGCGGCCTCGCCCGCTTCCGCTGCAACGTCTACATCCAGCGCGGCACGATGGCCGTGGCGTTCCGCCGCATTCCCTACGAGATCCGCGACGTCGAGACGCTGAATCTGCCGTCCGTGCTGCTCGACTTCTGCGACCTGCCGATGGGCATGGTACTGATCACCGGTCCGACGGGCAGCGGCAAGTCGACGACACTGGCGGCGCTGGTGAAGTACATCACCAGCCGACGGCCGGTGCACATCGTGACGATCGAAGATCCGGTGGAGTTCCTGTTCACCGACGGCGTCGCCTCGATCTCGCAGCGCGAGGTCGGGACCGACACGCCGAGCTTCCCGGAGGCCCTCCGCAACGTCATGCGGCAGGATCCCGACGTCATCATGGTGGGCGAGATGCGCGATCCGGAGACGATCGCCACCGTGATCACCGCGGCGGAGACCGGGCATCTGGTGTTCTCGACGCTGCACACCAACAGTGCGACTCAGACCGTCGACCGCATCCTCGACGCCTTCCCGCCGGACCAGCAGAACCAGGTGCGGGCGCAGGTCGCGCAGGTGCTGAAGGGTGTCGTGTCGATGAAGCTCGTCGAGCGCAGCGATGGCCAGGGCCTGGTCGCTGCGCTCGAGATCCTGAAATCGTCACCGCGCCTCTCGCAGCTCATCGAGAAGGGCGAGACCTCGCAACTGCTCGAGGAGCTCGAGTCCTCGGTGGCGTTCTACCGCATGCAGTCGATGAACCACTCGCTGCTTGCGCTGCTCGTGCACGGTGTCATCACGTACGCCGAGGCGATGAAGGAAAGCACCGATCCCGAAGATCTGTCGCTCAAGCTGCGCAAGATGTTCCCCGGCATCGAGGAGCGAGGAGGAGAGATGAACCCGTCCACCGCCGATTTTTCCGAAATCCTGATGCTGCAGCAGTACCGCAAGCTCTACGAGGAACAGGAAGAGAAGACCAAGCTGCGCGTCGCGGAGAAGGACGAGCGGATCTCCGACCTCGAGACGGCGATTGCCATGCGGGACAACCAGTTGCGCGACATCGACAAGCGCCTGCAGGAGACCCACCAGGAAATGGAGCGCATGCGCGGCGACTACAACCGCCTGCGCTCCGAGGCGCAGGAGAAGATCGACAAGCTGATGGACCGGATCAAGGAGCTCAACAATCGCCTGATGGGCAACGGCGGCGAAGGTGACAAGAAGTCGGGCGTTTTCCGCTGAGGCTTCAGGCGCCGGCGCGCACCAGGGCGACGGCCTCCTCCCGCAACCGTACGACGCCTTCGACCTGCGCCCGCCGAACCCGCGCGAGCGCCGCTCCTACTGCCGGACCCGGACCGATCTTCAGCAGCGACTGAACTTCCCCGCCTGAGAGCAGTGCCGGCGGCGAGAGGATCCAGGCGCGCTCTTCCGCGGGCCACGCCAGGATCGCCGCTGCGAGAAGCCGCCATTCGTTCACCTCGACCGCCGACCCAGCCAGCGTCGCCCGCAAGGCGATAGCTTCGCTCCAGCTCTCTCCGGCGGCATGCAGCCAGGTGCGACGGGGCACCTCCTCCAGCGGTGGCTCCCATTCCGGCGCCAGGAGAACGCGTGCCGCGTCGGCGCACGCCCGCGTCATCAGACCTCGCCGCGCCAGCTCGCTCAGCTGCGACCTGGTTGCCGCATGAGACCGGGAAAAAAGCTCGGTCAATAGGGACCAGTGCAGCGCCTGGGGCGAGCGCGCCGCCGAGGTGGACTGCGGCGGCGTCGCGGGAGCTGTCGTCGGGCGCGAGTCTCTCCATTCATCGAGCTTTTTCGCGGCGCGAAGAGTCCTCGAGGACGCGTCCGCCAAGGCCGCCCCTTTACCGAACAAGAACGTTGGCAGGTCGAGAGCGTCGCACCAGCCCGCCGCCGGCGCGAGTCGATCCTGGCCGAAGAAGATCTCGAGCTCGGCCCGCAGGCGTTCGTGGGGCATCGCGGCGAGAAGGTGGGTCGCGTCGCGTGCCCAGCCGACGGTGGCAGGATCGGCACCGAAGCCCGGAAGGGTGGTCGCGAGGCGGGCGAGACGGAGGACCCGCACCGGATCCTCCGCGAAGACTTCCGGACGCGTCGCGCGCAGGCGCCGGCCGAGCAGGTCCTCCTGGCCGCCGGTCGGATCGACGACCGCTCCCCCAGGTACGGCGAGCGCGATGGCGTTGACGGTGAAGTCCCGCCGCCAGAGGTCGGGGAGCAGCTCGCCGCCCTGCAGGTCCCATAGATCGACGTGATCGTCTCCCGCCACCAGGCGCAGGGCTCCGAAGCGGTCGCCTCCCAGGGCGACCAGTCGGGCACCCGTCGCGGCGGCGAATCGTGCGGCGATGGCCGCTCCGCTCGCGGCGACGACGACATCGAGATCGTGTACCGGACGCCCGAGCCCGGCGTCGCGGACCGCGCCGCCCACGAGGTGGAGCGGCACGCCGGCCGCAGCGGCGAAGAGCCCGGCGACGCGCCGATCGGCGAGCAGCGTTCGCCAGCCAGCGGCGAGGCCGGTGGCGTCGCTCACTTCGATTGCGCCTTCTTCGGCTTCCTCGCTAGGATGACCACGGCACGATTATGGCTCTCTCTCTCGAAGAAGTGCGGCGGGCGGCGGCGCTCGCCCGGCTCCGGCTGTCGCCGGCGGAGGAGGAGCTCTACGCCGGGCAACTCGCCCGCGTCGTCGCGCATATCGATCACCTGCGGGAGTTCGAGTCGCTGGCGGAAGAGGCGGTTCCGCGCCCGGGAAGCGAGGCCGCCGACGAGCCGCACCCGGATCCGCGCTCCGAGCTCTTCCTCGCCAATGCGCCCGACAGCCGCGGGCCGTTCTTCGTCGTCCCGCGGATGCAGGCGGCGGGCGCATCGCCGACGGACACGGACGCGCTCGATGCGTGAGCTGCTCGGCGCGCCGGTCGAGGCGATCGCCGCCGCCGTGCGCGGCGGAGAGGTTTCGGCGCGCGAGATGGTCCAGGCCAGCCTCGAGCGGATCGCCGAGGTCGAGCCTCGCCTGGGGGCCTTCCTCGGTGTCGAAGCCGATGAGGCGCTCGCGGCTGCAGCCGCGATCGACGAGCGGCGGCGCCGGGGCGAACCCCGCGGACGCCTGGCCGGGGTGCCGGTCGCCCGCAAGGACAACCAGTCGCTGTCGGGACGCCGCACCGGCTGTGCGTCGCGCATTCTCGAGGGCTACGTCGCCCCGCTGACGGCGACGGCGCTCGAGCGCCTGATCGGCGAGGATGCGATCTTCGTCGGGCGCACCAACATGGACGAGTTCGCGATGGGTTCCTCGTGCGAGAACTCGGCCTATCAGACGACGCGCAACCCCTGGGATCTGCGGCGGGTGCCGGGAGGTTCGAGCGGTGGCTCCGCTGCGGCCGTGGCCGCCGGCGCGGTTGCGCTCGCGCTCGGCTCGGACACCGGCGGCTCGATCCGCCAGCCGGCCGCTTTCTGCGGCGTCGTCGGCTTGAAGCCGACCTACGGGCGAGTCTCGCGCTTCGGTCTGGTGGCGTTCGGCTCGTCGGTGGACCAGGTCGGCCCGATCTGCCGGGACGTGCGGAGCGCCGCGCTCGCACTCGAGGTGATGGCGGGCGGCGACCGGCGCGACTCCACGTCGGCTGCGGGCAGGCCGCCGGCGATGCTGGACGGCATCGAGGGCGGTCTGGCGGGGATGCGCATCGGAACCCTGCGCGAAGTGCCGGTGGGCGGCCTCGAGCCGGCGATGGCGGCGGCCTGGGAGGGCGCGCTCGCCCGGCTTTCGCGTCTGGGGGCCGAACTGGTCGAGGTTTCGGTGCCCAACGTTCCGGCGGCGATCGCCATCTACTACGTGATCGCCAATTGCGAGGCCTCCGCCAACCTGGCACGGTTCGACGGCGTGCGCTATGGGCTGCGCGTCGCCGACGGCGGTCTCGAAGAGACCTATGCCGCGACGCGCACCGCGGGATTCGGCGCAGAGGTGAAACGGCGCATTCTGCTCGGCTCGTTTGCGCTCTCCGCCGGCTACTACGACGCCTATTACGGGCGGGCACGCGGGGTTCTGCGCGCCCTCGAGAGCCAGTTCCGGACCGCCTTCGAGGCCGTCGACCTGATCGCCTCGCCGACCACCCCCGGGCCCGCCTTCGCTCTCGGCGAGAAATCCGGCGATCCTCTCGCCATGTATCTCTCGGACATCTTCACCACGCCGGCGAGCCTGGCGGGTCTGCCGGCGGTGGCTCTGCCTTGCGGCAGCGATGCCGCGGGTCTGCCGCTCTCTCTGCAGCTCATGGCCGCGCCGTTCGCCGAGACCGCGCTGCTGCGCGGGGCGCGAGCCTTCGAGCGCGATCTCGCCTGGAGCGTCGCCCCGGGATTCCGCGGGGAGAGCGACGCTGCCTGACGGCGCCGTCGACCGGCAGGCCTCGGAAGCGGCTGCAGGCAGAGGCCGGCGCGGGCTTCGCGTCTGGGCAGGCATCTGGCTGCTCGCTGTTTTCGCCGGGTCGCTGCCCGCGCTCGCGGCGAAGGCGCCGGTCGTCGAGCGCGCGCGGCTTGCCGACGGCGATCGCGCCGCTCTGGTGGACAAGCGCGACCTCTATCTCGAGACCGTGCCGAAGCCCGGGGAGGGCCTCATCACCTTCAGCCGCCGGGTGACTGGCTCGCCCAATCACGCCGCCGAAGTGGGCAAGGCGAACGGCAACGTGAAACGGCTGCTCGCGGGAGTCCGCTACCGGGTCCCCTTTCGCCTGCTTCCGCCCGAGAGGCAGCTGGCGGTCGTGCGCGCGCTCTTCCCGGGCGACAAGGCAGGCCCGGACGGCTGGCAGCATCGGACACGCGGCGAGACGCTCGAGCGGGTCGCCGAGTGGTTTGCCACCGGCTCGGACGCGGTTGCCAGCCTGCGCAAGGCGAACCGGCTCGGTGCGGGCCGCCTGCCGGCCCAGACGACCGTGCGGATCGCCAACGAGATCCTGCGCCCGCCGTTTCGTTCGTCCGGTCCGGCCCCGGCGGAGTCGGGGAGTGCAGCGACGACGCCCGTCCGGCCGCCCGTCCCGGCGCCGGCCGCCCCCCCCGGGGAAGCGGCCGCCAGCACCTCAGGCGGCTCCTCGCAGCCCGCCGCTCCCGTCGCATCGGTTGGCCCCGCCGGCGATGCCCCGGCCGCTTCGGCGCCCCCGGAGGCTCCGAGTCCGCCACCGGGAGCGGCGGCGCCCACCGTGGAGCCGACGATCGGTGCCGAGTCCGTGATCGTCGCCAGCGGCGGGGTCGCCGCGTCGCCGGGCGTCGCCGCGCCGGCGCCTCCCCAGTCGGGGCTCCTGCAGTACGGCGAGGACGCGCAGGGGAAGTTCGCGATCTACCCGCTGCACGCCGGCGAGGCCCTGTACTCGAGCGTCGTCGTCCGATTCACCGGGCGCCTCCACTCGGACGACGTGCGGGCGATTGCCGGCGACATCGCCGCGCGCAGCGGCATCGCCGATGTCACCAGCATTCCGATCGGTTTTCCCGTGCGGATACCGTTCGACCTGCTCCTGCCCGAGTTCCTCCCGCCGAACGACCCCCGGCGCCTCGAGTACGAGGTCGAGCGCCGATTGAGCGGCCAGTACAAGAACGAGGTTCAGGCTCGCGGGCTCGACGGCGTGACCGTGGTCCTCGACGCCGGTCACGGTGGCATCGACGTCGGGGCCTCGATGGCGGGAGTCTGGGAGAGCCTGTACGTCTACGACATCGCCTTGCGGGTCAAGAAGACGCTCGAGACGGAGACCCGGGCCAAGGTCGTCATGACCACCCGCGACGGCGCGGCCTGGACGATCGCCGACCGTGACGTGCTGCCGTTCTCCCGCGGGCATGCGGTCCTCACGACGCCGCCTTTCCCGATCACCGACACGGTCATCGGCGTCAACCTGCGCTGGTACCTCGCCAACAGCCAGTACCGGCAGGCGAAGGCGAACGGCTCGACCTCCGACAAGGTGGTCTTCATCTCGATCCACGCCGACTCGCTGCATCCGACCCTGCGCGGCGCCACCGCCTACATTCCGGACGCCGCCGGAACCGCCGGCACCACGCGCAAGAGCGGCGCGGCCTTCACCGCGCGCAAGGAGGTCCGGGAGCAGCCTGAGGTGCAGTTCTCCCTGCAGGAGCGCCAGCGCAGCGAGGGACTCTCGCGCGACCTCGCCGAGCGGATCATCGCTTCTTTCCGGCAGGAGAAACTCGGGATCCATCCGTTCAATCCGGTGCGGGACCGGATCTTCCGCGGCCGCCGGGCGTGGGTTCCGGCGGTGCTGCGCTACAACGCCATTCCGGCGAAGCTCCTGCTCGAGGTGTGCAATCTGGCCAACCTGGAAGATCGGACCCTGCTCACCACGCGCGCCTTCCGGCAGCGGGTGGCGGGCTCTGTCGTCGACGGTCTCCTGAGCTACTTCGGCGCCCGCCGCTAGATCGAGGCCGGGTCTGGCCCCGGTCCGCCCCCGTCAGGAGGGGCGGGGAGTCCAGCGCTCGATTCGCGACAGCGAGTAGATCTCGTCGCCGATCTGCAGCGTCTCGCCGACCCGTTTGCCGAGCAGCTGCTTGCCGAGCTCCGACTCGTAGGAGACCACGCCGCTCTCGGGCCGGCTCTCCCACGGGCCGAGGACCGCCAGCTCGCGCTCGTTACCGTTCGGCGCCAGCAATACCAGGCGCGCGCCGATCCGGGATTCGGTGAGGTCGAGGTTCTCGAAGTCGATCGGCCGCGCCCGTCCGAGATCCCGATGCAGCGCAGCCAGGCGCGAATTCAGGTACTCGTGCCTCTCGCGCGCCGACTTGTACTCGAAGTTCTCCCGCAGGTCGCCCATCGCCCGAGCCTCTTCGATCGCCTTGCGGTTGGCCGGAATCTCGACTTCGGCGAGGCGCTTCAGCTCGAGGCGCTTCGCCGCGATCGACTCCGCGCTGGCGTAGAGCGCGTGTCCGGTCTCTTCGCGCAGAGCGGGGAAGCGCATGAGGAGCCCGTTCTTGAGCGGCTCCTTCTGGAACGAGTCGAGCGCGTTGGTGCGGGTGATCGACTCCAGCGCCGTCGTCGCCTGTTCGAGGGTCAGCTGGGCGAAGAGCCGCGGCAGAGTGCCGCCCGAATCGGCGAGGGCGCGCAACCGGCCCTTGAAGGGTCCGAAGTCGTCGCTTGCCAGGGCGGCGAGGATCTGTTGCGCGAGCCGCAGCGGATTGCGCCCGCGCAGGGTCTCGTCGTCAGCGGCGCGCTCGGCGAGCCAGGTGAAGACCGCCGGCCCCTTGCGCGGCTGCGACAGGACGTCGTCGAGCAGGCGGTCGAGATCGGCAGGAGCTTCGCCGCCGATGGCGGCCGCGAGCAGGTTCAACACCCTGGGGTCGGTCTCGCGCAGCAGCTGATCGCGGAAGATGGCCGGCCAATCGTCGCGTCGTTCCCGCAGCATGGTCAGCGCGCGCTCGCGCAGGAGGCGCTCGTCGAGGCCGCCGAGGAGCTTGCGCGCGTCGGAGGTCGAGCCGAGCAGGTCCTCGATCGACCACGGGAGATCGGCCGGAAGATGCCCGGCGCGCTCGAGTGCGAACCAGGTTTCGAAGGCGAAGCCCGGTTCGCTCTCCCGGCGCTCGCCGGCGAGACGGCCGAGCACGCTCGCCATGTGTTTGGCGAGCGTCGCGTCACGATCGGCATTGCGTCGGAACAGATCCAGCTTCTCCCTCGGCGTCGCCTTCTCGAACGACTTCTTGACCGAAGCGAGCGCGCCGGCGGTCGAGCTCTCCCAGCGGTAGAGCTGGCGCCCGCCGGTGCTGGCCATGATCTGCGGATGCTTGCGGGCGGTGTTCCACCAGGAGGTCCATTGCGCCTCGGAGACGATGCCGGCCAGGGTGTCGCGGATCTCCGCTCCCAGGAGCGGGCGCCCGGCCGCCTCGAGGACCGCACGCAAGAGCTCCGCCGGCTGTTCGTCGCGCAGTCTGGCGAGACCCTCGGGGTCTTCGAGCTTGCGCCGGAGGAGATGCCCGGGAGGCAGCGGCGTGAGCATCTTGGCGGCGGCGCGGAAGCCGACGGTCACTCCGCTCATGCGCTCGAAGTCGATCTTGAGCGTCTCCAGCGGCAGGTTCACCTCGACGACACGCCCGACGCCCTGGTTGGCCATCGCAACGACTTCGCCGACATCGTAGAGCAGCAGGCTCTGCAGCCGGGTGACCTTGTCCCAGATCTTCTTCGGTTCGTCGGACGGCTTGTGGAGCCCGACGTACTCCAGGATCGACTTGAAATTGGGCTTCGCGGACCAGATTCCCTCGAGCGCAGCGAGAATCTCCTTCTGCAGCTTGGCCGGCTTCAGAACGAGGTGGCCGGCGCGCCGGAGAAGCTCCAGGCGGGTCGAATGGAGGCCGCGGCTCTTGAGCTCGGCGTCGTAGAGTTCGAGCAAGCCGCGCGCCCGGTCCTCCTCTTCGTTGGCGACCAGGGCCTGGGCGAGGTCGAGGAAGGATTCGAGGTTTTCCGGCTCGGCCTCGACGGCGGCGATCCAATCGTCTTCGAGGCTCGCCGTGGAGCCCGGGGCCCGGTATTCTTCGATCGAGCGTGGTGTCATGTGCAGGTGACCTTATCAGAGGGGTCGGGAGACGAGAGGAATGGACGAGGGGCTGCCGAACGATCTGGCCCGTCTCCTGCGGGAGGGTAACGAGAGCGAGCTCGACCGCCTGCTCGCCGAGCGGCTGGAGGAGATCGCGCCGGCGGAAGTGCGGCAGCTCTTCCGGAATCCCTTCCTGACCGGGGAGCAGATCGATCGCCTGCTGTCCTCGAATCGCCTCCTTTCCGCCTACGAAGTCCGCATGGAGGCGGCGCGCCATCCGCGGACGCCCCAGCTCGCCGCACTGCGGTTCATCCCCGGTCTCTACTGGGCGGATCTGGTCCGTATCGGCCTCGACATGCGGCTCCATCCGGTCGTCCGGAGGGCGGCGGAGACCCGACTGGTCGAGCGTCTGCCGGCGCTCTCGGTCGGCGAGAAGATGGCCATCGCACGCAGCGCGGCGCCAGGCGTGCTGGCGACGCTGCGCAACGATCCGACGCCGCGGGTCATTGCCGCGCTGCTCGAGAACCCCCGTCTCACCGAAGGCCTGCTGTTGCCGCTCCTGGCCTCGGAGGGGGCGTCGCCGTCGGTGCTGGGCGTGGTCGCCGGCAGCCCGAAATGGAGCGTGCGCTATCCGGTCCGTCTCGCCCTCTGCCAGAACACCCGCACGCCTCTCGACCGGGTCCTGCTCCTGCTGCCGCTGCTCAAGCGCGGCGATCTCTGCAGCGTGGCGGCGAATCCGCACCTCCGGCTGCCGGTGCGCCGCCGGGCGCAGCTCCTGGCCCGCGGCGGCCAGGAACTGCGAATTTGACCCCGATGGACGGGACTCGATACCCTAGTCCGTCCGGCAGCAAACCTCCCGGTACCGGCATGAGCCAGCCCGTCTCCGAAGAAACGTCGAAGTCAGCCGAAGCGTCCACTGGCCAGAGCCCGAGCCCTTCGTTCGGCGCCTGGCTGCGGCACCAGCGTGAGGCGCGCAGCGTGTCGATGCGCGAGATCGCCGACAACAGCAAGATCAGCCTGCGCTACCTCGAGGCGCTCGAGCAGGACCGCTTCGACGTCCTGCCGGCGCCAGTCTTCGCCCGCGGCTTCCTGCGCGAATACGCCCGGGTGGTAGGCCTCAACGCGGACGAAGTGGTCAACCTCTATCTCGTCGCCCTGGAAGAGCGCGCCGAGGGCTCGCGGCGGGTGGAACGCCCGAAGCCGGCGCGCGCCGAGAACCTGAGCTCCGCTCCGTCTTCACTCGGCTACGGACTGCTCCTCGGGCTTGCCGTCGTGCTCTTCGTCGGGATCGCCGCCTTGCTCTCGTTCCTGGCGGAGCGCCGTCGCGCTGCACCGGCCGAATCCCGCCTGGTTGCTCCAGCGACGATGGCCGCGCCGGCGGCCGCGGCCTCCGAGCCGGGGCCGTCGGCGGCCCTGCCCGTCGCCGCCGCGGCGACGCCGGCGGCAGAGCCGGGACTGTCGGAGGCTCCGGCCCCCGCCGCCGGAGCTCCTCCTCCGGCGACCGCACCGGCCAACCCCGATGCCACCGCCGGCGGGCCGCAGGCAGCGGGCCCGTTCCGGGTCGTGCTCAACTTCAGTCAGGACTGCTGGATGGAGTCGGTGGTCGACGGCATTCGTCGCACCAGCGAGCTCAAGGCCGCCGGGGAGACGGTGCAGCTCGAGGCTTTCCAGGCGGTGGTTCTCACCCTCGGCAACTCGCGCGCGCTGACCGTCGAGGTGGACGGCGAACCGTTCGCGCTGCCCGAGAACTCGACCCGCGTCGTCCGGGATCTGCGGATCGAGAGACCTGTGCGTTCCGGCCCGTCGCCGGCCGGGGCGAAGCCTCTTCGCCCAGCATCCGCCGTCCCGGCTTCCGCCGACGCTCCGCCGGTTCGTCGCTGACGCCCGTGGCGTCGACCCACCCGCTCGTCGAGCAGGTCCGGTCCGGTGTCAGCCGTGAGCTGCAGCTGCTGGCGGCGCAGGGGATCCTGCCGCTCTCGGCGCAGGAGCTCATTCCCCTCCAGGTGGAGCTTGCCGACTCCGAGAGCCCCGAGATATCGGGCTACGCCAGATCCTCGCTCGAGGAGCTCGATCCGAAGCTGGCGGCCACCTTCGTCGAGAGCGAGGCCAGCGAAGAGGTGCTCGAGTATTTCGCTTCCCACCCGAGTCATCCGTTCGTCATCGAGGCGCTCATGCGCCGCCGGGACGTCCCGCGCTCGCTCCTGGTCGATCTCGCCGGCAGGCTCTCCCCGGACCTCCAGGAGAGCCTTCTGCTGCGTCAGGACGCGATCATCGAGGAGCCGGAGATCCTGGTCGCCCTCGAGGCCAACCCCGAGCTCTCGATCTATGCCAGGCGCCGCATCGTCGAGTACCGCGAGCATCTTCTGCCGCGCGAGAGGCAGGCCGACGCGGAGGGATTCTCGGACCTGCAGCACGTCGAGCTCGCGCCGGAGGACCTGGCGGCGATCGAGAAGGTGAAGGAACTGCCGGCGGTGGGCGAGCGCGACGAGAAGACCGGGCTCTCGGAGAGCCAGATCCGGGTGCTGCCGGTGCCGCTGAAGATCAAGCTGACGCGGGGCGCTTCGCGGACCCTGCGGGGCATCCTGATCCGGGACACGAACCAGTCCGTGGCGCTCTCCGTGGTCAACAACGCGGCGATGACCGACGACGAGATCGCCCAGGTCGCCGGCAGCCGCTCGGTGATCGACGAGGTCCTGACGGTCATCTCGCGCCGCCGGGAGTGGCTGGCGAAGTACAAGATCTGCCTGGCGCTGGCGCGGAACCCGCGAATTCCCGTCGGCGTGGCCGTGAAGCTCCTGCCCAAGCTCTCGGTCCGCGATCTGCGGACGATGTCCAAGGACCGCAACGTTTCGGACGCCGTGCGATCGTCGGCGGGCCGGTTGTATAGAATCAAGGCCAAATAGGTATGGCCAAGGACTACTACGTCATTCTGGGAGCGGCGCGCAACGCCACCAGGGAGCAGATCCGTGACCGCTTCCGGCAGCTGGCCCGCGAGCGTCACCCGGATCGCTTCCAGGGGGCCGTGCGGCAGCAGGCCGAGCTCGACTTCCAGGACATCACCGAGGCCTTCAACGTCCTGCTGGATCCGGACCGCCGGCGTCAGCACGACCTCGAGCTGGCGCGGCCGGAAGCCTCTTCGGCCGCCAGCGACGCCTCGCGTCTGGGCCGCTTCCATATGGAAGCCGGGGTGCAGTTCTATCGCGACGGCAACTTCGCCCAGGCGGCCGAGGCGTTCGAGCGCGCGATCCAGGCCGAGCCGCGGAACCATCAGGCATGGCATCACCTGGCCCAGGCGCTTTCGCATCAGCGCCGCCAGTTGGCGCGCGCCGTCGAAGCGATCGCCCGCGCCTGCGAGCTGCAGGCGATCAACCCCGCCTACCTCAAGCTGGCCGGGAAGCTCCATGCGGAGGCGGGATTGGTGGATCGGGCCGAGCGCTATTACAATGAGGCCCTGACCTGGGGCGGAGAAGATCCGGTCGTCTCCAAGGCGCTCGAAGAGTTGCGCAAGAGCGAGAAGAAGGGCTGGAGCGGTCTTTTCGGAAAGGGCACCTGATGCTGCGCGCGAGGGCCTGCGGACTCTCCGATGTGGGAGTGCTTCGCAGCCACAACGAAGACTGCTTCGAGATCGATCCCGTGCACCAGCTGTTCGTCGTCGCCGACGGGATGGGCGGGCACAGCCACGGCGAGATCGCCTCGCGTATCGCGGTGCAGGCGATCCGCGAGTGCATCGCGACGGCGGGCGACGGCTCGGAGGACTCTCCGGGCGCCGGTCCCGCCGGAGTGGGCCGCCAGGGGGACCGCATCCGCAAGGCGATCCGCGTCGCCCACGACCGGGTGCTGAAGGCGATTCGCCAGGACGGATCGCTCCACGGCATGGGCACTACGGTCGTCGGCATGGTTCTGGAGAGCGACACGATGGCCGTGGCGCATGTCGGCGACAGCCGGGCCTATCGCCTGCGCGATGGCCGATTCGAGTTGCTGACGCAGGATCACACCTGGGTGAACGAACAGGTCGTCGCTGGTTTCCTCACCGAGGAGCAAGCGCGCGTGCACCCCCTCAAGAACGTCGTCACCCGCGCCCTGGGCGGCGACAGCGAGGTCGAGGTCGACGTGCGCGAGTGGCCGGTGCAGGTCGGCGACCTCTTTCTGCTCTGCTCCGACGGATTGACGACGATGCTCTCGGACTCCGAGATCCTGGAGCGGCTGCGCTCGAGCTCCCGGATGGAAGAGATCTGCGGTCGGCTGGTACGCGACGCCAATGCCCGCGGCGGTTTCGACAACATCTCGGTGGTGCTCCTGCGCATCGAGTCGGACTCCGACGCCGACAGCGACGAAGAGACCTCCGCCGGCCTCGACTGAGGAGCCGGCCCGGGCTCAGTCGCCGAAGCGATAGCCCTTGCGCGCAGTGACCTTGAGCTCCGGGTTGGCGAGCCGGACTTCGACCTTCTGAAAACCCCGCAGTCCGGTCAGGTGCTCGGCCCGGTAGCTCACCAGGTAGTAGCCGCTGGTCTCCTTGGCGACCTCGGCGATCGGCGATTTGAAGTGCAGGACATTGGGGAAATACCTGCCGCCGGTGTCGTCCGAGATGTGGCCCATCGCATTCGCGAACGGATGGCTCGCGCCGGTGTCGGTCAGGTCGAAGGTGTAGACCGCGACGTTGGCGTCGTTCAGCGACTCGGACATCGGCTCGAAGTAGCGCGGGTCCGGCTCGTATTGATGGAAGCGGTTCATGCGGCCGAAACCCATGGTGAACAGGAGCAGGTTCTTCCGCCCGACCAGCGGCGCCGAAGCCTCCGCCACCAGCGTCAGGGCTTCGTAGATCGTCCCGGTCTGCTCGCTCAGGGCGTCGCCGGTCGGGAGTCCAGAGGCGAGCGTCGGCGCGCCCGGCGGCGACGGGATCTGGCGCGACGGCGGCGTGTCGCGCACGCCTCTGCCGGTCGTCGCGGCGAGAATCGCCCGCTCGAGCGCGTCCACATCGCGGCTGAAGTCCTGGAAGACCTTCAATCGGTTGTCGTAGCCCACCACGGCTACCCAATCGGTCGGCGCGAGACCGGCGCGCAGCCACTCGATGGCGTCCTTGCCGGCGCGGATCTGGCGCTGCAGCAGCACGGGGACGTCGATGCTGTGACCGCGCTGGTCATCGAAGAAGAAGACGAAGTAGTGCGGCGCCAGGCCGGTGTTGTCGGCCGGCGTGGCGACCCCGGACGGCGCGGGTTCGGCGCCGGCGTAGCGCCGGTTGCTGTAGAACGCCGCGGAGGTCACCTGGACCTTGCGGTCGTCCTCGGTGACCAGGAAGTCCTCCGGCTGCAGTCCGAGGATCGGATTGCCCTTCTTGTCCGTCACCATGACGTCGAGCAGAACTTCGCTCACCAGGATCTCCGCTCCGAACGGCGCGACCAGGGCGGGTGCCGGCTCGGGCGGCGCCTGGGCCGGCAAGCCGGGCGAGCTCAGAACGCCCAGGGCGACCGCGCCGATAAGGCTCCAGGAAGGGGACGTGCCGGTGCGAGTCGTGGGCTGGGACTTTCGATGCATGGCTGTTTTTCCTTTACTGAAATACGGTGACGCGGGGGCCACGGTTGCGGCGCGCTCGCTCCGGACGTTCTCTAGGCAGACGGAACTGGGTAGAAGCTGCCCCGGGCGGCGAAACTCCTCAGAGCTTCACTGGGTGCCAGGCGCGGTCCGCGTTCGGCGGCGAGAGCCTCCAGGTGCCGGACGACGACGTCGAGCCCCTGGGCGTCGGCCCAGCGGCAGAGGCCGCCACGGTGCGGCGGGAAGCCTAGCCCCAGGACCAGCGCCAGGTCGAGCGGACCCGGGCCGGCGACGATCCCCTCGGCGAGGCAGCGCGCGGCCTCGTTCACCATCGACAGCATCAGGCGCTCGGCGGGCGGCGGTGCGAGCTCGGCCTGCGGCACGAGTCCCAGAAGCGCGTAGATCGCCGGATCGACCTCCTGCTCGCGCCCGTCCAGATAGCGGTAGACCCCGCGGCCGGACTTCACCCCGAGCCGGCTGCGGTCCCCGGCAATCTGATCGATCCAGGCCGGAAACTGCAGGCGGTCCGGGAAGGCTTCGTGGAGGATCTGCCCGACCTTGGCGGAGACGTCCAGGCCGACCTCGTCGGCGAGGCGCAGCGGCCCCATCGGCATGCCCCAGTCGACCATCGCACGGTCGATCGTCTCGACCCGGTGCCCCTCGTCGAGGAGCCACATCGCCTCCGCCGAGTAGAAGGCGAGCAGGCGGTTGACCAGAAAGCCGGGGCCGTCCCGGACGATGACGGGGGTCTTTCCCAGGCGGCGAGCGAAGGTGGTCGCGGTGCGCACCGCCGTTTCCGACGTCAGGCTGCCGGCGATCACTTCGACCAGCGGCATCCGATCGACGGGGTTGAAAAAGTGCAGGCCGACGATGCGTTCGCGGCGCGCGGCGACCTTGCCGATGTCGTCGATCGACAGCGAAGAGGTGTTGGTGGCGAGGATCGCCGTCGGCGCGAGGCGGCGCGAGAGATCGGCGAAGAGCTCCTGCTTCACGGCCAGGTTCTCGACCACGGCTTCGACGACGAGGTCGCAACCGTCCAGACCGGCCTCTTCCAGAGTCGGCTGCAGCAGTCCCATCTTGCGTCGCTTCGCGGCCGGCTGCAGGCGGCCGCGGCGCACCTGCCGGTCGAAGAGCGTCGAGGCGTGGCGGAGGGCGGCGGAAATGGCGGTCGGCTGGAGATCCCGGATGCGCACCGGCAAGCCGGCCCGGTCGGACATCAGCTGGGCAATACCGCCGCCCATCACGCCGGCACCCACCACCCCCGGACGCTGGATCTCCAGCGGCGCAGGGCCGTCGCCGTCCTTCTTCGCCGCCTCCATGAGGCCGAAGAGGTGAATCAGGTTCTTGGCGGTCGGCGAGGTCGCGAGCTCGCGCACCGCCCTCGCCTCGGCATCGAATCCGGCGAAGGCTCCCTTCTCGACTCCGATGCGCACGACCTCGATGGCCGCCAGCGGCGCGGGATAGCGACCTGCCGTTGCCGTCGCCGTCTTCTTGCGCGCCTGGTCGAACAGGAACCTCCGTCCCACCGGTCCTTCGAGCAGCCACCGCCTGAGTCCCCCCGGAGGTCTGCGGGAGGGACGTTTGCGACCGATCCTGCCGCGCGCGAAATCCCGCACATGGTGGAGGAACCCGGCCTCCGGATAGAGCGCGTCGGCCAGCCCGAGCCGCAGCGCCTGCCGGCCCGAGACTGCCTTCCCGGCGAGGATGATGTCCAGAGCGGCGACCAGACCGACCCGGCGTGGCAGGCGGACGCAGCCCCCCCAGCCCGGGAGGATGCCGAGCCGGATCTCGGGCAGGCCGATACGCAGATCGGCGCGGTCGGAGAGAACGATGTAGGTCGAAGCGAGGGAGAGCTCGGTGCCCCCCCCGAGGCAGGTTCCGGAGACCGCCGCGACGGTCGGAAACGGCAGACTCTCCCAGGCCGAGAACAGCCGGTGGCCGTAGCGCGAGCCGTTCTCGGCATGCTCCGGATCGGTCACGCCGGCGATCTCGGCGACGTCGGCGCCGGCGATGAACATCCCCGGTTTCGGCGACAGCAGCACCAGGCAACCGATGTCGTCCCGGCCCGCGAGCTCGACGAGCAGCTGGTCGAGCTCGGCGAGCGCCTCGCGGGTGAAGATGTTCGCCTTCCTTCCGGGCAGATCGAAGGTCAGCGTCGCGAGGTGGTCTTCGCCGACCTCGAGGTGGAAGGCTCGCGTCATCTAGTGGCCGCCCCCGGCGTCGCCGGCGGCATAGAGGCGATCGAGGATCGCCTTGTACTTGATGTTGATCACCCGGCGCTTGACCTTGAGTGTCGGCGTGAGCTCGCCGCCCTCGAGGGTGAACTCGGCGGGCACCGCCTCCCAGACGCGAATCTGTTCGTAGCGAGCCAGGTGCTCGTTCACCGCATCGACCTCGGCCTGCAGGATGGCGCGCAGCGCCGGATGCTGCACCTGCTCGGCGATCGTCCCGCCGATCTTCTCGGCTGCTGCCCAGCCCTTGAGGACCTCGAAGTCGGGCACCAGGATGGCGGCCAGATACTGCCTGCGGTCGCCGATGACCACCGCCTGCGAGATCCACCGGCTCGCCTTGAGGGCGTTCTCGATCGGCGCCGGAGCGATGTTCTTGCCGTAGGCATTGACGATGAGCTCCTTCTTCCGGTCGGTGATCACCAGGAAGCCGCCATCGTCGAGATGCCCGATGTCGCCGGTGTGGAACCAGCCGTCGGCGTCGATCGCTTCAGCGGTCGCCTGCGGCTTCCCGTAGTAGCCGCGCATCGTGTTCGGTCCGCGCGAGAGGATCTCGCCGTCCTCCGCGATCCTGACTTCGATGCGCGGCATCGGCCGGCCGACCGTGCCGAGCCGGGTAGCGCCGCGCGCGTTGACCGAGATCACCGGCGAAGTCTCGGTCAGGCCGTATCCCTCGTAGATCGGAATGCCGGCTCCCCAGAAGAACTCCGCCACGTCGCGACCGAGCGGCGCGCCTCCCGACATGGCAAAGACGAACCGCCCGCCCAGGCGCTGGCGTATCTTCGAGAAAACGAGCTTGTCGGCGATGCGCACCTTGAGACTCGCGGGCTCGAAGGCGAGACGCTTCGGCAGGGCCTCGCGCCCGACACCCATCGCCCACTGGAAGAGCTTGGCCTTCAGGCCGCCTGCGGCGGTGGCGTTCTCGTAGACCCGCGCCATGACCTTTTCGTAGACGCGCGGAACGGCGACGAAGACGTGGGGTCTCACCTCCAGGAGGTTCGCCGCGACGGTCTGCACCGACTCGGCGTAGGCGATGGTGATCCCCTTGAGGAAATAGCAGTAGTCCACCAGGCGCTCGAACGAGTGCGAGAGTGGCAGGAAGGAGAGGGCGGTGAAATTCCCTTCGAGACCCAGCACCTCGCAACCGGTGACGGCGTTCGACACGAGGTTGTCGTGGGTCAGCATGACGCCCTTCGGGTCGCCGGTCGTGCCGCTGGTGTAGATCAGGGTCGCCAGGTCGTCCGGTTTGGCATGGGCGGCCATCTGCTCCAGCCAGGTCTGGTCGGCGCCGGCGCCGCGCCCCATGAAGGCCTCGAGCGACTCCACGCCGGAGGCGTCGCCGGCTGCCGGCGAAAGATCGTCGCCGCCGTCGATCGCCACGATCCGCTCCACGGCAGGCATCTCGCCGCGCACCGCCAGGAGGCCTTCCAGCCGCTCGCGTCCCTGCACGAACAGGACTCGCGAACCGCTGTCGCGGGCGACGTAGGCTGCGCCTTCGGGGAGCAGGGTGGGGTAGATCGGAACCAGCGCAGCGCCGATGCAGAGGGTCGCGAAGTCGACTGCCGGCCAGTGGGGTCCGTTCTCGGCCATCAGCGCGACGCGGTCGCCCGGCCGGACTCCGCTTTCGACCAGGGCCCTGGCGATCTGTCGCACCTGGCGAACCAGCTCCCGCGTCGGAACGGCGACGTAGCGGCCGCCGACCTTGTGCATCAGGCAGGCCTCCTTGTCGAAGCCGGCGACGACGAGAAAGAGCTCGGAAAGCGTTTGGATAGGCATTTTTCGACTCCTTCGTGAGGCTTTTTGGATTGTACCGGAGGATCCGCTTGACCGTTCAGGCATCGCGAAGGTATTCTCCCGGTCCTTCGCGGAGATCTCCGCAATCCGTCGCGATCCCGAGGCGACGGCTGCCGCAGCGCCACAAAACGGGGCGTAGCTCAGCTTGGTAGAGCGCACGGTTCGGGACCGTGAGGCCGGAGGTTCAAATCCTCTCGCCCCGACCATTTCCCTCCCCACTTTCCCGCCCGGCGGGAGATTCGCGACGCATCCGCTGGTAGGATCCGGCCCATTCCCGGGGACCGGAGAGGCGAAATGAGCGGACTGGCAGCGTTTTTCGAACAGGCACGGTCGGGGTTCTCCCGGACCTTCTGGATCGCCAACATCATCGAGCTGTTCGAGCGCTTCGCCTATTACGGCTCGAAGGCGATCCTGGCGGTCTACATCGCCGAACAGGTGGGCCTCGGACCCGGCAAGGCCGGTTTTCTCGTCGGCAGCCTGTTCAACACGCTGCTCTACTTCCTGCCGCCGCTCGCCGGCACCGTCGTCGACCGCTACGGATTCAAGAAGAGCCTGCTCGCCTGCTTCTCGATCTTCAGCGTCGGCTACTTCCTGATCGGGCTCGGCGGCCTGCCGCAAGGCAAGCCTCTGGTCGAGGCGCTCGGCGGGGCGACCTACATGATCGTCGCGCTGGTCATCACCGCGATCGGCGGCTCGCTGATCAAGCCCTCCATCGTCGGCACCGTGGCCCGCACCACGACGCCGGAGACCAAGTCGCTGGGCTACTCGATCTACTACACCCTGGTGAACCTGGGCGGCGCCATCGGGCCGCTGCTCGCCCTGCAGGTGCGGGAAAATCTCGGCATCGCCTATGTCCTGGTGATGTCTTCGCTCGTCAGCCTCTGTCTCATCGCCGGTACGGCGATCTTCTTCCGCGAGCCGCCGCGGCCGGCGGACGCCCCGCCGGCGAAGTCGATGGCCAAGGTCCTGGCGGACATGTTCATGGTCTTCCGGGATATGAAGTTCATGAGCTTCCTGGTGATCTTCTCGGGCTTTTGGATCATGTTCTGGGAGATCTTCTACGCCTTGCCGTTCTACGTCCGCGACGTCCTGCACTTCGAGAAGTTCGAGATCATCGAGACGGTCGACGCCTGGACGATCATCCTCATCACCATTCCGGTCACCGCGCTCGCCAAGCGGCTGAAACCGCTGGCGGCGATGACGCTCGG
>CAZQTL010000027.1:0-28281 GCA_964595975.1 uncultured Thermoanaerobaculia bacterium | reverse complement strand
GGGGTGGGCCCGGGGGCGGGGGGGGGCCCCCCCGGGGGCCCGCGGGGCCCCCCCCCCCCCCCCCCGCCCGCCCCCACGACGGCTCCGGCCGAACCACGAGTCTGGAGGTGCCTTACTGCAGGTAGCCCAGCGCCCGCAGGTTCTTGACCTGCTCCTCGGTCAGCGCCTGATCGGCGGGGGCGGCGCGCGGGTGGTGGTCGTAGGCGCTCGCCAGGCGGGCGAGGAGATCGCGCAGCAGATCGGAGCGTTCGGTCGACAGGTCGCGCGCCGCGAGCGGATCGCCGGTGAGCTCGAAGAGTTCGCGGCGCTCGAGCGGCGGGCCGTACATCTTGAACGACAGGCAGCGGCCGTCGCGGCCGATGCCCAGCGCCAGCGGGCTCTCGCAGCCTGGCGTCGTGAAACGCACGAGGTGCTTGCGGGCGCTGCCCGGCAGGTCGAGACGGAAGCCCTTCCAGTCGGTCTCGAAGTGCAGCTTGCCGGCGGGCTTGCCGTCGACGGTCGCCTGAATCTCGCGCGGCTCGTGAAAGGCGACGGCGCGGAACTCGACCGCCGGCGGCAGCGCGTCGAACGAGGTCTCCTTCGACACCCAGTGGCCGTCGGACTCCATCACCGCAGCGGCGAACGTCGCCTGATAGAGCTTGTCGGCGCTCTCGGCGAACAGCGCCTTGCCCTCGTAACCGAGCATCTTGACCTCGGCGTAGGCCTCGCCGCTCATCGCCCGCTGCGGATCGCGGAAGAGCGGCTTGAGGCTCTTCCCCGGCAGTCCAGGGGGCGCGGCGACGCCGGCCAGGTCGTAGATCGTCGGCGCGTAGTCGATCGTCTGCGCCAGCCTGCCGATGCGCAGGCCGTGCGGCTGCCCGGGGTGCACCACGATGAGCGGGATGTGCAGGCACTCGGGGTAGATCTGGGTGTGCACGAGCCGGCCGTGCTCGCGGAACTCCTCGCCGTGGTCCGCGGTCAGGATGACCGTCGTATCGGCGGCGAGACCGCTCGCCTCGAGGTCGGCGAAGAGCTGCCGCAGACGGTCGTCGACGTAGCGGATCGAGGCGTCGTAGAGCGCCTTGTAGTACTCGACCGCCTCGGGCGTGGTCTCGGCGAGACCGCTGTTGATCGCCGCGAAGTGCGGCCCCGAGGGTTCGCCGGCGCCGGGCGGCGGCGGCCCCGGCCAGAACATCTTGCGGTACGTCTCGGGCGGCCAGTAGGGATCGTGCACGGTGTAGGTGTGCAGGAAAAGGAAGAACCGTTCGCCCGGCCGAATCGATTTCAGGAAGGCGGCGCCGCGGCCGAAGGTCCGCTCGACGTCGGTGTCATCGGTGTAGGGGGTGTCGGTCCACTCGCCGAAGCCGCGGGAGAAGCCGTAGCCGCCCTGGACGTAGCCGCCTTCGGTGTGGCCGGCGGTGCGGAAGCCGGCGTGCAGGAGGACCTCGGGCAGGGTGCGGATCTCGGGCGCCAGCACGGAGGAGGGGGGAAAGACCCCGTGCTCGGCCGGATAGAGCCCGGTGAACATCGACATGTGCGACGGCAGCGTCGAGGGGACCTGGGCGAAGGCGTGGTCGAAGACCGTCGCCCGGCGCGCCAGCTCGTCGAGGAACGGCGAGGTCGGCCGGGGGTACCCGTAGAGCCCGAGATGATCGGCGCGCAGCGCGTCGATGGAGATCAGGATGTAGCCGCGGGTCGGCGCCGGCTCGAAGCCGACTTGCGGCGGATGCGTCGCGGCCGGCGCCGCGGGCGGAGCAGCGGTGCCGGTGTTGCAGCCGGCGGCGGCGAGGAGCGCGGCGCAGGTGAGCCAGACGGGCAGGGAACGGTCTGGGGAACGCATTCTCCGGGCAATCTTAGCCCGTGCGGATAGAATCCCGGACGGCACTTCCGGAAAGGACTCCCCGCCATGCGCGTACTGGTTACCGGGCATCACGGCTACATCGGCTCGCTGCTGATGCCGCTCCTCGCCGAGCGCGGCATCGACGCCACGGGCCTCGACAGCGACCTGTTCGAGACCTGCACCTTCGGTCCGCCGGTGGCCGAGACCTGGCCGTCGCGGCGGATGGACCTGCGCGACGTGACGGTGGGCGACCTCGAGGGTTTCGACGCGGTGATGCACCTCGCGGCGCTGTCGAACGATCCGCTGGGGGACATCAACCCCGGCCTGACCTACGACATCAATCTCGACGGCTCGCTGCGGCTCGCCCGGCTGGCCAAGCAGGCCGGCGTCCGGCGCTTCCTCTTCTCCTCCTCGTGCAGCAACTACGGGGCGTCGGGGGACGGCCTCCTCGACGAACAGGCGACGCTCGCGCCGCTCACCCCCTACGCAGTCTCCAAGGTGCGGCTCGAAGAGGAGCTCACGCGCCTCGCCGACGACGCCTTCACGCCGGTCTTCCTGCGGAACGCCACCGCCTACGGCATCTCGCCGCGCCTGCGCGTCGATCTGGTGCTCAACAACCTGACGGCCTGGGCGGTGACCACCGGCAAGATCGTGCTGCAGAGTGACGGCACCCCCTGGCGGCCGATCGTCCATGTCGAAGACATCTGCCGCGCCTTTCTGGTGCTGCTCGATGCCCCGCGCGAGAAGGTCCATGCGCAGGCCTTCAACATCGGCGCCTCGGCGGAGAACTACCGCATCCGCGAGCTCGCCGAGATCGTCGGCGAGACGATTCCCGGTTGCGAAGTCACCTTCGCCCAGGGGGCCGGGCCCGACGCCCGCAACTACCGCGTGAGCTGCGACAAGTTCGCCCACGCCTTCCCCGGCTTCCGGCTGAAGTGGAACGCCCGCAGCGGCGCGCGCGAGATCTACGAGGCCTATCTCGCCGCCGGTCTGACCAAGCCCGAGTTCGACGGCCCGCGCTACAAGCGGCTGGCGCACATCCGCCAGCTGCTCGACGCCGGAACGCTCTCCGCCGATCTGCGGTGGACGGAAGCGGCGCAGCCGGTCGCCCCTTGAAGCTCGCTCCGCTCGGAACGGCCGGCTACCTGCCCGCCGCCGGGCGGCAGACCATGTCGTTCCTGCTGGCGACGGAGAGCGACTCGCTGTTGCTCGATGCCGGCACCGGGGTCGCCCGGCTGCTCGAGCCCGCGGTGGCGGCGCTCCTCCCCGCCGGACGCCGGCTCGAGGTGCTCCTCAGCCACTATCACCTCGATCATGTCGTCGGCCTCTCGTACCTGCTCGGGCTGGCCGCCGATCGATCGATCCGCATTCACGCTCCGGCACCGCCGCTGACCGTCGGCGGTCCGGAGGGCATCGCGCAGCTGCTCTCGCCGCCGCTGTTTCCCCTGCCGGTCGAGCGCTGGCCGATGGCGGTCGAGATCGTGCCGGTGAACGGTGCGGAGCTCGCGATCGGCGGCCTCCGCCTGCGGCTGCGGCGCCAGAAGCACCCTGGCGGCTCGATCGGCATCCGCATCGGCGACACTCTCGCCTACGTCACCGATACCGTCATCGACCCGGCGACGGTCGAGTTCGTGCGTGGCGTGAAGCTGCTGCTGCACGAGGTCTGGCTGACGGCGGAAGAGGCGGCCGAGAGCGATCCCTCGCCGACCGGGCACTCCGACGCGGGCGCGGTCGCCGACCTGGCGCGAGCCGCCGGCGTCGGCCGTCTGTGGGTCGTGCATCACCATCCGCGGCGCAGCGCCGCCGAGCTCGCGCGCATGGCCACCGCCATGCAGTTGCGCGCGGGCCTGCCGGTCGAAGTGCCGGTCGAAGGCGAGGTCTACGAGCTCGGGTGAAATCCGGCCGCGGCGGCGAACGACTCGGGCGTGCCGATGTCGAGAACCCGTCCCGATGCCTCCGGCAGGACGTCGATCTCGAACCCTTCCGCCAGCGCGCCGATGAAGACGTCGGCGGCGTGCGGCTCCCGGCCGAGGCGCAGCGAGCGCGCGTTGAAGCCCTGGGTCCACTTGAGCAGGAAACGGGTGAAACGCGGCGTCCAGACGGCGAACGCCCAGGTCCAGCGGAGCGTCGTCGACTCGGGCTTGATCTCGAAGCGCCGGACCTTGCCGCGCGCGGAGATGTCGACCAGGTCGGCGCCTTGAGGCCGCTCGCAGGGCACCAGCGCCAGCGCCAGATCGCTCTGATTCTGCTCGCGGTGGCGAATGAGGCGCGCGAGTAGATCGCGCGGCTGCACCTGGAGGTCGGGAAAGCCCAGGGCCACCGTGCGCTCGCCGAGGAACGGCACCGCGCTGGCGAGCGTGAACGGCACGCCGCGCGCAGCCTGTTCGGTGGGCAGCACGCGATAGACGAGGTCGATTCCGAACTCGCCGCCGTCGCCGAGTCGTTTCGGGATGTCCCACTTGCCCGCCCGCAGGAGAACGAGGGCGCGCGTCACGCCGGCGAGGCGGAAGTTGTCGAGCAGATCCTGGCAGGCGATGCGAGCGGTTCCTGCGCCGTCGGCGTCCGCTCGCGGCAGGGGCAGGATCTCCTTGCTCGGACCCTTGCGCAGGTGGCCCTGTGCATCGCGGCGCAGCCGCTTCGCCCTGCCGGCGGCGGGAATGAGACCCCAGATCTCGCGCATGCGGCCTCCCTTGCGGTACCCTAACGCATCTTCTCATCATGTGGGACAACCTTCGCGCCGACACGCGGCGCCTGCGCGAGATCAAGAGCAAGCCGGCCCCCTGGTACGTTCTCGAGTCGCTGCTGTTCGAGAACGGCTACCAGGCCGTGTTGCTGCATCGCCTGGCGCACTGGTTCAAGGCGCATCGGATTCCGGTGCTGGGTCCGGCGATCGCGCGCTACAACCTCTTTCTCACCGGCGTCGATATCGCTCCGGCGGCGCGCATCGGGCCGGGCCTGCGCATCGCCCACGGTACCGGCATCGTCGTCGGCAACGCGGTCGAGATGGGCAGCGGCTGCCTGCTGATGCAGGGGGCGACGCTCGGGGCGCCGACCCAGGGGCGCATCGGCGAGATGCCGAAGCTCGGCGACCGCGTGACGGTGGCGGCGCATGCCTGCGTCATCGGCCCGGTGACGGTCGGCGACGACGTCTTCGTCGGCGCGCAGGTGCTGATCACCCGCGACGTACCCTCCGGCAGCCGGGTGACGGCGAAGATGGAGCTCGAAGTCCGCACCCGCGGCGGCGTCGCTCCGGCCTAGGGCGTCGCCGCCGGCAGGTCAGCGGTCGATCTGGATGTTCTCCTTCGTGCCGCTGTTGGCGACGGCGATCATGATGCCGAGACCGACGGCGATCACGACGCCGATCGACGTCCAGAAGGTGCCGATCGACTCCAGAACGCCGATCTTCCACAGCGCGGCGACGACGCCGCCGACGAGAATCGTGTAACCGAGCAGATACATGCCTGTCCATTTCATGGTGACTCCCGGAGAGAGCAAGCCGGGTGCCATTTTCCCTGCCGGCGCCGCCAGGGCCTGGCGCCAATCGCGAGGAATTCCACAAACCATTGTCTTTGCTGGAGTTCCGGGCGCGCCCCGGGGGCTCCTTTCGGGAGCGGCTCGGCGCCGCTCGTCGGTGCGTTCCGGGTGTCCGCGAGGGGCGTAAGTACAATCGGGGTGGCGGCGCGGAGAAGCGACGCCGATCAGACCGGGGCGAGGAGTCCGGCCGCCAGGAGCGCCTCGGTGGCTTCCCGCAGCCGGTCGAGCGCCATCCCCGAGCGCTCGGCGATGTCGTCGAGGGAGTGGCTGCCGTCGGAGAGGTTGAGCATCCAGAGGATGGCGAGCTCGCGCTCCCGGCCGGCGTCGTCGCCGCCGACGAGACGGTAGAGGCCGCGGCGACCGAGCTGCGGCTCGCAATCGGGCGCGAGGTTGCGGTAGCACTCGCGGTGCTCGAGACCGTCGACGATCGACTCCAGCGCCGCGACCGACTGCTCCAGGGTCTCGGGGCGGATCAGGTCGAGGTTGTCGGCCGAGGTGTGGTACTCGGGATAGCGGCCGTAGGGAGTGCGGCTGAAGCAACCGGCCTCGAGGCCGATGCCGGGGGAGTTGAACTGGCGCTCGTCGTAGCCGAAAGGGACGAACTCCTCGATCTCCAGGGGATCTCCCCGGCGGGCGAAAGCACGCGCCACTTCGCGGTCGATCGGCGCGTCGCCGCTGCGCGACTTCTTGTAGTGGAACCCGCCGGGCGCTCCCAGTCCGGCGAGCACGAGCGTATGACGCACGACCTCCAGTTGCCCGCGGTTCGTCGCCAGCCAGGCGATGGCGCCGATCGTGCCGGGCAGGAAGAGGAAGCGGTAGGAGAGCCGCCGGCGCGAGCGCGCCGCGAGGCGCCGGGCGAGCTCGGTGGCCACCACCATGCCGGAGAGGTTGTCGTTGGCGAGCGACGGGTGGCAGCAGTGGGTCGAGACCAGGACCTCTTCCGCCGAGTCGCCCGGGAGCGCGAGCTCGCCGAACGTGAGGCTGCCGGCGAAGAGCTCGGTGTCGACCACCACCTCGTACTCTCCCTCGGGCAGGCCCTCGGCAACACGGTGAGGCAGGCAGAAGCCCCACTGCTCCTTGTAGTAGCTGGTGCGGTAGGGAACGAGGTCGGGTCGCTCGGGCAGGGTGAAGAGGTGGCGTTTGAGCTCGGCAAGGCCGACGCGGCCGCGGAACGGGGCGCTGTAGTTGAGCAGCTGCAGGTTGTTCACCGCGGCGTCGGCGATCCGGCGCCCGTCGGGGGCGGTGAGGTGCGCCTCGCGCAGGCGCCATTCGCGCGGCACCGTCCAGTCGAAGACCGCTGTGCCGGTCGGAATCTCGCGGATCTCGAGCGCGATGCTCTTGGCGAGGATGGCGAGACTCCGGCGGACGCCGTCGCCGGTGATGCTGCGCGGAATCGGATAGAGCCGCGCGGCGAGCGCGTGCAGGTCGGCGCCGTTCACGGTCCGGGCGGAAGCGGGGGCAGCAGGTCGGGGTAGGAGGCGTCGCGCGGCGAGATCACCCGCACCGGCTCGGGCAGAACGATGCCGAAGGCTGGATCGTCCCAGCGCACGCCGCGGGCGGCGTCGGGGACGAAGAACTCCGACATGGCGTAGTGCACCTCACAGTCGTCGGTGAGAGTGAGGAATCCGTGCGCCACGCCGGGGGGAACGTAGACCGCGTTGCGCGCCTCGGCCGAGAGCTCGATCGCGAGGTGCTGGCGGAAGATGTGCGACTCGGGGCGCAGATCGACCAGCAGGTCGTAGATGGTGCCGCGCACGCAGCGCACGAGCTTCGCCTCCTCGTGCGGCGCCGCCTGGTAGTGCAGGCCGCGGAGGGTCCCGCGACGGGGATTGAAGGAGAGGCTGGTCTGCACCATGCGGCCCTCCAGGCCGGCCTCGGCGAACTGGCGGGCGCAGAAGGTGCGGGCGAAGAAGCCGCGGTCGTCGGCCGCCGGTTCGATCTCGACGAGGAACGCCCCCGGGATGCCCAACCGCACGAGCTTCACAGCAGCTCGATCCCGGGGATCGCCACCACGAAGCGCCCCTTCCACTCGCGGATTCCCGCCATCTGTTCGGCGATCTCGGCGCGCAGATTCCACGGCAGGATGAGGACGTAGTCCGGGCGGGTCTCGAAGATCGCCTCCGGGGCGCGGATCGGGATGCGCGTGCCGGGGAGGAAGAGGCCCTGCTTGTGCGGGCTCCGGTCGACGGTGTAGTCGAGAAAGTCGCCGCGCACGCCGCAGTAGTTGAGCAGGGTGTTGCCCTTCGCCGGAGCGCCGTAGCCGACGATCGACTTGCCGTCGCGCTTCTCGCGGATGAGGAATTCGAGCAGCCCCCGCTTGGTCTCGCGCACCCGCTCCGAGAAGCCCTCGTAGTAGGCCGGGCTCTCGACGCCCGCCGCGCGTTCGCGCGCCAGCAGATCCGCAACCCGGGGGGTGCGCGGGCCGGAGACCGCGCCCGAAGCGGCACGGTGCCGGGCGAAGATCCGCAGGCTCCCGCCGTGCGTCGGCAGCTCCTCGACATCGAAGAGCTCCAGACCGTGGGCGGCGAAGACGCGCTCGACGGCGACGAAGGAAAAGTAGGAGTAGTGCTCGTGGTAGATGGTGTCGAACTGGTTGCCGTCGATCATCTGCACGAGGTGCGGGAACTCCATCGTCAGGACGCCCTCGGGCTTGAGCAGCAGCGCGAGTCCGCCGACGAAGTCGTCGAGGTCGGGAACGTGCGCGAGGACGTTGTTGCCGAGGAGGAGATCGGCCGAGAGCCCGCGCGCGACGAGGTCCCGGGCAGCCTCGCGGCCGAAGAAGCGGACTTCGGTCGGGATGCCGAGCTTCCGCGCCGCCTCGGCGACGTTCGCCGCCGGCTCGACGCCGAGGACCGGGATGCCGCGGGCGACGAAGTTGCGCAGCAGGTAGCCGTCGTTCGAGGCGATCTCGACGACCTGGCTCTCTGCCCCGAGCCCGAACCGCGGCACCATGGCGTCGACGTAGGCCCTGGCGTGCTCCAGCCAGCTGGAGGAGAAGGAGGAAAAATAGGCGTAGTCGCTGAAGATCTCCTGCGGCGTCGCGCATTCGGGCAGCTGGCAGAGCCAGCAGCGTTCGCAGACGTACACGCACAGCGGCAGGAAGAGCTCGGCGCGGGCGAGGGCGGCGGCGGAGAGATAGGAGTTGGCGAGCGGCGAGCTGCCGAGATCGACCATGACGCGGTCGAGCGGTGCGCCGCAGGAGCGGCAGACGAGGTTCTGCGCTGGAATGGTCATGGTCTCGGTCGAGGTAAGGGCAACCCTGGACAGCCTGGGAGGTCCGGCGCCGCCGGGGCGAACTCTAGCAAAGCGTCGCCGGCCGGCCGCCGGCGCCCACCGGCGTGTTATCTTCTGGGCGCCTCGAGACTTTCGGCCCTCGCCACGATGCCCCTCGATCCCGAACTGCTCGCCATTCTGGTCTGTCCGCAGTGCCGCGGTGCGCTCGAGCGCGTGGCGTTGCCGGAGGCGCTCCGCCGGACGCTCGTGGAGCGCTATCGCGAGCACTTTCGCGACGAGATGCCGGTGGTCGAGGAGGGGTTGCTGTGCGCGCCATCGCAGCTCGTCTTCCCGATCGTCTCCGACATCCCCGTCATGCTGGTGGACGAAGCCCTGCCGGCTTCGGCGCTCGCCCGCTAGGGCGCCGGGTCGGCCACCCTCGTGGGGTCTCCTGCGCCGTTCCGCCTCGCCCCCTGGACTCCGGCGACGCGCGAGCGGCTGCGCTTCGGCCTCTACGCCGCACACCTGCTGACCCTGTTCGGCATTGCCCTCTCGAACGTCGCCCTCGGGCTCGGCATCACGCTGTTTCCGCTCCTGCGCGAGGCCCGCGACGCGGCGTTTCGCCGCGCCCGGCCCCTGCTTGTCGCCGCCCTGGTCTATGCCGCCCTGCTGGCGATCGCGGTCGTCTTCTCGCAGGACCCGGCGACCAGTCTCGACGCGCTGCGTGAGCTCTTCACTCTCGCCGCGCTGCCGCTCGCCATCGGATCGATCGCCGGAGAGCGGCGCCTGCGCTGGCTCTTCGACGCCGCGATCCTGGCCACGGCTCTGGCGGCGGCGGCCGGGCTCGCCCAGTTCTGGATCGGATTCGGCGACCTCGACCGGCGGATCCGCGGCCCGTTCTCGCACGTCATGACCTTCTCGGGCATCCTGCTGCTGGTCGACCTGCTGCTGATCGCTCGACTCATGTTCCGGCCGCGGGCCGCCCCGTCCGAAGCCCTGCGGCCGAGCCGGCTCGGGGCGCCCTGGCTGGCCTGGGCGGCGCTCGTCGCGATCAATCTCGCGCTGGTCGGGTCGCTGACCCGCAACGCCTGGATCGGCCTCGCTGTCGGCGGCGGCTGGCTGCTCTGGATGCGCCGTCGGCGGCTGCTTCTCTGGGTGCTGCCGGCGGCGGCGGCGTTCGTCGTGCTGGCGCCGGTGCCCGTTCTGGCTCGCGCCCTTTCGGTGACGAACCTCTCGGACGAGTCGAGCTACGACCGGCTCTGCATGCTCGAGGCGGGCGTCCGGATGGTCGCGGAGCACCCGCTGCTCGGCATCGGCCCGAACATGGTGGAGCGGCTCTACCCCATCTACCGTCACACCAGCGCCGCCCGGCTCAACGTGCCCCACCTGCACGACAGCTACGCCCAGCTCGCCGCGGAACGGGGCCTGCCGGCGCTGGCGAGCTATCTCGCGCTCCTGGGGGTGGCGCTGATGCGGGCGCGGCGCGGCTACTTCGCCGAAAGAGCGGCGGCGGGCACCGGCACCCGCGCCGACGTGTGGCTGGGGGTCTCCGCGGCGCTGATCGCCTTCTCCGTGGCCGGCCTGTTCGAGAACAACTGGGGTGACACCGAGGTGCAGCGGGTCGCTCTCCTGCTGCTCGCGGCACCGTTCTGCCTCGAGATCGACGCGCCGGGGGAGATCGCCAGTTGAGCAGGGAGGCCGGGTTCGAACGCTTCCTTGCCGCGAGCCGGGCGGCGGTCGATGGCGAGCTCGATCGCCTGCTGCCGGAGGCGGGCGCGCCACCCCGGCGCCTGCACGAGGCGATGCGCTTCAGCGTTCTCGGCGCCGGCAAGCGGTTGCGGCCCGCCCTGGTGCTCCTCGCCGGCAGGACCTTTGGCGCGTCCGAGGCGGCCCTCCTCGCCGGCGCGGCAGCGGTCGAGCTGGTGCACACCTACAGCCTGGTGCACGACGACCTGCCGGCGCTCGACGACGACGACCTGCGGCGCGGTCGGCCGACGCTGCACCGCAAGTTCGACGAGGCGACGGCGATCCTCGCCGGCGATGCGCTCCTCACTCTCGGATTGACGATCCTCGCCGAGCTCCCCGAGAGCCTGCCCGGAGAGCTCCGTGCGCGCGCCGTTTCGCTGGTCGGCACAGCGATCGGCAGCGGCGGGATGATCGGCGGGCAGGTCGAGGATCTCGCCGCCGAGGCGGGGTGGACGCCCGGTCCGTCCGCAGCGGAGGCCCTCGACCGCATCCATCGTGGCAAGACCGGCGCCCTGCTCACCGCCAGCCTCCGGCTGGGCGGCGTCTACGCCGCGGTGTCTCCAGCCGAAGATCTGATTCTGCGCGACTTAGGCGGGACCATCGGACTGCTGTTCCAGATCCGCGATGATATTCTCGACGTCGAAGGGAGCGCCTCCGCTCTCGGCAAGACGCCTGGAAAGGACGCCGCCGCGAGCAAGCTCACCTATCCCGCGCTCTACGGGCTCGACCGGAGCCGCGGGCGCCTGAAGGAACTCGGTCTGGAAGCGCTGGACCGGATAGCCGGCCTGCCGCGGGACCGCGAGCTCTGGGAGCAGCTGATCTCGTTCCTCGACCGTCGCGGCTCCTGAGGCCCCCGGAGATTCCGGACGGCGCGCGGAGTCGAAACTGAGTCCCACCCCGGAGAACCCATGAAACTACTCGATCGCGTCTCCAATCCGCATGAGCTCCGGCGACTGTCCCGCGAGGAGTTGCCGCAGCTCGCCGACGAGCTGCGCGACGAGATCGTCGCAGCAGTTTCGGAGACCGGTGGCCATTTCTCCTCGAACCTCGGCACGGTCGAGCTGACCATCGCCCTGCACTACCTCTTCGACACTCCCCGCGACCTGCTGGTCTGGGACGTCGGGCATCAGACCTATCCGCACAAGATCCTCACCGGGCGGCGCGACCGGATGTCGACGCTGCGCCAGTACGGCGGGCTGTCGGGCTTCTGCCTGCGCAGCGAGTCGGAATACGACGTGGTCGCCGCCGGGCACGCGTCGACGTCGATCTCCGCCGCGCTCGGCCTGGCGGTGGCGCGCGACCTGCGCCAGGAGTCGCACCAGGTCGTCGCGGTCATCGGCGACGGTTCGATGACCGCCGGGATGGCGTTCGAGGCGATGAACCAGGCCGGCCACCTCGGGACCAAGATGATCGTCATCCTGAACGACAACTCGATGTCGATCTCCCCTTCGGTCGGGGCGCTGACCAAGTATCTCGAAGCGTTGATGGCCGGACGTCACTACGCCAAGCTCAAGGACGACATCAAGAAGGTGCTGCACAAGATTCCCGGCATCGGCGACCCGATGGTCGAGGTGGCCAAGGGGCTGGAAGAGGGTCTGCGGCAGGTCTTCACGCCCGGCACGCTGTTCGAAGAGCTCGGCTTCCGCTACGTCGGCCCGGTCAACGGCCACTCGATCCCGGCGCTGCTCGAAGCGCTCGAGAGCGCCAAGGCGATCGACGGGCCGGTGCTGCTGCACTGCATCACCCAGAAGGGCAAGGGGTACAAGTACGCCGAAGACGAGCCGGTCGAGTATCACGGACCGTCGCCGTTCGATCCCGTCGCCGGCATTCAGAAGGGAAAGCCGGGATCGGCTCCCTCCTACACCTCGATCTTCGGCAAGACGATCGTGCGCCTCGCCGAGCACGACCCGCGCATCGTCGCGATCACCGCCTCGATGCCCGACGGCACCGGTCTCATTCCGTTCGCCGAGCAGTTTCCCGAGCGCTTCCTCAACACCGGCATCGCCGAGCAGCATTCGGTGACTCTCGCCGGCGGGCTGGCCCTGGGCGGCATGCGGCCGGTGGTGGCGATCTACTCGACTTTCCTGCAGCGCGGCTTCGACCAGATCTTCCACGACGTCTGCCTGATGGACCTGCCGGTCACCTTCGCGCTGGATCGCGGCGGCATCGCCGGCAACGACGGCTGGACGCATCACGGCCTCTTCGACTACGCCTACTTCCGCATGTTCCCGAACTCGATCGTCATGGCGCCGAAGGACGAGAACGAGCTGCAGCACATGCTCGCCACGGCGGTCGAGCAGCCGCACCCGACGGCGGTGCGCTATCCGCGGGGCAACGGCATCGGTGTCGCGCTCGACGCCGAGTTCCGTCAGCTGCCGATCGGCAAGGCGGAAGTGCTGCGCCGGGGCCGGCACGGGCTGGTGTGGGCGGTCGGCTCGACGGTCTATCCGGCGCTCGAGGCGATCGAACGCCTGGCCAAGGAGGGCATCGAAGTCACCCTGGTGAATGCCCGCTTCGTCAAGCCGCTCGACCGGGAGCTCCTGGCGCTGCAGATCGAGCAGGCGAGCCAGGCCGAGGGCGGAGCGCGATTGGCGACGGTCGAGGAGCACTCCCTCGCCGGCGGCTTCGGCAGCGCGGTTCTCGAGGCGCTGTCGGAGATGGAGCTCGCCGAAGTGACGACCCTGACCCTCGGAGTCCCGGACAAGTTCGTGCCCCACGGCTCCCAGGAGGTTCTGCGCAAGCTGCTCGGCCTCGACGCCGAGGGCCTCTATTTCCGCTTCCGCAGCTTCTTCGCCAAGTCGGCCGGCGCGCGCGAGCGCCGCGGCGCGGAGGGAGACGGAGCGCCAGGAGCGGTCTCGCCGCAGGGTGCGGGATCCGAAGCCGCAGGTCCCAGGGGTGCGAGCGGTGCGTCTCGACCAGCTACTGGTTGAGCGTGGCCTCTTCGCCACCCGCGAGAAGGCGCGACGCGCGGTGATGGCCGGACAGGTCGGCGTCAACGGCGTGCGGGTGGACAAGCCCGGCAGCCCGATGCGCGACGACGTCCGGCTGGAGCTGGTCGGCCAGGCGGAACCCTACGTCTCGCGCGCCGGCGGCAAGCTCGCCGCTGCCCTCGACCATTTCGCCGTCGACCCTGCGGGCTGGCGCTGCCTCGACGTCGGTGCATCGACCGGCGGCTTCTCGGACTGCCTGCTGCAGCGCGGCGCGGCGCACGTCACCGCCCTCGACGTCGGCTACGGCCTGCTGGATCTCAAGGTGCGCAACGACCCGCGGGTCGAGGTGCGAGAGCGGATCAACGCGCGCTACCTCGCCGCCGACGCCTTCGATCGGCCGTTCGATCTCATCGTCGTCGACGTATCCTTCATCTCCCTGGCCAAGGTCGTGCCGGCGCTGTTGCCGCATCTCGGCCCCGGAGGGGTGCTGCTGCCCCTGATCAAGCCGCAGTTCGAGGTCGGCCGCAGCGGGGTCGGCAAGGGAGGTCTGGTGCGCGACGAGTCTCTCCGCCAGTCGACGATCGAGCTGCGGGCCCGCGAGCTCGCGGCGCTGGGGCTCGAGCTCGCCGGCACGTTCGATTCGCCGGTCGCGGGAGCCGAAGGCAACCGCGAGGCTTTCGCCCTGCTGCGACGGCCGCCCGCGCCGGCCCCTTCGGCGGCGTTGCCGGAGCGCGCGTGATCGAGCCGCGCGGGGCACGCCGGGTCGGAGTGGTCGCGAAGGCCGCCAGCGCCGACGCCGCAGGAGTCGCGCGCGAGCTGGTCGAGTGGCTCGGACGCCGCGGGCTCGAAGTGCTCGTCGAGCCGGGCACCGCCCGCGAGAGCGGGCGGGCGGGGGATGGGCCGCTCGCCCCCGGGGCGCGCTGCGATCTCGTCGTCGTCCTCGGTGGCGACGGGACGCTCCTGTCGGTGGCGCGCAAGGCGGCGGGCGGTCCGCCGATTCTGGGAGTCAATCTCGGGCACCTCGGGTTTCTCACCGAAGTCGCGCGCTCCGAGCTCTATCCCGCGCTCCTCGAAGTCCTGGCCGGGCGCTACGCCGTCGAGCCGCGCTCGCTGCTCGAGGTCGAGCAGACCAAGGCGGGCGGGGAGCGCGCGACGTTCCGGGCGCTGAACGACGTCGTGCTGGCGAAGAGCGCGCTGTCGCGCATGATCGAGCTCCTGCTCTCGGTCGACGGGCGCCTGGTGGCGCGCTACCGCGCCGACGGCCTGGTGGTGTCGACGCCGACCGGGTCGACCGCCTACAACCTCTCGGCGGGCGGGCCGATTCTCCACCCGCTCCTGCCGGTCTCGGTGCTGACGCCGATCTGTCCGCACACGCTGACGCTGCGGCCGCTCGTCGTGCCGGACACGAGCATCATCGAAGTCGCGATCGAGGCGCGCGACGACGCCCCGGGATCGCGCGCCGACCGTGTCTATCTCACGGTGGACGGCCAGGAGGGCGGCGAGATCGGCTTCGGCGACCGCATCCGGGTGACGCGCGCCTCGCAGCCGGCCTACCTGGTGCGAACCGGCGAACGCAGCTCGATCTTCGAGGGTCTCCGCAACAAGCTGCACTGGGGAGAGTAGCGGTCCTTGGTCTGGCTGCGGATCCGCCGCTGGGTCGTCCGCCCGTTCTTCTGGTCGCTCGTCGCGGCGGCCTTCGTGTTGCTCTGCCTGCGCGCCTTTCTCTCCTCTGATTTCGCCCGCGAGCGGATCGCGGCGCGGCTCGAGCAACAGCTGTCGCAGCTCCTGCATCGCCAGGTGCGGCTCGGGCGGCTCGACTTCGAGCTGCTGCCGTTCGCCCTGCGCATCGAGGACTTCTCGATCGCCGGCCCGAAGCCCTCCGATCCGCTGTTGCTGTCGATCCGTCGCCTGCGGGTCGATGCCGACCTCGACGCCCTGCAGCGCGACCTGCTCGATCTGCAGACGGTCTCGGCCCAGGGCGTGCGGATGCATCTCGAGCTCTATCCCGACGGCAGCGACAACCTGCCCGACATCGCCGGGGGCGGCGGTGAAGGCCGCTTCGCGGTGCGCATCGGCGGGCTGTACGTCGAGGACGGCGAATTCGAGCTCGACGACCGCCGGGTGCCGCTCGCGGTCTCCGCCCGCGCCCTGCTCCTGCGCCTCTCCGGGCTCGGCGGGACGCAACTGCAGGGGAACGTGACGGCGCAGGAGGTCGTCACGACGCTGCCCGGCGCGCTGCCCTGGCCCGCGACGCTCGCCGCGAAGGTGCGGCTGCGCGACAACGGCGTGGAGATCCTCGCCGCGCGCCTGGGGTCGCCCGGGTTCGACGCCCGCGTCGCCGGCTTCGTCGGCTGGCACGGCGGCACGAACGGCGAGATTCACGGCGTCGTCGACACGGAGGGGCGATTCCTCGACGAGCTGGGCTACCTCTCGGGCGACATCGCGGGCCCGCTGCGGTTCGAAGGCGCGGTGCGTTTCCAGCGCAAGGAGATCGCGCTGCAAGGTCGCCTGACGTCGCCGGGGGTGGATCTGTTCGGACTTCGTCTCGACGACCTCGCAGGGCAGGTGGCGAGCGGCGGCTCCCGGATCTCGAGCCTCGGCCTGACGCTCGAGCGGGCGGTCTTCGCCGGCGGCCCGGTGGCGGGCACCTTCGACGTCGACTTCGAGCGGCCCGGGCCCTTCGCTCACCTCGCCCTGAAGGCCGACGGGCCGCGGCTGCGCGGCGTGCTCGCTGCGCTCGACCTGCCGTCCCCGGCCTTCTCGGCCTCGGCGCACGGCGAGGTGAGCTACGAGTTTCCGTTGAACGACGCCCGGCGCGGCGTGGGCTCGGCGACGCTCGAGCTGCGCGCGCTGCCGCCGCAGGCCACGGGCGAGCTGCCGGTGGATGGCACCGCGGTCCTGCGGCTGGTGGAGGGACGCCTCGAGCTGGAGACGGTCGAGGTCGCTGCGGCGAAGCAGCGGATCTCGCTGCGCGGCGCGTACGACCTCGTCGGCAGGCAGGGGGAGCTCGAAGTCGAGGTGGACAGCGACGACCTCGGTCAGGTCGCGCGGCTGCAACCTTTCGTCGCGACCTCGCCCTGGCCGCTCTGGCTGCCCGATTCGGGCCGGGGCGGTCTCACGGCGCACGTCGCCCTGGGCGGACCCGCGACGACCGTCGAGCTGACGCTCGATCTCGCCGACCTGCACGCTCCCGGCGGCTCGGCGGCGCGAGCCGCCGGCAGCCTGACGCTCGACGAGACCGCGGTCCGCGAGCTCGGTATCGAGCTGACCCGCGGCGCGGCTTCGCTGAGTGTGCGCGGCGCCCTGCCGATCGGCGCCGGGACGGCGGGCGGCGCCGCGCCTCCGGCCGTCGCGCTGACGGTCGACTTCCGCGCCTGGCCGGTCGCCGAGGCGATGCCCTGGCTGCCGGCTCCGCTGCCGCTCGACGGCGAGGCGACCGGCAGCCTCCGGCTCGGCGGGTCGCTCGACGACATGACCGGCGAGATGCATGGCGCCGTCGCTCCGGCGACCGTCGCCGGCATCGCCTTCGATCGCCTCGACGCCGACCTCGACTGGGATGCCGACCGCTTGCGCGTGCAGCAGGTGCGCCTCCAGTCGCCTGCCGGACTGCTGACCGGCCAGGGCGATCTCACCTTTGCGGACGAGGGGCTGCGCTTCACGGTCGCCGGTCCCCGTTTCGACCTGGCTGCCGAGCCCTGGAGGACCGTGTCCGGCGGGCGCCTTGCCGGCACGGTGGCGCTCACCGCCGAGCTCTCCGGCACGCTCACCGCGCCCCGGCTGGTCGTCGACGCCCAGCTCGCCGACCTGGCGCTGCCAGGGACAGGCGGCGATGCGCCCGGGCCGCTCGTCGCCGGCACGCTCCGGCTCGAGCTCGCCGACCGCGAGCTCACGGCGAAACTCGATCTGCCCGGTCTGCTCACCGTCGCCGGTGGCGGCGGTTTCGTCGCCGGCGAGAGCGGCGATCTCCGCTTCCACCTGACCAGCGACCGGCTCGACCGTCTGGTCGCGCTCGCCGTCGGGCAGCCGGTCGAGCGGCTCTCCGGCAGTCTCTCGTCCGAGATCGACGTCCGGCTCGCGGCGGACGCACCGGCGATGCTGACGGTGCGTGTGCCGGATCTCGACCTGATCTACGAGCAGCATCACTTGCAGCCACTCGAGCCGATCGCGGCGCGCTATGACGGTTCCGTGCTGGTGATCGATTCGCTCTACCTCGGCGAGCGGGGCACCGGCGACGAGCTCTTTCTCTCCGGAAAGGTCGACCTGACTCCGGCCGAGGCGGCGCTCGACCTTCGGCTGCAGGCCGGACTCTCGGTGGACTGGCTCGAAGGGTTCCTCGGCATCGATCTCACCGGCGAAGTCGCCGTGCTCGCCACGGTCAAGGGGACCCTCGAGCAGCCGGAGTGGAACGGTCAGGCCGATCTCACCGATGCGCGCTACATTCCCGCCCGCTTTCCCCACAGCTTCGACCGCATCCAGGGACTGGTGCTGCTCTATCCAGGGGTCGTGGTGCTCGACCACCTGCGTTCGGATCTCGCCGGCGGCACGATCACGGCGAGCGGCCGGCTCGATCTCGCTGCACCGGGAAAGCCGCTCGCCTATCGCGCGCAGATCGCCACGCGCCGTACCTCCTTGCGCTACCCCGAAGGCTGGCTGGTGCGCGGCGATGGCGATTTCACGCTGCAGTCGACGGCGGAGGGCCGCCAGCTCGCCGGCTCCCTGGTGCTCGACCGGGTCTTCTACCTGCAGGACATCAATCTCGCTCCGCGCCAGATCGCCGAGCGCGTGCTGTCGCGCACCCGCGTCCAGGTCGACGAGGCCGACGAGCTCCTGGGCACGACCTACCTCAACATCTCGGTGCTCGCCGCCCACGCCGTGCGGGTTCGCAACAACCTCGCCAAGCTCACCGGCAGCGCCAATCTCGCGCTGCGCGGCTCGCTGGCGAATCCGGTGCTGTTCGGCGAGGTGACGACGGATCCGGGGGGCACGATCGAGTACAACGGATCGACCTACGATCTCGATCGCGCGATCGTCACTTTCGCCAATCCGACTCGCATCGAGCCCCTGCTCGACGTGGTGGCGCGGACCAAGATCAACGAGTACCAGGTGACGCTCTCCGTGCTCGGGTCGCTCGCCCGGCCCTCCACGACCCTGGGCTCGGATCCGCCGCTGCCCGACTACGACGTGCTCTCGCTGCTCGCCACCGGCACGCCCTCCGGGCTCTCCGACCTCTCCGAGACGGCGCAAACCGGGACGGCACCGGGGATGGCGGCCGAGACCCTGCTCTACGGGCAGGCCGCCTCGCTGGTCAGCGCGCGCGTCGGCAAGCTCTTCGGCATCGACCGGTTGAAGGTCGACCCGCTGGCGAGCGGCGACACCATCTCGGCGGCGCGGGTGACGGTCGGCAAGCGCCTGTCGAGCCGCGTCTATCTCACCTACTCGGTCGATCCCTCGTCGACGGCGCAGCAGGTCCTGCAGGTGGAGTGGAAGGTCTCGGACGACCTGACCCTGGTGCTGACCCAGAACGGCGACGAGTCCTACGCCGTCGATGCCCGTTGGGAGAAGCGGTTCTGATGCCGGCGCGCCTCCAGGGTCTGCGCGCAGCGTTGTGCAGCGCGCTGCTGTCCGCGGCTGCCGCGGCTGCCGGTCCGCCGCCGGCGCCGTCGGTGTTGCCGGCCGCTGCCGGCCCGGTGGTGCGCGAGATCGAGATTCGCAGCGATGCCCCGGTCGATGTCCGCGAGGTGCGCGAGCTGGTTTCGCTCGCCGTCGGCGAGCCGATGGACGACTCCCGCATCCGGCGCACCCTGCGGAGCCTGCGCTACTCGGGCGTCGCCTCGGAGGTCGAAATCTACTCCCGCCCGGTCGCCGCCGGCGAGTCGGCGGGCGTCGTCGCGGTCGTGGCGCTGTGGACCGATGTCCAGGTCACCGCGGTCGAAGTGGAGGGCGACCTCGGCGTCAAAAAGACCCGGCTGCTCGCCGTCGTGCCGCAGCGTTCGGGCCAGCCACTGCGCGAGGATCGCCTGCTGCGCGGCGTCTATCGCCTCCAGGATCTGCTGATCGAGGAGGGCTACCTCGATGCCGAGGTGCGGCTCGCGGTCTCACCCGGTGCCGACCAGGGGCGCGAGGTGGCGGTGCTCTACCGCGTCGCCGCAGGCCCGCGGACGCAAGTGCGCCGGGTCGCTTTCGCCGGCGCGAGTCCGCCGTTCACCGACGCCGATCTCCTCGCCGCCGTGCGTTCCAAGCCGGCGTCGGCTTACCGCAAGGAGGTCGCGAACGACGACGTCGAGCGCCTGCAGACCTGGCTCTTCGCCCGCGGCTATCGCGAGGCGGTCGTCGAGCTTCAGCCCGTGAGTCTGGATGCCGGAGCGCATGCGGCCGACCTCGGCTTCAGCGTGCGACTGGGGCCGAAGGTCGAGTTCGTCGCCCGGGGCATCGCGCTGAAGGAGCTCGAGAAGAAGGACCTCGTACCGTTCCTCGGCGACAGCGGCTACGACGAGGCGCTCGTGCTGCAGTCGGTCGACCGCATCCGCCGCTACTTCCAGGAGAAGGGGCACTACCGGGTGACGGTCGATCACACCGAGGAGCGCTCGGCCGATGTCGTGCGCCTCGCCTTCGATGTCGAACCGGGGCCGCGACTCACGTTGGAGGAGGTGCGGTTCGAGGGCAATGCGAGCTACGACGCCGAGAAGCTGCGACGGTTGATGACGACCTCCGCGCGGCGCTTTCTTCTGCCGGGCAGCGGACGGCTGGTGGACGAGGAGCTTTCCGCCGACCTCTCCAATCTGCGCTCCTTCTATCAGCTCGAGGGTTTCGACCAGTCGCAGGTCGGCCCGGCGAAGATCCTCGAGAAGGGGGACCGCCTCGAAGTGGTGATCCCGATCGTCGAGGGACGTCGCCGTCGGGTGGGAGAGATCGTGCTGCAGGAACCGGCGCCGCTCGACGAGAGCGAGGCAAGGAAGGCGCTGCCTCTGCAACCCGGCGGTCCGTTCCATCGACTGCTGCTCGAGCGCAGCGTCGATACCCTGCGCGCCCTGCTCGAGGACAAGGGCTACGGCAGCGCGCTGGTCTCGTCGGAGGTGGAGTGGAGCGCCGACGATCTCACCGCGACGGTGCGCCTGCGGGTGTTCGCCGGCGAACGCTGGGTAGTCGATCGCACGCTCCTGCGTGGCTTGCGCAAGACCGACCCGCGCGTCGTGCGGCGCTTCCTCGGTGTCGAGCCCGGCGATCCGGTGCGCCAGGCGGCGGTGCTCGACCTGCAGCGCCGGCTCTACAGCCTGGGGATCTTCAGCCGCGTCGACGTGCGCGTCGCCCCGGGGGCCGAAGGCGGAGAGGCACGCGAGCTGCTGGTCGATCTCGAGGAGGGCAAGTCGCGGTCGATGCAGCTCGGTGCCGGCTATGACTCGGAGAGCGGCCTGCGCGGGCTGCTCCGCTTCTCGCAGGGCAACCTCTTCGGCAAGGCGTCGTCGATCTCGCTCGATCTCCTGGGTGGCCAGAAGGACCAGCACCTGCGGCTCATCTATCGCCAGCCGTATATCGGCAACTTCCACGCCGAGTTCCTCACCACCCTCTACGACGAGCACGAGGACCGGCCGGACTTCAGCGTCGACCGTCGCGGCGGGCAGCTGGTCGTCGGACGCGAGCTCGGGCGCTGGTCGCTGCAGTCGTTCCTCTCCTACCGCCTGGTCGAGCTCCAGGCCGACGATCCGTTCTTCAACTCCGAGATCCCGCTCGACAGCCGCAACGGCCGCGTCGCCAGCCTCACGCCGACCGTCGGCTACGACCGCCGCAACGACCCGCTCGATCCGACGCGCGGCTGGAACAGCTCGTTCCAGCTCGAGTACGCCTTCCCGGCGGTCGCCGCCGACGCCCACTTCCTCAAGCTCTTCGGCCAGGCGACCGCATATCTGCCGCTCGGCCGCTTCGGCGTCCTCGCCGGCAGCGCGCGGGGCGGTGCCATCGAGCCGCTCGCCGGCGGCCCCGGGGACTCGGTCCGGGCCGCCCTCGAGGCGAGCGTTCCGGCGGCCGAGCTCTTCTACGCCGGCGGCCGCACGACGCATCGCGCCTATCGCCGCGACGAGCTCGGCATCGTCGGCGAGACGCTGATCTTCGATCCGGCGAAGGCGACCTCGGATCCCTATCCGGCGGGTGGCGGCGGGCTGGCGCTGCTCAATCTCGAGTACCGCTTTCCGGTCGCCGGTCCGGTCGGCGGATCGCTCTTCGTCGACGGCGGCAACGTCTGGAACGACTACCGCGACGTCGATCTCGGCGCCTTCAAGTGGGGCCTCGGCCTCGGGGTGCGCTACCTGTCGCCGGTCGGTCCGCTGCGCCTCGAAGTCGGGTGGAAGCTCGACCGCGAACCGTTCGAGGACGCCTACGTCTGGTTCATCAGCCTCGGCAATCCGTTCTGAAAAGGGGATTCCGGCGCGAGTGCGCTACCATTCGAACGCCATGAGCCTGCCGCCGTCGCCAGCCGAGCCGACTTTCGCCACCGTCGAACTGGCGATGGAGGAGTTCCGCCGCGGACGGATGGTCATCCTGGTCGACGACGAGGATCGCGAAAACGAGGGGGACCTGGCGATCGCCGCCGAGATGGTCACTCCCGAGTCGATCAACTTCATGGCCCGCTTCGGCCGCGGCCTGATCTGCCTGGCGCTCACCGAGGAGCGCTGCGACGCGCTCGACCTGCCGCCGATGGTGCGCGAGAACACCTCCTCGTTCGGGACCGCCTTCACGGTCTCGATCGAGGCGCGCGGCAAGACGACGACCGGTATCTCCGCCGCCGACCGCGCCGCGACGATCCGTACCGCGGTCGAGCCCGGGACCCGGCCCGACGATCTCCTGCGTCCCGGACACGTCTTTCCGCTGCGTGCGAAGCGGGGCGGCGTCCTGAAGCGCGCCGGGCAGACGGAAGCCTCGGTCGATCTGGCGCGTCTCGCCGGGCTCCAGCCCGCGGCGGCGATCTGCGAGATCATGAACGACGACGGCACCATGGCGCGGGTGCCCGACCTGATGCGTTTCGCCGCCGAGCACGGCCTGGCGGTGCTCACCATCGCCGAGCTGATCCGCTACCGGCTCGAGCACGAGACCCTGGTGCGCCGGGTGGCCTCGCCGCGATTGCCCTCGCGTTGGGGCGAGCTGACGATCCACGCCTACCGCTCCGATCTGACCGGCGAGGAGCACATCGCCCTGACGCTCGGCGACCTCGGTGGCAAGGAGCCGGTGCTCGTCCGGGTGCACAGCCAGTGTCTCACCGGCGACATCTTCGGTTCGCTGCGCTGCGACTGCGGGCTGCAGCTCGAGCTGGCGCTGTCGCGCATCCAGGAGGCCGGCCGCGGGGTGCTGATCTACCTGCTGCAGGAGGGGCGGGGGATCGGGTTGCTCAACAAGCTCAAGGCCTACGAGCTCCAGGATGCGGGCCACGACACCGTCGAGGCCAACGAGCGCCTCGGTTTCCGGCCGGACCAGCGCGACTACGGCGTCGGGGCGCAGATCCTGCGCGATCTCGGGGTCGAGCGCATGCGCCTGATGACCAACAATCCCAGCAAGTACGTCGCGCTCTCCGGCTACGGCCTCGAGATCGTCGAGCGCGTGCAGCTCGAGATTCCGCCGAGCGCCGACAGCCGCGACTATCTGCGCACCAAGCGCGAAAAGCTCGGGCACCTCCTCCAGCTGGTCTGAGCCGCAGGAGCGCATCGGCATTGCGCCTGCTGTGGATCGCGACCAAGGCGCCGTGGCCGCCCGCGGACGGTGGCCGGCTCCTGCTGCTCGAATCGCTCTCGGCTCTGGCCGCCACGTCGGCCGTCGAGGTGACGCTGATCGCGCCCGTGCCGAGGGGGGAGCTCGCAGCGGCCGAGGAGGCCCTGCGCCCATTCTGCCGGCCCCGGCTGGTCGCCACCCGGCCGCGCTCGCGGGCCGTTTCCGCTCTCGCCGCGGTGGCTTCGGGGCGGCCCTATTCCGTGGCGCGCCACGACCTGCCGGATCTCGCCCGGGCGGTGGCGCGCGAGCTCGCCGAGCCCGGCGAGCGGCCCTATCGACTGGTGGTCGCGGAGCAGCTGCAGGCGTTCGCGTCGAGCGCCCCCGCCGTGCCCTGGGGTTTGCCGCGGGTCCTGCGGGCGCAGAACGTCGAGAGCGATCTCTGGCGGCAGCTGGGCGAGGCGAGCGGTGGCATCGCGCGCTCGCTGCTGCTGCGCGAGTCCGCCCGGCTGGCGCGCGCCGAGCGCGCGGCGGTCGCAGCCGCTGCGGCGACGATTGCGCTCTCGGAAGCCGATGGCGAGCGGCTGCGTGCCCTCGTCCCGGGCGGAGCGGCGGTCGAAGTCCTCGCGCCGCCCTTCCCCGGCGAGCTCGCCGGCGGGACCCAGCGGCTGGCCGGCGATCCAGCCATGGTGCTGTTCGGCAGCTCCGGTTGGGAACCGAATCGCCGCGGCGAGCGGCGTTTCGTCGACGAGATCTGGCCGCGTGTCCGGGCGGCGAGCCCCGGCGCCCTGCTGCACTGGTTCGGAGCGACCGCCGACGGGAGGGCACGGACCGAGCGCCCGGGCGTTTACGTCCACCGGGCGCCAGCGAGCTCCGCCGAGGCCTTCGCGCCCGGCGCAGTCCTGGTGCTGCCGCTCGACATCGCCTCCGGCGTTCGCATGCGGATCCTCGAAGCCTGGGCGCGCGGGGTGGTGATCGTCGCCAGCCCCGCGGCGGCATCGGGACTGCACGCGGGCGACGGGCGGGAGCTTCTGCTGGCCCGCAACGCCGAGCAGTTCGCGGTCGCCGTCGAACGTCTGCGCACGATGCCGGGACTTGCCGACCGCCTGATCGACGGCGGGCGCGCCCGGCTGGCGGCGGATCACGCGCCGGCGCATTTCGCGGCGCGCTTCGCGGCGCTGGCCGACCGCCTCGTCGAAGGGGCGGCCGGGGCCGGCCAGCGATGAAGATCCTGCTGGTCTCCACCGCCTGGCCCTGGCCGACGCGCAAGGGCTATCAGGTACGCCTGCTGCAGCTTGCCCACGGCCTCTCCCGCTGGCACGACGTGACCCTGCTGGTGCCCGAGGGGGCGCGCACTCCGGCTCCGCCGCTCGCGCCCGGAGCCGCCGCCTTCGCCATCGAGACGTTCCGCCGGCCGCGTCTGGCGGCGGTGCCGGGAGTGGGCTCGGCCTTCCTCGGCGGGCGCTCGCTCGAGAGCGGCCTCGTCGCCTCGGCGGATCTTTCGCGCCGCCTGCGCGAGCTCGCGCCACACTTCGACCGCGTCGTCCTGCAGCTGGTGCGCCTGGCCGGCGTGACCGACCAGCTGACGGCGACGCCCTGGGTGCTCGACCTGGTCGACAGCCTGTCGCTCAATCTCGAGCGTCGCGCCGCCCGCGACCGCTTCTGGATGCGGCCGCTGCTGCGCTTCGAGGCCCGGCGGCTGGCCGCCGACGAGCGCCGCATGATCGCCGCGAGCGCGGCGTCGCTGCTGGTCTCGGAGCGCGACCGGCGGCATCTGGCCGCCTCCCTGCCGCCGCACCTCGCCCAGCGGCTGACGGTCGTGCCGCTCGCCCTGCCCGACCTCGCCCCTCTCGCGGCCGGGCGGCCACTGCCGCCGGCCGGCGAATGCGAGCTGGCCATCACCGGCAATCTCGGCTACTTCCCGACCGCGCGCGGCATCGGCTGGTTCCTCGACCGGGTATGGCCGGAGGTGGTGCGCCGGCATCCGCGCGCGCGGCTGCTGGTTGCCGGGGCCCGGCCGCCGCGCGCCCTGGACCGGCGCATACGCCGCCTGGGCGGCCGCCTGATCGCGGATCCGGCGGACCTGCCGGCGCTTCTCGCCGGCGCCGACGTCGCCCTGGCGCCGCTCCTCGCCGGCTCCGGCACGCCGATCAAGCTCCTCGAGGCGCTGGCGGCGGGGATCCCGGCGGTCGCTACCGCCGCCGCCGCCGAAGGGCTCGATCCGGCGCTCGCCCGCTGCGTGGCCATTCCCGAGGACGAAGCCTCCTGGGTGACGACGCTCCACGGTCTGATCGCCAACCCGGTCGCGGCGCGGGCCCGCGCGAGCGTCGGCGCGCAGCTGGTGCGCGAGCTGCACGATCCGGAGCGCATCGCCCGCATGCTGAACGAGATCCTCGAGCGGCCGGGATAAGATGTCTCACTCCATGGTCGACTTGGATCTCCTGCGCCAGGTGCGGCGCCTGGGCGAGCTCGAGGGCGCGGCGTTCGACGCCGGTCTCGCGGCGCGCGAGCGGGCGGAGCGCGGCGAACGCCTGAGCCGCATCGCGCTCGGCGGCGACGAGGCGGACCTGCCGGTCCCCGCGGCCGGGCCGCCGCGCCGCGATCTGGCGGAGCTCGAGTCCCGCCTGCGCGAGCTCTCGCATTTTCACGATGCCGTGACGCGATCGCTGAGCTGGAAGGTGCTGCAGCGCCTGCGGGGCCTCTTCGGCAGGGCCTGGTGAGGATGAACGGAAAGGGCGGGGGAGGAACCGTGAGCGAGACCGGTCCAGAGGCTCTCCGGCTGCGTATCGCGCGCCTCGAAGGGCGGGTCGCGGCCCTCGAAGACGCGCTCGACCGGCGGTCGCGCGAGCTGCGCCTGCTGCAGACCCTGCTGCGGCCCGCCGACCTGATGCAGCTCGCCCGCCTGGCCGACGGGCTCGCGCCGTTGCCGCGCCTCGCCCATCAGCCGGAGTACTGGAACGAGACGACGCTGATCGCCCCGGCCGATCTCGAAGAGACCCTGCAGGACCTCTGGACCTCGCTCACGCCGAGTCCCGTCGCGGCGGGCGCTTCGCCGCGCGCCGCCGCTGCCCCCTGGCCCGCGACCCGGGACCTCGCCGCCGCCGGCACGGAACCGTCCGAGTGACCTGGAATCCGCCGCCGGGTGCGGAGACCCCGGTCCTGCCGCCGGTCACCCTGATCCTGCTCACCTGGAATCGATGGGAGCTGACCCGGCGGTGTCTCGAAACGCTGCTGACGAGCGACCTCTCGGGTGCCGAGCTGCTGGTGGTCGACAACGGCTCGACCGATGGCACGCCAGAGCGGCTGGCGGCCTATCCGGCGGTGCGGCTCCTCGCCCTGCCGGCGAACCTCGGCTTCGTGCGCGGCAACAACGCCGGGATCGCCGCTGTGCCGCCCGACCGGGATGTGGTCCTGCTCAACAACGACCTCGAGTTCCCCCGCCGCGACTGGCTGCAGCGCCTGCGCGCGGCGGCCTACTCGGCGCCGGAGGTCGGCATCGTCGGCTGCCGCCAGGTGCTGGGCGACGGCCGGCTGCTGCACGCCGGCACCTACATCCTGCCCGACACCATGTGGGGGCAGCAGATCGGCGCCCTCGAGCGCGAGGTCGGCCAGTGCACCGGCCGGCGGGAGGTCGAAGGGATCACTTTCGCGGTGGCCTACCTCAAGCGCGCGGTGATCGACGCCATCGGCGGGCTGGCGGAGGACTTCGAATCGTATTTCGAGGACACCGACTACTGCCTGCGCGCCCGCCGCGCGGGCTTCCGCACCCTCTATGCCGGCGATGCCCAGGTGGTGCACGACGAGCACGGTTCGACCGCCGGCGACGACGGCGCCCGCACGGCGCTCTTCGAGCGCAGCCGGGCGGTGTTTCGCCAGAAGTGGCAGGCCGAGCTCGACGGTCGTTACCGCCGCGAGCTCGTCTGGCAGTCGATTCTCAACTTCCCGACCGGCTATGCGCGCTCGAGCCGCGCCTACCTGCACGAGCTCGACCATCACCTCGGAGTGCGCTGCGTCTATCGCTACGTCTACGGCAAAGGATCGCCATTCAAGGTGGAGGAGCCGGAGAACACCGGCGACTACTACCTGAACGTCGTCCGCAGCCGCGACGTGCCGCAGGCGCACGCCGCGTCGGGGGTCTCGGTGGTCTACGGCCAGGGCGACGTCTTCCGCCGCGCCACCGGCAAGGTGCGGGTCGGTTTCACGATGCTGGAGGTCGACGGCTTCCCGCGCGACTGGGTCGAGCAGGCGAACGAGATGGACGAGATCTGGGTGCCCTCGGAGTTCAACCGCCAGGGCTTCCTCGCCTCGGGGCTGACGCGTCCGGTGCATCTCATCCCGTTGGGCGTCGACACCGAGTACTTCCACCCGGGGGCCCGCCGACTGGCGAGCCCGACCGGCGAGTTCGTCTTCCTCGCCAACTTCGAGTGGGGGGAGCGCAAGGACCCGTGGCTGCTGCTGCGCGCCTTCAACGACACCTTCCGCGCCGACGAACCGGTGCGGCTGCTGTGCAAGATCAGCAATCGCGACCCGCATCTGAAGTTGAAGACCGAGATCCGCAACCTCGGGCTCAAGCCCGGCGGCGGCAAGATCTCGTACCTCTTCAACCTCGACTTCCCGCACGCCCAGCTGCCGATGCTCTACCGCTCGGCCGACTGCTTCCTCGCCGTATCGCGCGGCGAGGGCTGGGACATGCCACTCATGGAAGCGATGGCCTCCGGCCTGCCGACGATCGCCTCCGACTGGAGCTCGCACTCCGAGTTCGTCCACGACGGCATCGCCTACCGCCTGGCGGTCGCCGACCTCATCCCGGCGGTCGCCAAGTGCCCCTACTACGCCGGCTTCCGCTGGGCGAAGGCCGACGAAGAACACCTGCGCCACCTGCTGCGCCACGTCTACGAGAACCAGGACGAAGCGCGCGCCAAAGGCGCCGCGGCAGCCCGCGAGATGGCCGCGAAGTGGACCTGGCGCCACGCCGCGGAGAGGATCGCCGCGCGGCTCGAAGCGCTCGCGCCGTGAGGCGCGACCGCGGCCGGTTCGCAGGACCGCCGGCGCGGGCGTGGATCGCGCGGATACAGGCAGCGCGAGCGTGAAGCAGTCCATGGGCGGCGCGAGCGGCCTTTGATAGATTGTTGCGTGCCAGACTGCCCGCGCATCGCGGGCGGGACCGCCACCTCGTCATGAACACACGTTGCCAGCGCACCTGTCTCTGGATCGCTTTCGCGGGTATGGCCGCGCTTGCCGGACCCGCGCCGGGCGCGCTACCGGTTCCGGCTGCGGGCTTTCCCATCTCTCTCCCGGGCGCTGTCGTCTACTCGAGCTCTCCGGCGTTCGCCGATCTCAACGGCGACC
>CAZQTL010000026.1:0-28758 GCA_964595975.1 uncultured Thermoanaerobaculia bacterium | reverse complement strand
GGTCATTCGCGAGCGCGATCTAGCGCTAGTGACTGGCGCGCTCGGGTGTTAACGGCAGGGGCAATCGGTGGCGTCTGCGGTTAACAGGGTGCTCATCTCGCCGTCGGAATACGCCCGGCGGCGGGGCGTGTCGCGCCCGGCCGTCAGCAAAGCAATCCGGCGGTGCGGGATCCCGCTCGTCGACGGCAAGCTGGACCCGCTGGTCGCCGACACGCTCTGGGCGGCGCGCACGGATCCCGACCAGGCGCGCCGCGGCCTCGCGCAGAACGCCAACCGTGGCGCCGTGCTGCCGGCTCCGGCCGATCCCACGGCCGCGGACTGGCGCAACCGGCGCGAGGCGGCCGAGGCGCAGATCGCCGAGCTCAACCTGCGCAAAGCGGCCGGCGAGCTGGTGGAGCGCGCCCGGATCGCCCAGGAGCTATCCAGGCGGATCGCAGCGCTCGAGGTGCAGTTCGACGCGCTGCCGGATCGCGCGGCTGCAGCGCTGGGCGTGAACGACGAGCACCGCCGCACCGTGCGGCAGTTCGTGCGCGACGAGCTGGCGCAGATCCGCAAGGCGGTCGCCGACATGGGCATGCCCGAGGTCGAGCATGCTGGCTGACGCGGCCGTCGTCGTCCAGGAGGCGTTCGAGCGCTTCCGCCCGCGCGATCCGCTGACGGTCGCGCAGTGGGCCGACCGCTACCGCGTGCTGTCCGGCAAGGCCGCCTCGGAGCCCGGGCCCTGGCGCACCGACCGCACGCCGTACCTGCGCGAGATCATGGAGGCGCTGTCGGTCGACTCGGACGTGGAGGAGGTCGTGCTGTGGGCCGGCACGCAGCTCGGCAAGAGCGAGACCTGCAACAACTGGATCGGCTACTCGATCCACCACGCGCCGGGCCCGATCCTGCTCGTGCAGCCGACGCTCGACCTGGCGAAGCGCTACTCGAAGCAGCGGGTCGCGAGCCTGATCGACTCGACGCCGGTCCTGCGCGGTCGCGTCCAGCCGGCGCGCGCGCGCGACTCCGGGAACACGCTGCTCGAGAAGGAGTACGACGGCGGCATCCTGGTCATCGCCGGCGCCAACAGCGCGGCCGGACTGCGCTCGATGCCGGCGCGCGACCTTCTGTTCGACGAGGTCGACGCCTACCCGCTGTCGATCGACGACGAGGGCGACCCGATCTCGATCGCGGAGAAGCGGCAGGACACGTTCGCGCGCCGGAAGCGGCTGAAGACCTCGACCTGCACGATCAAGGGCGAGTCCAGGATCGAGCAGGCGTACGAGGCGAGCGACCGCCGGCGCTACTGGGTGCCGTGCCCCGACTGCGGCGAGCACCAGGTGCTGCGCTGGGCGAACCTGCGCTGGCCGGAGGGCAGCCCGGAGCACGTCCGCTACGCCTGCGAGCACTGCGGGGCGCTGATCGACGAGGCGAACAAGACCGACATGCTGGCCCGCGGCGAGTGGCGCGCCGAGGCGCCGGCGGCGCGCACCCGCGGCTACTGGATCAACAGCCTCTACTCGCCGCTCGGCTGGCTATCCTGGGCGGCGATCGTGCGCGAGTTCCTGGAGGCGAAGGCCGCGCTCGACGCCGGCGATCAGACGCTGATGCAGGTCTGGACGAACACCCGGCTCGCCGAGACCTGGGAGCTGCAGGGCAACCGCGTCGCCGAGGCCGAGGTGCAGAAGCGCGCCGAGGCGTACCCGCTGCGGACGGTGCCGCGCGGCGCGCTGCTGCTCACCGCGGCGGTCGACGTGCAGGGCGACCGCCTCGAGCTGCAGATCCTTGGCTGGGGCCGCGGCGAGGAGTGCTGGACGATCGACTACCAGAAGATCCACGGCGACCCGGCCGAGCAGGTCGTGTGGGACCGCCTGGACGAGCTGCTGCAGACGCCGCTGCGCAACGCCTTCGGGCTCGACCTGCGCATCCAGGCGACGGCGGTCGACCACGGCGGCCACCATTCGCAGATGGTCGAGACGTTCACCCGGGCCCGCGCCGGCCGGCACGTGATCGCGGTCAAGGGCCAGTCGCAGCCGGGCAAGCCGGTGATCGGCAAGCCGTCCGAGCGCGACACGAACTGGCGCGGGAAGAAGGTCAAGCGCGGCGCGCGCGTGTGGCCGGTTGGCTCGGACACGGCGAAGTACGTGCTCTACCAGCGGCTCGCGCTGACCGCGCCGGGGCCGGGCTACGTGCACACGTCGGCCGAGCTCGACGACGACTGGTATCGCGGCCTGACCGCCGAGCAGCTCGTCACGCGCTACGTCAAGGGCCGGCCGCGCTCGGAGTGGATGCTCAAGAAGGGCACGCGCAACGAGCCGCTGGACCTCTGGGTGTACGGCTACGCGGCGGCGGCGTACCTCGGCATGACCCGCTGGCGCGATGCCGACTGGGACCGCCTGGCGGCGAAGGTCGAGCCGCCGCTGTTCGACCCGGAATTGCAGCCGGACGCTGCAAATCTGCAGGGAACGGCAGCAGCGGCGAAGGATGCGCCCGCCGCGGCTACCGACCAGGCGCGCCCGGCGCGGCTGCCGTCGCGAAACTTCGTGAACAAGTGGAGGGGATGATGCCCGACGACGTGCTCGACGAGATCATGCGGCAGATCCGCGCCGCGGCGCCGGAGCTGCCGGTGCAGCGGGCCGAGGCGATCGCGCTCGGCATCCGCCGCGACTGGGGCGGCGCGCGCGTCTACATCAAGAAGGCGCCGGCCGCGGGAAAAGCGCTGCGCCTGGGCACGGCACTCGCCGCCGGCGCGTCGCTGTCCCAGGCGTTCGTTGAGGTCGGCATCGGGCGCAGTCAAGGGTATGCGCTGGCCGGGAGGCGCTGGCGCTTCCGGTAGTCGTCCGGTTTTTTGCCTATTCGCGCGCGCAGCGCTAGGCGATCCTCGAAGGCAGCGCGGGTTCTCCGTTCCTGTCATTGAGGGTTGCCGATGCCCAAGAGCACGACGTTCGCGAACGACATCCTCAACCTGATCTACCGCGCGGTGGCGATCGCCGACCTCGCGGAAAACGACTCGTCCTCGCCGGCCGCGACGATCTACGCCAGGCTCCACACCGGCGCGATCGCGGCCGGTGACCCGGGCAACCAGAACGAGGCGACGTACGGCGGCTACGCCGCACTGGCGATCACGCGCGGCGCCGGCTTCAACGCCGCGTCCGGCGGGTCGCTGTCGAACGCGGCGCTCGCCCAGTTCGCCGAGTGCACGTCCGGCAGCAACACGATCACGCACGTCTCGCTGAACAAGGCGTCAAGCGGCGCGGGTTCCTGCCTGCACTCGGGCGCCCTGGCGGCCTCGCGGACGGTGTCCGCCGGCATCCAGCCGCAGTTTGCGGCGAGCGCGCTGGTGGTGACCGAGACGTGAGCGGGTACACCTGCAAGGAGTGCGGGGCGCCGGCCGACGTGACCGACGACGGGCGCATCCTGCGGAGCTGCGACCATACCGGCACGGTGCTCGCGGCGATGGACGCGGTCGCCTACGGTCGCGGCGGCCTGCGTGAGCGCAACCGGCTGTTCGAGTTCTTCCGCGCGCTCGGTCAGCGCCTGATGGGCGGCGCCCGGTGACGGGATTCGAGACCGTGCGCGCGCTCGCCGAGGCGGTCGACGGGGGTCGCACGTCCTACTGCTCGATCCGCAAGGTGCCGTCGCAGGCATCGGTTGCGGGCTGGTGGGTCGATCTGTCGATGGCGGCCGGCAACCCGAAGCCTAACTACTACGCGAGCGAGCCGCTGGTGGCGGCCACGCTGTCCGGCTTCTCCGGGGTCTTCCACGGCGACGACAAAGCGCCGTCCGGCAAGTTCCTCACCGAGTGGGGGCTGGTCACCGCCACGGCCGGCCTCGTCGGGCAGTACAAGATGCTCGACTACCTGCTGTACTACCCGTTCGTCGACGGCGACGACCTCGACGACCAGACGCTCGACAACACGGTGACGCTGCCGCGCTACACCGACGGCGCGGGCGTGCGCGTGATGGCGGTCGCGGTGGCGCCGTCGACCGGCAGCGGCCAGTTCACGTTCGACTACGTCGACCAGGACGGTAACCCGCAGACGAGCCCGGTGCAGTTCTGCTCGGTCGCGGCCGGGAACATCGCCAGCGTCCTCACTTCCGAGCCGGCGACGGCAGCCGCGCAGGGTCCGTTCCTGAAGCTTGCCTCTGGCTCGACCGGGATCCGCCAGATCAACACGGTGCGCTTCCTGGTGCCGAACGGCGGGTTGATGGCGCTCGTCCTGGTGAAGCCGCTGGCCGACCACGTCATCGCCGAGGCGAGCACGCCGTCCGTGAGGAAGTTCCTGCAGGACGAGGCGTGCCTGCTGCCGAAGGTCGAGGACGGCGCCTATCTCAACATGATCATGAACTGCGCGGCGACCGTGGCGGCGGGCCTGCTCGCCGGCAACTGCCGCTTCGCGTGGAGTAGCTGATGGGCTTTTCCTCCGACGACGACCTGCTCAACCAGATCACGACCAACGCCAAGCGGCTGCGCGTCGACGGTCTCTCGAAGCTGACGACGCCGGTGCACACGGCCGGCGGCTGGCACCTGCTGGCCGGCCTCAACGGCTACCCGAACGCGACGACGTTCCCGGGCACCGACCTCGTGTGGTCGAACTGCTCCGAGGCGGCCGGCGACGGCACCACGATCCTCGGGGCACCGCATGGCGGGATCCCAGGCGGCAGCGCGACCAAGCACCTCGCGATGCTGGGCGCGATGATGGTCGCCGCCGCCGGCGCGCCGTGGCAGGTCAAGCTCGTCGACTTGCAGGGGTACTACCGGCTCTCGACGACGAACGTCACCGGCACGGGCTCGCGGGTGCTCGTCAACAGCGAGACCTTCACCGCCAACGCCGGCACGGACCTCATCACCTACACGTCGGACTGGAAGACGTACACCAAGGTCCGCTTCACGACGACGACGACCCTGCCCGCCGGGCTGTCGCTGGCGACCGACTACTGGCTGGTGCGGCAGAGCGCCACGACCGCGAATGTCGCATCGAGCTATGCGAACGCCGTGGCGGGCACCTTCATCGACATCACCGACGCGGGCACCGGCACGCACACGCTGACGATCCAGATGCCGCGCTACGCCAGCGGCGCCGGGTGCGAGGCGTTCTTCGTCGTGCAGACCGCGCCGACCGCCGGTGGCCCGAACCTGTCGGCCTCGGCCTACACGAACAGCGCCGGCAGCGGCAGCCGCGCCTTCCAGGGCTCGCCGACGATGGGTGCCGCGGCCGACGCCTACGCCGCGCGGGTGCTGCACAGTGGCAACGCCGCGGGCCGTTACGGGGCGTTCCTGCCGAAGCAAGGCGGCGACGCCGGGATCGCGAAGGTCGACTCGTTCACCTTCTCCGGCGGCACCGCTTACACCGGCTCCGGCGTGCTCGCGCTGTGCATCGCGCGGCCCCTCGCCGACGTGATGCTGCCGGTGACCGGCGCCTTCGTGATGGAGGACCTGCGCAACCAGCTTCCGAGCCTGCCGAAGATCGAGGACGGCGCGTGCCTAGCCTTCATGTTGTTCGGCACCGGCGCGACGACCGCGAACTCGCCGTTCACGGCGGTCGCCGACTTCGTCTGGGGCGGCTGATGCCGATCGGCAACCTCGTGTCGCTGGCGCGTAACCCGGCCACCTACAGCGGCGCGGTGCTGCTGGGCGGCCAGCGCTTGCTCGCCAACCGGCACGGCGCGCTGCGCATGTGGTACGTCGGCCAGGCGGCGGATGCGGGCGCCAACAAGCACGGCCGCCCGTCCGGCGCGGAGCCGCCGAACTGCTGGGTGATGCCGCCAAAGGGCGGCGGCCTCGCCTGCTTCAACGGCATTGCTGGCGAGGGTGACCTCGCGGCGGCGCTGGCGCTTGGGAAGGACTTGACCGCGGCGCTGACCGGCAGCGGCGAAATCTCCGCGGCTTCGTTGTCGCTGATCGTGTCGTTCGCGGCCGAGCTCGCCGGCAGCGGCGACCTCTCCGCGGACATGCGCGGCGCGGTGCAGCTCGCGGCGAACCTGGCCGGCGCCGGCGACATCACGGCGGCGCTCGGCGTCATCGCCTGGTGCATGGCCGAGCTCACCGGCAGCGGCACGCTCGACGGGTCGAACCTGAAGGGGCTCGCGCACCTGGCGGCCGAGATCCTGTCCTACGGCGAGCTGACGCCGGAGGGCCTGCGTGACGCCGTGTGGAAGGCGACCGCGGCCAGCTTCAACGACTCCGGCACGATGGGCGCAAAGCTCAACTCGGCCGCATCCGGCGGCGTCGACCTGAACGCGCTCGCCGACGCGGTCTGGGATCACGCCGACGCGGTCTCGGTCTCCACCAAGCTCGCGCTGCTGGAGAAGATCCTGCGCAACAAGTCGATCACCGACCCGGCGACCGGCGAGTTCGTGCTCTACGACGACAACGGCGTGACCGAGCTGTTCCGGGTGCCGCTGTGGGAAGACGCCGCCGGGACGGTCCCGTACCAGGGGCAGGGCGCCGAGCGCAAGGAGCGGCTGGAGTGATCGTCACCCGCGGCCTCGGGCGTGCCGCCGTCGTCGGCGTCATCGTTGCCTTCGGTCTGGGCGCCGACCCGCTGTCGGCGCCGGCGGCCGGGGTCTTCTCCGGCGGCAACGCGCGCATCGGCACGCCGCGCCTGGTCGACCAGCTCGAGCGGCTGGGCCCGGCGCTGCTCGACCAGGACGCGCGCCTCGGCGGGTTCGTGCTCGACGCGGATCCGGCGCGCATCGGCGCGGCGGCGGCGGACCTCGCGAGCGCGCGCATCGGCGCACTGCTGGCCGAAGACGGCGCCCGGGTGGGCGAGACGGTGCTCGCCGACGACGACGAGCGCATCGGCGCGTCCGAGCTGACCGGCCGGGCGCGCATCGGCGGTTCCATCCTGAAGAAGCGGCACTGATGGCGACCCTGCAGAACCTGATCACCGCCGGCGACACGCTCGACTTCACGACGAGCGTGCCCGAGTACCCGGCGTCCGAGGGCTGGACGCTCAAGTACCGGCTGGCGCCGCGCGCGGCCGGCAGCGCGATCGACATCACCGCGACGGCCGACGGCGACGACTACGACGTGCAGGTCGTCGCCGCGACCACGATCGGCTGGGCGACCGGCTGGTACACCTGGACGGCGTACGTCGAGAAGGCGGCCGAGCGCTACACGGTCGACCGCGGGCAGCTCGAGATCCGCGCGGCCTCAACCACGCTGGCGGCCGGCAGCGACAACCGCACGCATGCGCGCAAGGTGCTCGACGCGATCGAGTCGGTGATCGAGGGCCGGGCCACGCTCGACCAGCAGGAGTACGCGATCGCCGGGCGGTCGCTTAAGCGGATGGCGATCGACGAGCTGATGCGGTTCCGCCGCATCTACCAGTCCGAGGTGAAGGCCGAGGAGCTCGCGGCCGGGATCGGCACCGCGCGGACGCTGCAGGTGCGCCTGTGATCACGTTCTCGTTCCCGGACAAGGGCAGCCGCATCCTGCGCGACTTCGTGGCGAAGCGCGAGGCCGAGCGGGCGATCGTGGCGCGCCACGCGGCACCGCGGCAGCGCGCCTTCGCGGCGGCGGCGATCAACCGGCTCACCGCCTCGCTCGAGCAGTGGTCCGGCGCGATCAACGCCGACCTCGACGCGAGCCTCGCGATCATGCGGTCACGGGCGCGCAGCCTGTGCGCGAACAACGAGTTCGGGCGCCGTTTCCTGTCACTCGTATCGGCGAACGTCGTGGGTTCCACGGGGCCGACGCTACAGGTGCGCGCGCTCACCCAATCGGGCCGGTTGGACAAGCCCGCGAACGACGCGATCGAGGTCGCGTGGGCGCGCTGGGCGCGCCAGGCGGACATCACCGGCCGCATGAACCTCGCGCGGATCCTGCAGGTGGCCGTGAAGGGGGTCGCCCGCGACGGCGAGGCGCTGATCCGCATCGTGCGCGACCGCAGCCTGCCGTTCGGGATCCAGCTCCAGCTCCTCGAGGCCGACCGGCTCGACGAGGCGCTGAATGTGAGCTATCCGACCGGCCCGCGGATCCGGCAGGGCGTCGAGCTCGACACCGCCGGCCGGCCGGTCGCCTACCACCTGCTCGCCGGGCACCCGGGCGAGAACTACGGCCAGCCGCGCAAGTACGAGCGGGTCCCGGCGCGGGACCTGCTGCACGTCTACCTGCCCGAGCGCGCGGAGCAGGTGCGCGGCTACACCTGGCTGCACGCCGTCCTCCTGCGCACGCACATGCTGCACGGGTTCGAGGAGGCGGCGGTCGTGGCCGCGCGCGTCGGCGCCTCGAAGATGGGCATCTGGACGCGCGACCCGGAGGCGGCCTCGGCGCTGGAGCAGGTGGCGAACCACGGCACGGACGCCACGACCGGCAACCTGCAGATGAGCGCCGAGCCCGGCGAGTTCATCGAGGCGCCGACCGGCTACAAGCTCGAAAGCTGGGACCCGGACTACCCGCACGCGAACTACGAGATGTTCGTCAAGGCGTGCGTGCGCGGGATCGCGGCCGGCCTCAACGTCGCCGCGCACAACCTGTCCGGCGACATGACCGACGTGAACTACTCGTCGGCGCGCATCGCCGAGCTGTCCGAGCGCGAGGTCTGGAAGGAGCTGCAGGAGTGGCTCACCGACTCCCTGTTGTTGCCGTTGTTCGAGGTGTGGTTGGAAGCGGCATTCATCTCGGGGGAAATTCGCCGCCCGAGCGGAATCCCGCTTGACATCAGCAAGTATGCGGAACGGTTCCAGATGATCGTCGGTTCGAGTCGATTTCAGGGGCGTCGCTGGGATTGGGTCGACCCGCTCAAAGACGGGCAGGCAAACGAGCTTCTGGTGCGGAACGGCTTGGCGTCGCGTACGCAGATCGCGGCGGCGCAGGGTCGCGAGTTCGAGGACATCGTCGACGAGCTCGCCCAGGAGCAAGCGATATTGGCCGAACGCGGAGTCGCACTCGGGGCGACGACGCCGGCCGCGCCGGCCTCAAGCGAGCCGAGCCCAGGCAACCAGACGAACGAGGAGACGTAATGAACGAAGTCAAGCGTGAGGTACAAGTCCGCGCGCTGCATCGGCTCGCGCAGACGCAGGCAATCGACGCCGAGGCCCGCACCTTCGAGGCCGTGTGGTCGGCCGGCGGTCAAGTGCGCCGATACGACTGGTTCAACGACCGCGAGTGGATCGAGGAGCTCGACATGTCGCCGGAGGCGGTCGACATGTCCCGGCTGAATGCCGGCGCGCCGTTGCTCGACTCGCACCAGCGCTTCGAGCTGCGCAACGTCATCGGCGTCGTCGAGCGCGCGTGGCTCGACGGCGGGCAGGGCGTGGCGAAGTTGCGCTTCTCGGCGCGCGAGGAGGTTGCTCCGATCGCGAAGGACGTGAACGACAAGATCATTCGCAACATCTCGATCGGCTACAACGTGCTCGAGCTCAAGGAGGTCGATCGCGACGAGAACGGCGTGCGCATCATGCGCGCCACCCGCTGGCAGCCGTTCGAGGTGTCGCTGGTGCCAGTAGGCGCCGATCCGGTGGCGCAGACGCGGGGCGACGACAACGGGTCACCGCCAACAAGCTGCACCCTCACGATTTTTCAACCGACGGCCCCGGCCGTCACTTCTCAGGAGCAACGACAAATGTCGGAGACGAAACAGCAAGTCCCGGCGGCCGGGAATCAAGCCGCACCCGAAATGACGGCCGATCAGACGGAGCGCCTGCGCACGAAGGCCATCGTCGACCTCGGCGAGGCGTACGGCAAGTACGTCGAGCAGCGCGACATCGCCGACGCGATCCGTACCGGCAAGTCCGCCGAGGAGTTCAAGGACGTGATCATGTCGAAGATGCAGTCCCGGCACAGCGACACGTCGGCGCTGCAGGTCGGCATGACCGCCAAGGAGGTCCAGCGCTACTCGCTGGCCCGCGCCATCGTCGCCTCGATCACCGGCGACTGGAGCAAGGCCGGGCTGGAGCTCGAGGCCTCGCGCGCGGTGGCGAAGCTCGTCGGCGCCTCGCCGGAAGGCTTCTTCGTGCCGTTCGACGCCTTCAAGCGCGACTTCAACGTGGGCACGAGTACCGAGGCCGGAAATATCGTCGCCACCGACCTGCGCACCGACCTGTGGGTCGACGCGCTGCGGGCGAAGCTCGTGGTCGGCCAGCTCGGCATGCGGGTCCTCGCCGGCCTGACCGCCTCGGTCGACATGCCGCGCAAGAGCGTCGCCGGCACGCTGGGGATGCTGACGGAAATCGGCTCGGCCTCCGAGACGAACCCGCAGACCGCCAAGGTCACGCTGTCGCCGAAGCGGATCGGCGCCTACGTCGAGTACTCGAAGCAGGCGCTCATCCAGTCGGCGATCGCGCTGGAGCCGATGCTGCGTGACGACCTGCTATCCGGGGCCGCCGTGCTGCTCGAGAACCAGATCATCAACGGCGCGGGCACCGGCGCGGAGATCCGCGGCATCCGCAACACGTCCAACATCGGGACGGTCGTCGGCGGCACCAACGGCGCGACGCCGGTGTGGTCGCACTTCGTCGACCTCGAGTCGGCGTGCGCGAACAACAACGCGGAGCCCGACATGCTGGCCGGCTACCTGGTCAACACCAAGACCCGGGGCAAGCTGAAGCAGGTCACCAAGTCGACGTACCTGCCGTGGATCTGGGAGCCGGGCAGCACGCCGGTGAACGGCTACCGCGCGGCGGTCACCAACAACGTCCCGTCGAACCTGACGAAGGGCACGTCGACCACGATCTGCTCGGCCGCGATCTTCTCGTCCGACTACTCGATGGGCGTGCTCGGCCTGTTCGGTGCGCCGGACGTGACGGTCGACCCGTACACGCTGGCGGCGACCGGCCAGGTGCGGATCACGCTGAACCAGTTCGCGGACTTCGGCGTCCGCCAGCCGGCGGCGTTCGCGAAGATCGACGACCTGCTGTCCAACTGATCCTGCAGCGAGGGAGCGGGCCCGCGAGGGCCCGCGCCTGCACCTCGCCCGGAGACCCTATCACATGGTTTGGCGCGCAGAAGATCCGCAGGGGAACGAGGCCGCGAAGGTCAAGTTCGACGTGATCCCGTTCGTCGGGGCGTCGGGCTTCGATCTCGGCTGCGGCCCGCAGAAGGTGTTCGACCATTTCCTCGGGATCGACAGCGGCAAGGACACGTCGCTGTTCGGAATCCAGATGCGGCCGGACATCGTCGTGCCCGACTGCGCGCACATGCCGATGTTCGCCGACGGGGCGACCGACACGGTCTTCTCGTCGCACACGCTGGAGCACATCGAGGACCACCGCGCGGCGCTCGCCGAGTGGTGGCGCGTGCTGCGCGTCGGCGGGCATCTCATCCTCTACCTGCCGCACCGCGACCTGTACCCGCGGATCGGCACGCCGGGCTCGAACCCGGACCACAAGCACGACTTCGCGCCCGAGGACATCGTCGCAGCGATGCGCGAAGTGGGCGCGGACTGGGACCTGCTGGTGAACGAGACTCGCGGCGAGCGCATGGAGTACTCGTTCCTGCAGGTCTACCGGAAGACCGCGGGCGTGGGCCGCGGCGAGGCGGCGCTGCTCACCCGGCCGGCGAAGTCGGTCGGTATCGTGCGCCCGGGCGCCTACGGCGACAGCCTGTGGGGCGCCTCGGTGGCGGCGGCGTTCAAGGCCGAGGGCTACCACGTCACGATGTACACCGGCCCGAACGGGGCCGAGGTGCTCGCGCACGACCCGAACATCGACCGCATCGTCACGCTACGCGGCGACTGGTTCGACGACTCGGACTGGTGCCTGTACTACCTGTGGGAATCGAAGAAGTACGACCGCTTCGTCAACCTCATCGGGGCCGCGGAGACCTACCTGCTGCCGCACCCGAACGAGATGGCGTACTACTGGCCGGCGGCGGTCAGGCACGCCCGGATGAACCGCAACTACGTCGAGGCGATGCACGAGGTCGCCGAGATCCCGTACACGCTGCGGCAGCGCTTCTATCCGAGCGAGGCCGAGCGCGCCTGGGCGAAGGCGCAGCGCGCCAAGCTGTTCCCGGGCCCGCTGGTGGTGATCGCCCCGACTGGCTCCGGCGCGCCGAAGACCTGGCCGCACGTCCAGCAGTTCATGGACCTGATGGCCGCGCGCGGCGTCTACACGGTCGTCCTGGGCGAGCTGCGCGAGGAGCTCGTGCCGGACCCGAAGTTCGGCTGCGTGCTCGGGAAGGACCTGCCGATCCGGCTGGCGATGACGCTGGCGGTCGAGGCGGACGTGGTCGTCGGCACCGAGAGCGCGATTGTCAACGCCGTCGCCGGGATTGACAACCTGAAGGTCGTCCTGCTGTCGCACAGCTCGCGGGAGAACCTGACGCGCGACTGGACGAACACGCTGACGGTCGAGCCGGAGGGGCTTGCCTGCTTCCCCTGCCACCGGCTGCATCGCGGGTTCGAGTTCTGCGCGCAGTCTCCGGCGACCGGCTGGGCGGCCTGCCAGTCGCAGGCGACGGCCGAGCAGATCGCGGCGGCGATCGCGCCCTGGCTCGACCGCGTGGCCCTGAAGGAGGCGGCCTGATGGCCTTCGCCGAGGACCACACGGTCTTCTTCCGCGACGACGGGTTCGCGGTCGCGGCCACGCTCGGGCTGGACCCGATCACCAGCGGCGTCATCTTCGACGGCCCGTACCTGGAGGCGCTCGGCAACGCGGTCGAGGGCAGCGGGCCGGTGGCGCTGGCGATCGCGGCCGAGGTGCCGACGGTAGCGCAGGGCGCCACGCTGACCATCGGCGCCACCGAGTACACGGTGCGCGGCGTGGAGCCGGACGGCACCGGCCTCGTGCTGCTGCGGCTCGAGGAGGTCTGACATGGCGAATCACCTGCGCCGACAGATTCGGGAGGCCGTAGCCGGTGCCGTGACCGGCCTCACGACGACCGGGTCGCGGGTGTTCCAGTCGCGGGTCTACCCGGCGCAGACGACCGAGCTGCCGTGCCTGCTGATCTACACGCGCTCGGAGACCTCGACGCCGCAGACGATCCATCCGGACCGCGCGCTCGAGCGGGTGCTGCAGATCGAGATCGTCGCCGTGGCGAAGGCGAACGCCGACCTCGACGACACGCTCGACCAGGTGTGCAAGGAAGTCGAGATCGCGCTGGCGATGCCGCTGACGGCGCTGTACGGGAAAGGCAAGACCATCCAGCTCGTCTCGACCGAGATCGAGCTGAGCGGTGAGGGCGAGCGGCCGACCGGCCGGGCGGTCATGACGTACCAGGTCGACTACTTCAACCAGGAAAACGCGCCGGACGTGGCGCTCTGAGGAGACAGCAATGGCAACAGTACGGAAATGGGCGAACGTCGCGGTGGCGATGCAGTCGGCGCTCGCGGCGGCGGACACGATCACCGCCATCACCAAGGCGAACCCGGCGGTGGTCACCGCCACGGCGCACGGGCTGTCGAACGGGACCTATGTTCTGCTCACAGTGCAGGGCATGTGGCAGCTCGACAAGAAGGTCGTCCGGGTGGCGAACCAGACGGCGAACACGTTCGAGTGCGAGGGCATCGACTCGACCCTGTACGAGACGTTCTCCTCGGGCACGGCCGAGGCGATCACGTTCGGAACCACGCTGTCGTCGATCGCGACGATCAGCGCGTCCGGTGGGGACTTCGACTTCATCGACACGTCGACGATCCACAGCAACGTGAAGTCGCAGATCCCGGGCCAGGCGAACCCGCTGACCTATTCGTTCGACAATCTGTGGGACATGAGCGACACCGCGCAGCTCGCGATGAAGGCGGCGTCCGACGGGCAGGCCGAGCGGGCGTTCAAGTTCACCTTCGGATCGGGCGGCCCGATCATGGTCTTCGCGGGCTACTGTGGGTACGCCGGGGCGCCGACCGGCAACGCGCAGGACAAGATCACGAGCCCGGCGGTCATCACCGCGTTCGGCACGCCGACCTACTACGCGAGCTGACCCGATGAGTCGAGCGCTCATCGAGAAGCTCCTGCGCGCGCGGGAGCGCCGCGTCCAAGTGGGCCGCTGGAACTTCACGATCCGGCGGCCCACCGACGCGGACGCGCTCGGGCTGCAAGAGCGCACGCCGCTGGAGTTCGTGTCGCGGTTCGTGGTCGGGTGGGACCTGACCGAGCTCGACGTGGTGCCTGGCGGCGGCGCGGATCCGGTGCCGTTCGACGCCGAACTGTGGCGGGCGTGGGTGGGGGATCGCCCGGAGGTCTGGGAGCCGCTGGCGACCGCCATCGTCGACGACTACCGGCGGCACGTCGAGGCGCGGGAGGTCGACGAAAAAAACTGACGCGCTGGCTGGAGCTGCGAAACCTGCCGGTCCAGCCGGCGCATCCCGATGGCGCGGAGATCGCGGTCGCCGCGTGGAACCTGATGGGGGGGCTCGACTGGGCGGGCCTGCCGGTCGTGGTTGAGATGCTGGGCGTGGCGGATGTCGACCGGCTGGTGCGCCAGCTCGTGACCATCCGGGAGTTTCACAAGCGGCGGGAGGGGTAGTGGCGGAACCGAAAGTCCAGATTGCGATCGAGGCGAAGGCCACCGGCTCGTTCGCCACCGAGTTCGCGAAGATCTCCGCGCAGGCGAAGCAGGCCGGCGACAAGATCAGCTCGGCCATGTCCGGCATCAAGAACGCCGCGGCCGCGCTCGGGGTCGGCTTGTCGGCCGCCGGCTTCGTGATGTTCGTGAAGGGCGCGATCGACGCCGCCGACAAGCTCAACGACCTGTCCAAGGTCACCGGCGTCTCGGCGACGGCCCTGGGCGGCATCGGCTTCGCCGCGCAGCAGGCCGGCACAGACCTCGAGGGCGTGGCGAAGGCGTTCGGCAAGCTCAACCTCAACATCGCCGACGCGCTGGCCGGCAACGCCGAGGCGGTCGAGACCTTCCGCAAGCTAGGGCTGTCGGTCGCCGAGCTGCGGAACCTGAAGGGCGACGAGGTACTGGTCCGCCTCGCTAACACCTTCGCGAGCTTCGAGGACGACGCGAACAAGGCGGCCGCCGCGAATGCGGTGTTCGGGAAGACCTTCCAGTCGATCCTGCCGCTGCTCGACGAGGGCGGCGAGTCGCTGCGCAAGAACATCGGCTACTTCGAGCGCTACAGCGGGGTCACCGACGACCTGGTGCGCGCGTCCGACCAGTTCAACGATGCGCTCACCAAGCTGCAGCTCCTCAACCGGGCCTTCGCCAATCACCTCGCTGCGGCGCTGCTGCCGTCGCTGCAGCGCCTGGTCGAGTACCTGGTCGAAAGCAAGGAGAAGTCGAACGACTTCGCGACCGCGGCCTCGGCGGTGATCGAGCCGCTGAAGGTGCTCGCGGTGTTCGGGCTGCGGGTGGCGCTGACCTTCGCCAAGGTCGGGGAGCTGATCGGCGCCGCGGGCGCCGCGCTGTCCGAGCTCGGCCGCGGCAACCTGGCCGGGGCGAAGGCGGTGTTCGACGCCTATCAGGAGGGGGCCGAGAAGTCCCTGGCGCGCTTCGAGGCGATGAAGTCGGCCATCGAGGGCGTGGGCCGCGTCGGCGGTGACGTTCTCACCGGCCTGCAGGGCGGCGCCGGCACCGGCGGCCGCCGGAATCGCGCGCCGAACTTCGGCAACGCCGGAGCGAAGGCCGCGAGCGCCGGCGCCGACGACTTCGCCCGCGCGCTGGAGCGGGTCGCCAAGATGGCGGCCGAGGCCGACCTCGAGCTCGCCGGCATGTTCTCGACGCAGGAGATCACCGGCGCGCAGAAGGCGCTGGCGGCGCTCACGTCGTCGGACGAGTGGAAGAAGTTCACCGCTCCCCAGCAAGCCGAGCTGACGGCCCGGCTGCAGGCGATCGACGCGATCCAGCGCGAGACGCTGGAGTGGAAGAAGAAGAACGAGGAGCAGGAGAAGTCGATCAAGCTGTTCCAGGAGGAGCAGCAGGCGCAGCAGCGCGCGGTCGAGCAGTTCACCGGCAGCCTCGGCCAGTACGCCGACGAGAACTCCATCCTCGAGCGCCAGATCGCCCTGGTCGGGCAGGACGACCTCGCCCGGCAGAAGCTCGCCGAAACGATCCAGTACGAGGCGCTGGTCAAGCAGGCGCTGCTCGCCGACGACCAGGCGGGGCTCGCCATCCTCGACGAGCAGTTCAAGAAGCGGATCGCGCTGATCGACCAGCTCGGCGCCGCGACGCAGCGGTTCGCTCAGGTGCAGCAGATCAACGCGATCTTCGCCGATGCCTTCACCGATTCGATCCTGTCGATCGTGGACGGCACGAAGTCCCTGAAGGATGCCTTCAAGGACATGGAGCGGGCAATCGTCCAGTCGATCAGTAGGATCGCCGCGCAGAACCTCTCGGACGCGCTGTTCGGGGTCGGGCCCGGCAAGTCCGGCGGCCCGGGCGAAATCTTCGCCAAGCTGTTCGGTGGTGGAGGCGGCGGCGGCTTCGACATCTGGAAGTGGATTCTCGGGCTGTTCACCGGCGGCGGCGGTGGCGGCGGCGACATCCTCACCGGGCTGCAGGGGTTCGCGGCCGGCGGCAACCCGGCCGTCGGCCGCTTCTCGCTGGTCGGCGAGCGCGGGCCCGAGCTGATCTTTCCGCGCGCGCCGATGACGGTCGCGCCGTTGACGGCTTCCGGCAGCGGCCCGGTCAACATCACGCAGCACGTCACGGTGATGCCGGGGGCCGATACGCGCTCGGCCAGGCAGGTCGCGGCCAAGGTGCGCGACGCCACCGTGCTCGCGATCAAGGACCGCTGACGTGGCATTCAAGGACATCCAGTTTCCGCCGATGATCTCGTACAACGCGATCGGCGGGCCGTCGTTCGCGACCGACGTGGTCATCAAGGCGTCCGGCGCCGAGGCGCGGAACCAGAACTGGAGCTACGAGCGGCTCTCCTACGAGGTGAGCCACGCCGCGCGCCGCGAGGTCGACTGGCGGAAGCTGCAGGCGTTCTTCCGCATCGTCGCCGGTCGCGCGTACTCGTTCCGGTTCAAGGACTGGACGGACTACGAGGTCGCGAGCGCCGAGGGCAAGTTCATCACGATCGACGCGACGCACGCCTACCTGGCGAAGCGCTACACCTACGGCGCCGAGACGCGGGACCGCAAGATCACGCGGCCGGTGAGCGGCACGGTCAGCTTCACCGGCGGGTCCGGCCTGTCGCTCGACTACGCGACCGGCATCCTGACGCACGGCACGCTGCCGAGCGCGTGGGCCGGGCAGTTCGACGTGCACGTCCGCTTCGACACCGACGAGATGCGCGCGCAGACGAAGTCGAAGTCGGGCACCGAGCTCGTCGTCGGCTGGGAGTCGATCCCGATCATCGAGGTGCGCGATTGAAGACGATCAGCGTCGAACTCAAGGCCGAGATGACCGGCGAGCTCATGCACCTCGCGACCTGCATGCGCCTCGCGCGCACGGACGGGCAGGTCTACGGGTTCACGACGCACGACAAGCCGCTGGTGATCAGCGGCACGACCTACGAGCCGGCGGCGTCGTTCAGTCCGACCGACATCGCGTCGGCGTCGAACATGGACACCGACAACATGTCGGTCGACGGGATGCTCGACACCGACACGCTCACGGAAGACGAGCTCCGTGCCGGCCGCTGGGACTATGCGTCGTTCCGCGTGTTTCAGGTCAACTGGGCGGACCTCACGATGGGCCAGAAGAAGGACCGCGCTGGGCACCTGGGCGAGGTGACGGTGAACCGGCAGACGTTCATCGCCGAACTGCTCGGGATGATGGAGGCGTACGCGACCAGCATCGTCGAGATCACGACGCCCGGATGCCGGGCGAGCCTCGGCGATACGCGCTGCAAGGTGGACATGACCGGGTTCACGGTCAGCGGGACGATCGAACTCGCCGACACCGACTTCTTCACGCTGCACGACCTGTCGCGCACCGAGCCGGACGCCTACTTCGACGAGGGCGTGATCACCTTCGACAGCGGCGACAACGCCGGCCTATCGTTCGAGGTCAAGGCGTACATCGTCGGGACGTGGATCACTAAGACGCCGTTCCCGTACGACGCGACCGGCGCCGCCTACACGATGACGCGCGGGTGCAACCGCCACTTCGGCACCTGCCGCGACACCTTCGACAACGTCGTGAATTTCCGCGGCGAGCCGTGGCTGCGCGGGAACGACGCGCTGATTCAGATCGGGCGCCGGACGTGACCACGCGGGCCGAGATCGTCGCGGAGGCGCGGACCTGGATCGGCACCCGCTACCGGCACCAGGCGCGGGTCAAGGGCGTCGCCACCGACTGCATCGGCCTGCTCGGCGGCGTCGCGCTGGCGTGCGGGCTGCCTGGCGCGCGGGAGTGGGCGGACGACCTGGCGCTGCACGCCTACGCGCGCACGCCCGATCCGGCGTTGCTGCGGGCCGGCGTCGACCGCTTCCTCGACCGCCTGCCGACGGTGCAGCGCGCGCGCGAGGGTGACGTGCTCCTGTTCGCGCTGGAGGGCGAGCCGCGGCACTTCGCGCTGGTGAGCGAGGCGACCGGGGCGGGCCCGGTGCGGGTCATCCACGCCTACGCGCTGCTCGCCGCGCGCCGGGTGGTCGAGCAGCTCCTGCCAGTCGCTCGCGCGCAGGCGATCGGCGCCTACGGGTTCCGGGGGCTGACCGCGTGACGACGCTCGTGCTCGGGACAGTCGGCAGCCTCGTCGGCGGGATGGTCGGCGGGCCGATCGGCGCGCAGGTCGGGTGGCTGGTCGGCAGCCTGCTCGGGAACCTGATCGACCCGCCGAAGGTCGAGGGCCCGCGCCGCAGCGATTTGAAGCTGCAGGTTTCCGAGTACGGCAAGCCGATCCCGTTCGTCTGGGGCACCGGGCGGATCACCGGCAACGTGATCGACCAGACCGACCTGCAGGAGCACAAGGAAACATCCGGCGGCAAGGGCGGCCCGGAGGTCACGACCTATACCTACTCGGCCTCGTTCGCAATCGCGCTGGCGGCGGCTAAGGCGTTCGACCAGCCGGCGATCTTGGGCGTGCTGCGCATCTGGGCGGACGGCCGGCTGATCTGGGACGCGGTCGAGGGCGAGGCGATGCCGTGCACGCTCTACCTCGGCCGCGAGGATCAGGAGCCCGATCCGACCTTCGAGGCGATCCACGGCGTCGGCGAGCAGCCGGCCTACCGCGGCCTCGCGTACGTCGTGTTCACCGACTACATGCTGACCGACTTCGGCGACCGCATCCCGGTGCTCGAGTTCGAGGTGTTCACCGGGCTGGGCGAGTACCCGTATCGGATCTCGCACTTCGACCCGGTCGACGGCAACGCCGGGTTCCGCTGCGCCACCTACTCGGAGGGCGTGATCACCGTCGGCCTGTACAAGACGGCGAGCCTGCCGAACGGGCACTACTACGAGTGGCAGTACCGGCTCGACGGCGAGCTTGTCGCAGGCAGCGAGTACGACGCCGAGCTGTCGCTGTCCGGGTTCCCGACCGTGTCCGTGCAGGGGTTGCTCGCGGCGACGGACGGGCTCACCTGGTGGGTGCGCGACGCCTCGGTGGCGACGATCACCTTCAACCCGTTCGGCGGGCCGGTGCTCGAGGCGGGCTGCGGCAGCGCGCAGGCGATCGTCTATCACCCGGCCGGCTACATCTACGCGACCGGCGGCAACACGGCGACCGGCCAGATCGGCATCTGCCGCTACCCGGCCACGGACGGCACCATCAACGACGACACCGGCGTCGCCGACGCATCGCTCATCGTGTCGAGCACCGGCGCCGGCGACTCGCTCTCGACCTGGGTCGTCGGGATGACGAACGTGATGGACCGCGTCTACGTCGCGTCCGCCTTCGGCGATCTCACGTTGTACGAATACGACCTGGAATTGACGGGCGTCCTCCGCCAGTGGGACTTGAGCGACGAGGACGCCGCGCTCTCCATCATCAACGGCTACAGCTTCACCGTCTACCGCAGCCAGCTCACCGGCGACCTCGTGCTGGGCTGCGACCGCGGCACCGGGTTCGTGAAGAACGCCGGCGTGTTCACGCTGAACGACGACTTGACGGTGACGTACGTCGGGCAGGTCGACGCCATCGACGGCTACACGAGCACGGTCGCCGAGCTCGGCACGTCCGGCTACGCGCTGGTCGCCGATGGCGTGATCCGGCTCGACCCGCCGGCCGCGCCGGTGGCGTTGTCGCTGATCGTCGCCGACCTCTCAGACATGACCAGCGTCGGCAGCTACGACGTGAGCGAGCTCACCGACGAGGTTCGCTGGTTCGCGGTCGGCAACCAGATGACGGTGCGGAACGCGCTGGAGACGCTGCGGAAGGGCTTCTTCTTCGACGCGGTTGAGTCGGACGACACGGTCAAGTTCCGCAAGCGCGGCGCGACCGACAGCGTAGTGACGATCCCGGACGACGACCTGTGCGCGCGCGAGGAAGGCGCGCAGGAACTCGCGCCGCTGCAGACCAAGCGCCGCCGCGAGCACGGCATGCCGCGCACGGTCACGATGCGCTACATCGACGTCAACATGGACTACCAGACGGGCGCGCAGAACTCGCCGCGGCTGACGACGCTGTCGGATAGCGACGTGACGATCGACCTGTCGATCGGGTTCACCGCCGACGAGGCGCTGCAGAAATGCTGGGCGCTGCAGGTTTCGGAGTGGATCGAGCGCGAGACGTTCGTGTGGCAGACGACCCGGCAGTATTCGTGGGTCGAGCCGTGCGACGTGGTCACGGTGCGCGGCCGGGTCGTGCGGGTCACGAATCGCACCGAGCGCCCGGCCGGCGTCATCGAATGGGAAGGCGTGCTGCACCGGCCGTCGATCTACACGCAGCCGGCCACGGGCGCGCCCAGCGAGGGCTGGACGCCGCAGCCGCCACCGGCCGCGCGACCGGCGACGGACCTCGTCCTGCTCGACCTGCCGCTGCTCGACCCCAGCCACTACCCGAACGGGCATTACGCCGCCCTGGCGCCGGCTGCGGCCGGGCCGTGGCCGGGCGCCGCGCTCTACAAGAGCGTCGACGGCGGCACGACGTACGCCTCGATCGCCGAGGCGCTGACGCCGGCCACGCTCGGCACGGTCGCGGCGGCGCTCGCCACCTTCGCCGGCGGCAACACGTTCGACGAGGCGAACACGATCACGGTCATCCTCGACGACGCCGACGCGGAGCTCGTGTCGGTGACGGAGGCGGCGGTGCAGAACGGCGCGAACCTGTGCGCGCTCGGCAGCGCCAGCGCCGGCTGGGAGGTGCTGCAGTTCCGCACGGCCACGCTGACGGCGCCGCAGACCTACGTGCTGTCCGGGCTGTTGCGCGGTCGCTACGGCACCGAGTGGGCGATGCCGACGCACGCGACGAACGAGACGTTCGTCATGCTGGGGACGGTCGCCAACGTGAACGCGCCGTTCGCCGAGCTCTACATGAGCAGGAAGTACAAGGCGGTGACCTTCGGCGCGAGCCTGACGGCGGTGACGGCGCAGGACTTCGCGAACAACGGGATCGCCCTGCGGCCGTACGCGCCGGTCATGCTGGGCGGCGGCCGCGACGGCAGCGGCAACCTCACGCTCAACTGGACGCCGCGGCAGCGCGGCGCCGGCGGCTGGCCGGACGGCATCGACCTGCCGAACACAGAGCTCTCGGAGCAGTACCGCGTGCGCGTCTACACGACCAGCGGCTACGCGACGGTCGCGCGCACGATCGACGTGACGAGCGTGCGGACGGCGAGCTACACGGCGGCCGAGCAGACGACCGACTTCGGGTCGCCGCAGGCAACGATCTACTGGGACGTGGCGAAGCTCGGCTCGGCCGGGTTGGGCTACGCGCAACGAGGAACCACATGAGCGACAGCACGCAGAACCTCGACCAGGTCAGCGCGACCGCGGTCCAGCGCGAGACGGCGATCAACGCGCTGCTCGACGCCGCGTCGCCGGCGACGATCTTCGGCCGCCGCGCGTCAACCTCGGCCGCCCTGGCGTTCGGGTACTACGGCGGGCGCATGAACGGCACCTCGGTCGCGAACGGGGCCGTCACCGCGACCGCGTCGAACACGAACTACGTCGTCGCGCACCGCTCGACGCTGGCCGTCACCATCTCGACCTCGAACACGAACTGGAACGACACGACGACCTATGGGCGGATGTACCTGCTCACGGCCGGCGCGTCGTCGGTGACGGCATACGAGGATCACCGCTTCGGGACGGGCGGCATCCTGACCGGCGTCGGCGCCAGCTACTCGCCGTCGCAGGCGGTGAACGCGCAGACCGGCACGACGTACACGATCGTCGCCGGCGACCTGTCGAAGCTCGTCACGTTCAGCAACGCCTCGTCGATCGCGGTGACCCTGCCGCAGGCGACCGGCTCGTTCGCGGCCGGCTTCTACGCCGACCTGAAGAACATCGGCGTCGGGGCGGTCACGATCACGCCGACGACCTCGACAATCAACGGCGCCGCGACGCTGGTGCTCAACACCGGGCAGAGTGTCCGCGTCGTCTCGGACGGCACGAACTACCAGACCTCGATCCTGCCGCCGGGTCCGCTGGTCAACGCGCAGACCGGGACGACCTACACCTACCTCGCCGGCGACCGTGGCAAGCTCGTCACGCACACGAACGCCTCGGCGATCGCCGGCACGCTGCCACAGGCGACCGGCGCGTTCGGCGTCAACTGGCACGTCTGGGTGCAGAACCGCGGGGCCGGCACGCTGACGATCACGCCGACGACGTCCACCATCGACGGCGCGGCGACGCTCGTGCTCGGCGTCAACCAGGGCGCGCTGATCGTGTCCGACGGCACGAACTACTACACGTGCCGCGACGCGGCGCGCGAGACCAAGGTCATCCAGATCGCGGTCGGCGACGAGACGACGGCGATCACGACCGGCACCGCGAAGGTCACGTTCCGCATGCCGTACGCGATGACGCTGACGGCCGTGCGCGCCTCGCTGACGACCGTCAGCAGCTCGGGCACGCCGACCATCGACATCAACGAGGACGGGTCGACCATCCTGTCGACCAAGCTGACCATCGACGCCAGCGAGAAAACCTCGACGACGGCGGCGACGGCGGCTGTCATCTCGGACTCGGCGCTCGCCGACGACGCCGAGATCACGATCGATATCGACACCGCGGGCACCGGCGCCGCCGGCCTCAAAGTCGCCCTGATCGGCTACTGATGAGCCGCCGCGACACCTTCCTCGGCCGCCGGAAGCAGCGCGGCTACATCATGAACCCGTACCGCTTCGGCGGCGGCGCGGGGACCGACCCGTACTTTTCGAGCGTCGTGCAGCTCGCGCATTTCGACGGCACGAACGGCTCGACCACGTTCACGAACTCGTGCCCGCGCGGCAACACGCTGTCGGCCGTGGCGAGCGCGGCGCTGTCGACCTCGCAGTCGAAGTGGGGCGGTGCGAGCCTGCGCATCTCCGGCAATTCAACGATGGTCGCCAAGGGCGCGCAGAACGACGACTACGAGTTCTCGAACGCCGATTTCACCTGGGAGTTCTGGGTCCGGTTCGACAACATCACGTCGACGCAGGACGTGTTCGCGACGTTCGACGGCGGCGCGCTGCTGCGGCTGATCAATCCCGGCCAACTGCTCTATCGGGTCGACTCGACGACCCGCATCACCAGCGCGACGAACGTGGTGTCGGCGACGACGTGGCACTTCCTGTCCCTGTCGCGGGTGAGCAACGTGTTCTCGCTGGCCGTCGACGGCGTGTCGGTCGGCTCCTGGTCGAACTCCTGGGACTTCGGGACGGCGACCGGGGAGCTGTACGTCGGGAACAGCGGCTTCGACGTGTCTCTGGTCGGATACATCGACGACCTGCGGGTGACGAAAGGCGTCGGCCGCTACACGACGGCGACGTTCACGCCGCCGACCGAGGCGTTCCCGGATTCGTGATGAGCGAGGAGACCCGCATCGTGGAGCAGATCGTCGTGATGTTTCCGAGCCTGGCCGCGTGGCTGATCGTTGCGCTGGTCGGCGCGATCGCGACCGGCGGCGGCCTCGCGGTGCGGATGTTCATGGGGCGGTTGAAGAACCAAGACGCGATGCTGGGCGAGATCAAGGAGCTATTGGCGAGCGAGATCGGGAAGCTGCGGGAGCTGCACCACGACATCGACAAGCGCGTCGTGCGGCTGGAGGCGCAGGCGGACAACGGCGGCAAGTGGAACCGACGCGCCGGCGACCACGACGGGGCGCCGGGATGAGCGCGCGGCGCAGGAGCAGGCTGCTCGTCGCGGTGCTCGTGGCCGTCCTGGCGCTCGTGCTCGGCCTGCCGCTGCTGTCCCTGACCATCCGCGCCGCCAGCGCCGCGGCAATCCTCGACCTCGGCGGCCAGAAGCTCGTCGTGCTCACCGCCGAGGAGTTCATGCGCCTGGTCGAGTCGAAGGACGCCGAGATCGCGCGGCTGCAGGAGAAGCTCGACACCCGGCGCCGGATCGAGTGTCCGGTGATCTGACATGCGCTTGACCGCTGCCCACGTCCAGCAGATCACCGGCGACGCCGACCGCTGGCTCGAGCCGCTGAACGCGGCGCTGGCGCGCTGGGACATCAACACGCCCGACCGGGCGGCGATGTTCCTGGCGCAGTGCGCGCACGAATCCGGCGGGTTCCGGCGCCTCGTCGAGAACCTGAACTACACCGCCGCGCAGCTCCTGCGCACCTGGCCGAACCGCTTCACCGCCGAGGACGCCGCGGCGATGGCGCTGCAGCCGGAGAAGATCGCCGAGCGCGCGTATGGCGGGCGCATGGGCAACGCCGCCGAGGGCGGCGGCGACGGCTACCGCTTCCGCGGCCGCGGGATCATCCAGCTCACCGGCCGCGAGAATTACCGGCTGGCCGGGCAGGCGCTCGGGATCGACGCGACGGGCAACCCGGACCAGCTCGCCGAGCCCGCGGTCGCCGCGCAGGCCGCCGGCTGGTACTGGCGCACCAACGGCTGCAACGAGCTCGCCGACGCCGGCGATTACGCCGGCATCACCCGGCGGATCAATGGCGGCATGAACGGCTGGGACGACCGCGTGCGGTGGCTCGCGAAGGTGCGCGAGGCGCTGGGCACGCAGACCGTCACGCCGGCCGAAGACCGCAGCACGCAGCACCAGGAGCCGGCCGCGCCGGCAACGGAGGAAGACATGGGCACGATTGCACTCCCGCTGCTCGCGCAGCTCATCCCGCAAGTGCTCGGCCAGTTCAGTGGCCGCGCGCAGGCGACCATCGCCGAGAAGACCGGCGCCGACCCCAAGGTCGCGGCCGACTTCATGCAGGCGCTCATTGCGCAGGTCGGGCACGCGGTCGGCGTGCCGGTCGTCAACGATGCGACTGCCACACAGGCGGTGGGGACGTTCACCGCGGCGCCGCCGGAGGACCGGGCCGTGAAGGCGGCCGCGCTGGAGAAGCAGGCGCTCGCCACGCTCGACGCGCTCCTGAAGTCCGGCGACAAGATGGCGGAATGGGACGCCGCGATGTGGGCGGCCAGAATCGCCGGCCGCGCGTCGGCGTCAAGCGTGGCCATCGCGGAGAAGGCGGCCGGGCTGTGGGACATGACGCCGTTCCTCGTCAAGAGCCTGCTGATCATGTTGTGGGGCATCGCGTGGGGCCTGTTGGGGGCGATCATCTACCTCATCATCGACCGCGAGAAGCCAGATCCCGTGGTGTTGACCGCGCTGTTCAGCATGGCCGGCCCGATCTGGACCGGGGCGATCGTCGCCAGCGTGGTGGCCATCGTGGCCTACCGCTTCGACGGCACCAAGGAAAGCACGGAGCAGAGCAAGGCCGTAGCCGCCGTCATCAGACAGAGAGGAGCGCAGCAATGAAGATCACCATCGACATCCCCGACAACGGCACTCCGCAGTACGCCCTGCGGATGCTCGGCGAAGCCCTGACGGCCGCGGCGGGCGGCGGGCATATCGCGGCCACGCGCACCGACGACGCGGCTCCGTTCGGGCGCGACCCGTTCGGCACGCCCTACGAGTCCGCCGCCGACCGGGAGCGCGGTCAGAACCTCGTGGCGTGGGGCGAGGCGTTCGCGGCGAAGGGCGAGGTGCTCGAGCCCGGGCAGCTCGACTGCCGGACGTTCGACACCGAGGACGCGATGTTCTTCTGGCGCTTCGGCGCGGAGCTGACGCAGTACGTCGGCCCGCGCGCGCCCGAGAACCGGCTCGTCAACGGGCTCGACGAGGGCCGGATGCCGCTGCCCGAGTTCCCGAACATCGGCACGGTCGACCAGGCGCTGCTGCGCGGCGGCTGGGACTGGACGAACTACCGCGGTCCGCTGCGGGCGATCCTCGCCAAGCATCGCGGCGTCGACGACGTCTGACCGGAGGCATCATGCCACGCCACCCACCGCGGCAGCAGCCGCAGCCGACCAGCCCGCAGCGCAAACCGCAGCCGACCGCGCCGGCGGACACCTACACGCCGCCCGCCGGCTTCCCGGGCGACCCGGCCGAGTTCCTGGCCTACCTGCAGGCCGGGCAGTTCACGGCGCAGCAGGCGGCCTACCTGCGCTCGAACGCGCTGACGCAGTACGTCGCGGCAATCAACTCGGCGCGCAGGATGCCGGGGCTCGCGGAGGCGGTCGCGCTCGGCGACCAGATCATCGCCGCGTGGATCGCCGCGCTGGCCGCGCTCGGGCCGGCGCCGGCGGCCAACCCGTTCGGCGCCGCGCCGTGAACGTGCGTCTGCGATGGGTAGAGGACGCCGATGCCGATGACGCGCAGCCGGGCGACGCGCAGTGGCTGTCGAGCGGCGGCGATGGGGTTGTTCGAGCCGATACTGGCGAGCCAGTGCCGCTACGCGATAAGGCGGCAATCGCCTACCGCTGTCCGGGCTGCAACGACAAGCGGTGCGTGCCGATCCGGCCGTGGCCCGACGGCGCCTCGTGGGAGTGGGACGGCAACGAGGACGCGCCGACGCTGACGCCATCGATTCTGCACGGCGACTGCGCGTGCCGGTGGCACGGCTTCCTGACCGCCGGCGAGTTCGTGAGCTGCTGATGAGCGATCCCGACTTCGGCCGCGGCGACGGCGATCCGCTGGGCGGGCCGGACGCGCCTGGCGCCGGTCAGCCGATCCCGCCTGACATTTCGACCGTCCTGCTGCAGTTCAAGGTTCACGATCGGACCTATGGCGTCCGCACCGTGCACATGGCATGGGTCGATCCCGATGGCGAAGTCGAAGAACTGCTGCTGCGGTTGTGGCGGTTGTGGCACGGCGAGCAGACGACGCGGATCGCGCAGGCCGGGCCGGGCGAGCTCGGCACCTGGTAGCCGACTACAGGCCGAAAAGGGCGAACTTCCTCCCGCCCCTGCCGCTACCCATGCGGATAGGCCGACCCTGTGTCCGTTTCTGTGACCTGGCGTGGCCGGCGTGCCCCTGCTGTGACCGGGTTTGGCCGGTCTGGCCGCGTGCGTCTCATAGGGAAAACCGCGCGAGCAAGCCGTTAGGAGGGGGCTGCTCTATCCACTGAGCTACCGGGGCGAATCTAGCAATTTCAGCAACTTAGGCGGCCTTCTTCGCGCGCCTGTGTCCGCCGCTGTGTCCAACCGGGCGGGCATTCCCCGCGAATTGTGCCACGTAGGAGGGGGCGAGCCTGGCGTACACGTCGAGCATGTCGCGGGTCGCCCATCCGCCCAGCTTCTGCAATACGTCCGGCGGCGTGCCCCGCATCGTGTGCCAGCTCGCCCAGGTACGCCGCAGCGTGTGCCACGTCACGCCGTCGAGCCCGGCCCGCGCGATGGCACCGCGGAAGGCCGTTTTCGGGCTTCCCAGCGGCTTTCCGCGCCAGGTGAACACATGACCCTCCCGCGCCTTTCCCGTCGCCCGTAGGGCCGCTATCGCGGTCGGTGCCAGCGGCACGGACAACGGCCGGCCGCCCTTCGCCTCGTTGGCGGGGATCCACGCGAGCTTCCGACGGAGGTCGACCCGATCCCACGTCAGGCCGGCGACGTTCGCCCAGCGCAGGCCGGTCGCGATCGCGAAGTCGGCCATCGGGACCAGGTGCGCGGGCAGCTCGGCGCGCAGGCGCGCCCACTCGGCCGCGGTCAGGAAGCGCTCGAGCGGCGGCGGTTCCTTGCGGCGGGTGAAGTGGGGCGCCCGGTCGATCCACTCTCGTCGCGCGGCGATGTTCATCGCGGCGCGCACCACGGCCGCGAGCCGGTTGTACGTGCCGGGGGACTTGCCGCCGAACGTGTCGAGGAAGGACGCCTCGGTGACGTCGACCAGGGCGCGGTCCGCGTAGCTGCCGCGGATCTGCTTCAGCGCCCGGAGGTCGCTGGCGCCGCGCGGCGCTTCCGTGGCCCAGGCGAGGAGGGCGTCGGAGAGCTGCCGGCCGGCCTGCTTGACTTGCCAGAGACGAGCCGCAAGTTCGTCGTGCTGTCGCTGCGCCGCGGCCCGGTCGCTTGTGCGAGTAGAGCGTCTAATGCGTCCGCCGCGAGGATGGCGGAGGTCGATGTACCAGACGGGGCTGTCGGCGCGGCGGTAGAGTGGCATCGGTACTGACTGCGGAAGTAGGCGGTCAGGTCTTCCTGCAGGAAGCGCCAGGCCCGGCCGACCTTGGCTCCGGGGATGATGCCCGCCGCCGCGCGCTCGCGCAACGTGTCCGGGTGGAGGCCCAGATAGTCGGCGGCCGCGGCCAGGTCGAGGGTGCTCACGACACCTCGTGCGCCGGGATGTCAGGCATGCCAGCTCGCCACGCGGCCAGCAAGCGAAGCATCTCGCGAATTGCCACCTTGCGATCCACGTTGCTGATGTAGCTCGCGCGCGGAGATGTGTAGACGATCAGCGTGAAGCCGACAGGCTCGCCGGCGATGTCCTCCAGACGGCGATCTAGCTCGCGCGCCAGATCCTGGAGCCGCAGCGACACGCTGATGTCGGTGGTCATGTGGCTAGAAGAACGTCGGCCGCGCCTCGTCCAGCTCGCGGGTGAGTCGGGCGAGAGTGTCGATCACCGGCTGCGC
>CAZQTL010000025.1:0-29234 GCA_964595975.1 uncultured Thermoanaerobaculia bacterium | reverse complement strand
GCTCGCCGCCCGAGAGCCGGTCGGGGAACTGACCGCCGCGGTCGGCGAGCCCGACTTCGGCGAGCAGGGCGAGCGCCCGCTCGCGGTCGGCGCCGGTGGCCCGCCCGGCGAGCTCGAGCGGCAGCAGCAGGTTCTCCTCGACGGTGAGCGTCGGTACGAGGTTGAAGAACTGGAAGACGAAGCCGATGCGATCGCGCCGTGCGACTGTGCGCTCGTCCTCGCTCAGGCGATTGAACGACCGACCCTCGAGCAGCACCTCGCCTGCCGACGGCAGGTCGATCCCGGCGATGAGATTGAGCAGCGTCGACTTCCCCGACCCGCTGCGGCCCAGCAGCACCACCAGCTCCCCGGCGGCGATGGCGCAGGAGACGCCGTCGAGGACGACGCGTCGCCTCCCCGCCTCGAGAAAGTTGCGCTCGACGGCGCGCAGTTCGATCACTGGCGTGGGAGAGGTCATCTCCGGACTCTACGGCAGCGCGGCCGATCCGGCTTGAACGCTGGTGAGACGGAGCGCCGCCAAGCCGGAGGACCGGCAGCCGCGCGGCGCGATTGACGATAAACTGGCTCGCGTGTCGTCGGAAGCGCTCGCTGTTCCCCGTCCGGGAGACTGGCTCGAGCTCACCAAGCCGCGGATCACGCTCCTCGTCACGCTGACGACGGCGGCGGGGTTCGCCCTGGCGAGCGAGCGTCCGCTCGATTGGCCGCGATTCGTCGCCACCCTCATCGGCACGGCGCTGGTCGCGGCGGGCTCGGCGGCGTGGAACCAGTTCGTCGAGCGCGAAACCGACAAGCTGATGCGGCGCACGGCGACGCGACCGTTGCCGGGCGGGCGGATGGTCGCCGTCCAGGCGCTGGCGTTCGGCGGCCTGCTCTCGGTTTCCGGCCTCCTGGTGCTCTGGCTGCTGGTGAACCCGCTCACGGCGGCGATCGGTCTGGCGACGCTCCTTGCCTACGTTCTGGTCTATACGCCGATGAAGCGCCGGAGCTCGCTCGCGACCCTCATCGGGGCGATTCCAGGGGCGGCGCCGCCGGTGATGGGGTGGACCGGCGCCTCGGGCGCGCTCGATCTCGGTGGCTGGCTCCTCTTCGCCATCCTCTTTCTCTGGCAGTTGCCGCACTTCCTGTCGATCGCCTGGCTCTACCGCGACGACTACCGCCGCGCCGGCATGCCGCTGCTGACGGTGAACGATCCCGACGGGCGCGCCACCGGCCAGCAGGCGGTGCTCTACGCGCTGGCGCTGGTGCCGGTGTCGCTCATGACCTCGGCCGTGGGGATCACCGGCGCGGTACATCTCGCCGGTGCGCTCGTTTTCGGCTGCGCCTTCCTGGCGAGCGCCGTCCTCTTCGCCCGCCAGCAGACGGTGACCACCGCGCGCCGGCTCCTGCTGACCTCGGTCTTCTACCTTCCGGCAGTCTTCGGCGTCGCCGTCGTCGATCACCTCTTCCTGCGGTGACCGCGACCTCTCGGCTTTCCCTGGCGAGCCTCGTCCTGCTGGCGACTGCGGCCGCCTGTCGCGCGCCGGAGCCGCTGCCGGTGCTCGCCGAGCTGCCGCCGTTCGCGCTCGTCGAGCGCAGCGGCGCGGCGCTCGACAAGGCGGCCCTCGCCGGCCGGCCGGCGATCGTCGATTTCATCTTCACCCGCTGTCCGGCCTCCTGCCCGCGGCTCACCGCGCGGATGAAGGAGCTCGAGAAGCGGATTCCGGAGCGCTCGACGGTGCGCCTGCTGTCGATCACGGTGGATCCCGAGCACGACCGGCCCGAAGTCCTGACGCGCTACGCCGACGGCTGGCAGGCGGGCCCGCGCTGGCTGTTCGCCACCGGCGAACGCGCGGCGATCTGGGAGCTGGTGCGTAAGGGCTTCCTGCTGGCGGTCGAGGAGACTCCCGAAGACACCACCTCGCCGATCCTGCACAGCAACCGCTTCGCCCTCGTCGACGGCGAAGGGCGCCTGCGCGCCACCTACCTCGCGTTCGAAGAGGACGCGCTCGACCGAGTTCTGGCCGATCTCGCAAGGGTGGAGGCCGAAAGCGGGAAACGATGAGCCTGACGCTCGCCGATCTGCCGACCTTGAACGCTGCGCTCAACGCGACCTCGGCCGTGCTTCTGCTCCTCGGTTGGGGGCTCATCCTGCGGCGGAAGATCGACGCCCACCGTCGCGCGATGCTGTCGGCGTTCGGCTGCTCGATCGTCTTCCTGGTGTCCTATCTGGTCTACCACTTCCAGGTCGGCTCGGTGAAGTTCCAGGGCACCGGCGCCGTGCGCACCGTCTACTTCGCCATCCTCCTCACCCACACCGTGCTGGCGGCGGCGGTGCCGTTCCTCGCCGTCATCACGCTGTCGCGCGCCCTCGCCCGCCGCTTCGACCGCCACAAGCGGATCGCCCGCTGGACGCTGCCGATCTGGCTCTACGTCTCGGTGACCGGCGTGGTGGTCTACTGCATGCTCTACCAGATGCGCTTCTGATCGACGGCGGCGATTGCGCCACCGGCTGACGGCGCCGCTTCGTCGCCATTCCCATCCGGCGGTGCGAGCTCGTCGCCACCGCTCGGGGCCTCGGCTTCCGGAGCCGGCATCTCGGCCTCGCCCAGCCAGACGAAGCGCTCGAGGCTGCGGGCCCAGACGAAACCTCTGCCGGTCTCTTTCATTCCCCGCAGGACGGCGAGCTTCGAGTCGATGTCGTCGATGGCGTGCAGGACGAAGCCCTCGGGCGTCATCGGCTCGACCGGCGAGGAGAACTCCTTGCGGCCCTGATGCGACAGCACGAGGTGCTCGAGCTGCAGCCGCAGGTGGGCGGGGAAGCCGGGGATCGCCGCGGTGCGCTCGCGCACCAGATCGCGGCCGAGGACGATGTGGCCGACCAGGCGGCCGACCGGGGTGTACTCGTTGTCGGGCATCGCGCCCAACTCCTGGAGCTTGCCCAGGTCGTGGAAGAGGACGCCTAGCACCAGCAGGTCGCGGTCGAGCTCGGGATAGTGGTCGGCGAACTTCACCGCCAGCTCCATCATCGACACCACGTGCTCGAGCAGGCCGCCGCGGAAGGCGTGATGAATCGCCTTCGCCGCCGGATGCACGCGTAGCGCCGCGCCGTACGCCGCCATTGTCTCCGCCGCCAGGCGACGCATCTCCGGCCGCTTCACCTCACGGTCGAGCGTCCCCTCCAGGCGACGCATGAGGTCGTCGAGGTCGAACTTCGTCGACGGCACCAGCCGGCTCTCGTCGAAGCCTTCCTTGACGTCGTCGGGCACCACCGGCCGGCACTGGTCGACCTTGATCTGCAGCTGATCGCGGTAGCTCTGCACCTGACCGCGGAACTTGACGAAGCCGCGCGCCTCGAGGGCGCTGGTGAGCGCCGAGCTGTCCGACCAGGCCCGCCCGGTGATCGCGCCCGAGGCGTCGGCGAGCTCGAGATCGAGGTAGTCCTTGCCGCTCTTGTCCTGGCGCAGCTCCTTGCGCTTCAAGAAAGCGAAGCCCTGCACCGAATCTCCGGCGTTCCAGGTGGCGATCGGCTGATTCTTGACGATTGGAGACATGGTCTGGGGTCACCTGGGAAGTGGGAAGAGGGCGAGTATAGTCGCCGGGCGCCGGGCTGGTACACGGCTTGCTGCGCTCCGGTCGAAGGTCGAGGAATGTCCATGCACCCAACTGTCGCCCGCTCCCTCCTGATGCTCGCGTTCTGCGGTGTCGCACGAGCCTTCGCCCAGGCGCCCGCCACGCCTCCGGCGACCCCGCCGACCCAGGCCGCGGCCGTCCAGGATTCTGGAGCCGAGGACCGCGAGACGTTGCGCCGATTCCTCGACGAGGGGCCGGCCCTGCTTCTGCCGCCAGCGGAGCGCGCGCGCATCGCCGCCCTGCCGCTGCCGGAGGCGCTCGCCGCAGTGCGCACCTTCCTCGAGCGCGACCCCGTCCCCGAGACGCCGGCCAACGAGCTCGTGGACGGCATCGCGCTGCGCCAGCGCCGGGTCTGGAGCGAAGGCCTGTCGCTGCGCGACGCCCGCGGCTGGATGCTCTTCCTGCATGGCGCGCCGAACGAACGCTCCAAGGTCGACTGTGGCGACACGTTCCGCCCGCTCGAGATCTGGAACTACGGCACCGTCGAGAACCCACGCGCTGTCGTGCTCTATCAGCCACGGGCCGACGCCTTCTTCGTGCTCTGGCGCCCGACCGAGTCGAAGCGGGCGCTCTACATGCCGGAGATGGAGTACTACCTCGAGCAGTGGGAGGAGCTGCGCGGACTGACCTCCGGCAAGCGGCCCGACCGGGTGCTGTGCAAGGAGAGCAAGACTGTCGACGCGGTCACCGGCGTCTCGGGTCTGTTCGGGTTCGAAAGGGACCGGCCAACGGACGAGATGATGGATGCCTACGCCGCGCCTCCGGCGGAGCTCGCCGTCTGGGCGCGCGCAGCCGCCGCCACCGTGCTCGAGAAGCCGGCGCCCATTCTGCCCGTCGAGTCGGCCCGGGTGACCTTTCCCGAACGCCGCGACCAGCGGATGCTCGCCCGCCTCCGTGTCGTGCTGCCGGCCGGCGTCGGTCTGGCGGTCGCCGGGGAAGAGGGGAGCCTCGAATCGCGCCTGACTGTCGCCGGGCGGCTCGAGCTCGCCGGGGCGCCGTTCGAGGAGTTCCGCAACCGTTTCGTGATGCAGCCGCCGGCTGCGACGACGCCGGTCGTGCTGGTCGCCGAACGCCTGCTGCGCCCGGGCGGGCCCTACATCCTGGAGCTCGAGCTGCGTGACGAGATCTCGGGCCGCACGGCGTGGATCAGCCAGGGCTTCACGGTGCCCAAGGAGCCTGTTCCCGAGCCCGAGACGCCGCTCGCCGGGGCGCAGGTGGTCCTCGGCCAGGAGACCGGCATCACCCGCGTGGGCGCGCGCGACACTCTCGTGCTGATGCCGCCGCTCTCGGATGTCGTCTTCGGCCTCTGGCGCGCCGAGGCGATCGTCGTCGGCGAACGCATCCACAAGGTGGCCTTCTACGTCAACGGCGTGCGCCAGCTGGTGCGGTCGAATCCGCCGTGGACCGCCGAGCTGCGCCTGCCCAATCTCCCGAACGAGCTCGTGGTGCGCGCCGAGGGCCTCGACGACGCCGGCACCGTGGTCGTGGCGGACGAAGTCGTCCTCAACGAGCCGCAGGGCGAGGCGCGCGTGCGTCTGCTGGCTCCGCCGCGCGGCAAGCGGGTGGTGGGGCCGACCGTGGCGCGCGCCGCCGTCATGGTGCCCGAGGGCAAGCGGGTCGAGTCGGTCGAATTCCGGCTCAACGATCAGGTCCTGGCGACGCTCACCCAGCCGCCGTGGGAGACGAACTTCGTCGCCCCCGCCGGCAACGATCCCGCTTACCTCACGGTTTCGGCGACTTACGCCGACGGCACCCGGGTCGAGGACTTCCGCGTTCTCAACGGCGGCGCCTTCCTCGAGCAGGTCGAGGTCGATCTGGTGGAGATCTTCGCCACGGTCTACAACAAGTCGGGCGGGCTCGCCGAGAATCTGGCCGAGAGCGATTTCGCGATCCTCGACCGCGGCAAGCCGCAGAAGATCGCCAAGTTCGAGCTGGTGCGCGATCTGCCCCTCGCCGTCGGCTTGGTGCTCGACACCTCCGGCTCGATGCAGGAGTCGATCGGCGAAGCGAAGCACGCGGCGAGCGACTTCCTGCGCGGCGTCGTGCGACCGACCGATCGCTGCTTCGCGGTCGGCTTCTCGGACCGGCCGCGCCTGCTGATGCCGCTCACGCCCGACGTCCAGGCGGTGCAGCTCGCCTTCCGCGACCTGCCGGCGATGGGCAACACCGCCCTGCACGATGCTCTCGTCTTCTCGCTCTACCAGCTGCGCGGCATCCGCGGCCGCAAGGCGATCGTCCTGCTCTCCGACGGCGACGACACCTCGAGTCTGGTCTCCTACGACGATGCGCTCGAGTTCGCGCGCCGCAGCGGAGCGGCGGTCTACGCCATCGGCCTCAACGTGGGCGCGACGCAGCTCGGCATCCGCGGCAAGCTCGAGAAGCTCGCCGGCGAGACGGGCGGACGCTCTTTCTTCGTTTCGAAGGCGGACGAGCTCGACGCGGTCTACGGCGAGATCTCCCGCGAGCTGCGCAGTCAGTACCTGCTCGCCTTCGCGCCGGACCCCCCGGGCAAGGAGGGTGTCTTCTCGCCGGTCGAGGTCAAGGCGCAGGGTGGCAAGTTGAAGACGCGCGCCCCGCGGGGCTACTATCCCTGATCCCATGACCCGACACGCAGGCTCTCGTGCAGTTCTCGACGCGTTGCGGTCGGCGCGCCTTCTGGCTCTCGCCACGGTCTTCGCAACCGCCGCAGCGGCCGCAACGGAGCCGACGGTCGAAATGCGTTTCGTCAAGCTCAACCGTGCCTACAGCGACTTCGTGGGAGAGCTGGCGCCGATCGGCGAGCAGGGCATGTCCGTGATCCTGTCCTCGCCGACGCAGACGATGATCCTGCGTGACCATCGGATCCGCCTGACGCCGCTCGCCGGAGGCGCAGGCGACACTTTCTCCGGCGAGGTCGAGCTCGACGTGCAGGGGAAGGGTGCCCTGATCGCCGACGTGACCATCGGACCGATCGTGCGGCACCTGACGGACGAGCTGGTCGTGCCGCCCCAGACCCTGCGGCTGGCGAGCAAAGTGCGCATCCGCCGCGTCGCCGACGGCTACGAGATCACGCCCGAGTCGCTCCCGGCGCGGATCGAGGTCGCCGTGCAGTCGCAGACGATCAACCAGATTCTGACGCTCTGCGACCAGGCGGCGACGCTGACGCTCGGCGCCGTCGACTGCTCCGAGCTCTCGCGCTCGCTCACCCGGCCGGCGGTGCCGCTGGCGGGGGGTGGTGGCACCTTTCATCTTGGCGACGAAGAGCTCACGGATGCCGATCGCCTGTGGCTCGACACCTTGATCGGATCGCCGCCTCCGGCCGGGAAACGGTGACCGCTAGCGCGCCGGTAGCGAAAGTCCGTGGCGGGTGGCGGCATCGACGATGCCGCGATGCAGGGGCACCTGAAAGAGAAATCGTTGCCGCATCGCCGGAGCCAGGAACCCGGTCTGGCGCATGAGCTCGTCGTAGCTGCGCTTCAACGGCACCAGCGGATCCTGCTTGCGTCCCTGGCGCTCTGCGAGCCATTGGGCAGCGAGATAGAGATGGAAATCCGACAGCTTGCGGAGCGGCGCGTTGTCGAGCAGGGGCCGCTCCGCCGCCAGCGTCTCGTAGGCGGCGAGGACGCCCTCCGCGCGCCCGCGCGCGATCTCGACCTCGATCCGGTAGGCGAGGTCGGCGAGCAGGCTCGAGCCCTTGCCCAGCTCGCGGTGGAGCCGGGCGGCCTCCTCGAAGTTGGCGAGCGCCGCCTCGTTGCGGCGCAGGCGCAGCTGGATCCTGCCCAGTAGCTGCTCGGCGTCGGCGCGCGCCTCGCCAGGCGGCACCAGGCTGAGGGCGAAGTGCGCCTTGCGCGCCTCGACGAGCGCCTGGTCGGGCTGGTCGAGGTGCAGGAAGTTCTCGGCGACCGCCAGGCGGGCGATCGCTTCGCCCACCGTATCGTCGCGGCCCTCGCGCAGGGCGAGCGCCCGCCGCAGCACCGGCGCGGCCCCCGCGAAATCTCCCAGACGAGTCATCGCCTTGCCGACGCCGACGAGGGCGTAGGCCTCTTCGGCTTCGGACTTCTCCGCCGCGAGCAGCGCGCGCGCCTCTTCGAAGTAGCCGAGGCTGACCGGGAAGTTTCCCTGCGCGAGCGCGACGGCTCCCAGTGCCGAGAGCGAGGTCGCCACGGCAGTCCCCTTCTCGCGCCGCACCTCGAGCGCCTGCAGGTGCAGTGCCGTCGCTTCGTCGAGGCGGAACTCGTGGTACGCGATGTTGCCGAGAAAGTACCGGCAGTTCGCGGCCAGGCTCTTTCTGCCCTGGCGTTCGGCGACATTCAGGGTCTTGGCGAAGAGCTCTCCGGCCTCGCCCGTCTTTCCCTGCCGGACAAGCACCCGTCCGAGCTCGAGGAGCAGCATCTCCTTGCGCCGCGCGTCGCCCCCCTTCTGGCCGGCGAGCGCCTGGCGCAGAACCCACTCGGCCTCGGTGTAGCGGCCCGCCATCTGCGCCAGCTCGGCGCGCAACGCCGCGATCGCCAGAAACCGTTGCGGATTGTCCCGCGCAAGATCGAAGCCGCGTTCGAGCGCCGCCGCCAGCTCGTGCAGGCGGCCCATGCGCCGGGCGAGCGGCAGCAGGACCCAGAGCAGGTCGATCTCGAGCTGCGGGTCGCCGGCGCGGTCGCGCAGCGCGGCGAGCTCCTGGCGGAGCGCCGTGAACAGCTGCTCGCGCGGAATCTTGGCCGGCGTCGCCGCGGCGGCGAGCAGTGCGCGGGCGCCGGGTTCGCTGCCGCGCAGCAGCTCGTAGGCCGCCCAGAGCTCGTCGACCGAGCTCGAGCGCGCCGCGAGCAGCTCGCCGAGGCCGCTGCGCAGGATCGCGGCCGCGTCGCTCCGAAGCGTGTCGGAGAAGGCCATGCGCAGCGCCAGCGAGGCGAAGGCGAGGCCCTCCCCCCAGGGTCCTTCGCCGTCGACGACGAGGCCGGCCGCGCGGAAGGGCTCTTCCCATTGGCGCGGAAGATCCTCGCCCCCCAGGGCGAGCGCCGCGGAGCGCAGCTCACCAGCCGGCACCGGGGTCTCGAGCTGGGCCAGCAGGCGCAGCGGCAGCGGCGGGCCGAGCCGCAGGGCTTCGGCTTCGGCGTGCACCAGATAGCGCCGGCTGGGCTGGAAGCGCGTCTCGGTACCTTCGCCGCCGCTGAAGAAGAACGAACCGAAGACCTGCCGCAGCCGGCGGTCGCGAACCAGGAAGTGCAGCGCTTCCTCGAGCGCGAACGGGTTGCCGCCGGCGCCGGCAGCCAGCGTCGCGGCCACCGGCTCGGGCAGCGAGAGGCCGCGGAAGAGCTGCGAGACGCAGCGGCTCCAGGCCTCGCCTGCGAGCGTTCCCACGCTGACCTCGGGGGTCGAAGTCAGGGCCGCCGGCCAGTCGGTCGCCGGGCGCGCGATCAGCACGAGGCGGATCTCGCTGCCCAGGCGGGGGTGCTTCTGCAGCTCCTCGATCTCGGCCCAGACCTGGGCGGGCGCCGCGTCGAGGTGGTCGTAGACGATCCAGACCGGGCGCGCCGGTTCGGCCTCGAGCTCGGCGACGAGCGACGGCCCATCTCCCGGCTGCAGTCCGTAGTTCGCTGCGCTTCGCCAGATCGCCGGCTCACCGGCGGCGCGCATGACCTCCCACGCGAGGCGCGTCTTCCCGACACCGAAGGGGCCGGTCAACCGGACGACCGGTTCGGCGAGACGCTCGAGCAGGAGCTCCTCCACCTCCGGTCTCGGCACCCATTTCGCGGCGCGCGAGAGAACCTCCGGATTGCGCCAGGTCGGAATGGCTACGGCGCGCGGATGGACCGCGGCCAGCGGGATCAGTCTTCCGCCGCCGAACGTGAGATTGCCGCTCGCCTCGACCGCCCAGGAGCCTTCGAGGTGATGGGCGGCGTGCGTCGTGACGAGGACCTTGCCGCCGGCGAGGGCCGGGCGCCGCTGCGCGATCTCGTCGAGGAGCGGCTCGGAGAGGAGCGAGACGCGCTCGCCGACTGCCGCGGCTGCCGGCGTAACGAGGAGGCTGGGCGCGTTCGCGGCGCGGCCCACGGGGCTCTCGGCGAGGATCGCGCTCCCCAGGGCGACGGCGCGATCGAAGATCGCGGCGTCGCCGGGGAGGGGCAGCACCAGCCATCTGCCGGGACCGGCCGGAAAGACGCCGCGGACCTTCGCCGCGAGGCTCTGCAGGCGCTCCAGCGTGGCTGGGTCCTTGTCCACCCAGAGGTGGAGCAACGCGGCGGGAAGCACGCGTTCGATCGGCTCCGGAGCGGGGGACGGGCGCATGGCGGTCGGGGTAGGGTCCGTTTTGCCGGCCGCGGCGACGAGGTGTCGCTTGCCGGAACGCTGCAATCTACTACTTTACGTCACCAGCTGCGGCGACTGCCGTCGGTGAGCGAGGCGCCGGTTGACCCCCGGACCGCCGGCACAGTAGGGTCCCGCGGGTTCATCTCCTTCGAGTCCACAGGCCGCCGGCGCGCCCGGCAAAGGATGGCTGCTGCATGCCGCATTCGGTCAGCGTCACGACGAACCAGTCCTGGTTCTCCCGCCTGGCGCAGTCGGTGAAGAGCGTGCTCGTCGGGCTGCTGTTCTTTGCCGGCTCGTTCGTGCTGTTGTTCTGGAACGAGGGGCGGGCGGTGCGCACCGCCCGGAGTCTCGCCGAGGGAGCGGGCGCGGTGCGAAGCGTTGGCTCCGAAGCGATCGACTCCGGAAACGAAGGCAAGCTCGTCCACACCGCCGGAGCGGTGACCACGGAGAGTCCGGTGGTCGATCCCGACCTGGGCGTCGAGGCGCAGGCGATCAAGCTCCTGCGCAACGTCGAGATCTACCAGTGGCAGGAGAAGGAGAGCTCGGAGACGCGCAAGAAGTTGGGCGGCGGCAGCGAGACGGTGACGACCTACACCTACGACACGATCTGGTCGGAGGACACGATCGACTCGAGCTCCTTCCACGAGGAGAGCGGCCACGAGAACCGCGGCGACCTGCCTTTCCTCTCGACGACCTTCGCCGCCGACGTCGTTCACCTCGGCGCCTTCGAGCTGTCGCCGGAGCAGATCGCCGGGCTCGACGAGACGGAGCCGTTGCGCGTCGACGGGCCGGCGACCGCCGCGCTTTCCGGCGATCCGCGCGGCACGCTCCGCCCGGCGGACGGCGGCTACTACCTCGGCGCCGACCCGCAGTCGCCGGCCATCGGCGACGTCCGGATCCGCTTCGAGGTGGTGCGGCCGGCGACGGTCAGTCTCGTCGGGGTGCAGACCGGCAGCAGCTTCTCCGCCTACCAGGCGTCCGCGGGCGACAGCGTGCTGCTCATCGACGAGGGAACCCACACCGCCGCCGAGATGTTCCAGGCCGCCGAGGCGGCAAACAGTCTGCTCACCTGGGTTCTCCGCGTCGTCGGCTGGCTGCTGATGTTCCTCGGCCTGCTGCTGATCTTCAAGCCGCTCGCCGTGCTCGGCGACGTAGTGCCGCTCTTCGGCAGCATGCTGGGGGCGGGACTCGGTGTCTTTTCCTTCCTGCTCGCCAGTAGCCTCGCGCTGGTCACTGTGGCGGTCGCGTGGTTGGTCTACCGTCCCCTGCTCGGCGTGACGCTGCTGCTGCTCGCCGGCGCGGCGATCTTCCTGCTGGTGCGTCGCGGGCGGCGGGCCGGGTCGGGGCCGGTCCCACCACCGCTGCCGCCGCTGCCCCCTCTGCCGCCGCCGGCCTAGCGCCGGCCTGACGGGAGCTCAGTCCGGCGGACCCACGGCGGGCGCCGGAGCGGACGGCAGCGCCGGCCGCGGCGCGCGTGACTCGGCGAGCGGCCCGAGATCGCTCAGCGGCGCCGCAGGCGGGAGCTCAGCCAGCGCCGGGTGCGCCGCCAGGGCGACTGCTCGAAGGCGGCGAGCCGCCGGCGGGCGTCCTCTTCGCTCAAGGTCAGCGCGTCGTAGCCGGCGAGCAGGCCGGTCACACGCTCGAAGAGCCGCGCCAGAGCCAGGCGTTCGGCTTCTGCATCGACCTCCGCGGCGCGCCCCTCGTCGATCACCGCGCGGTAGATCGCCAGCAGTCGCTCGACCGCCGGCCCGCGGCCTGCGTGGTCGAACATCCAGTCGCGCGCAGCGGCCGCCGCTGCCGGGGAGTAGGCCTGGATGCGTTCGCGGACCGCCGGCTCGCTGTGCGGGGTGCGGAGGAGCCCGACGCCGAAATTCGACTGCCGGAGCTCGGGAGCGTCCGCGGCGAGCAGCGGCGGTCCCAGTCCCTCGCAGTCGCAGAGCACGACGAAGGCCCCGCTGGCGGCAGCTTCCATGGCGGCCCGCCCGCGCGCGAACACCAGGTCGTAGGCGGGAAGCAGGGTGGCGGTGTCGGCGACGGCGTTGCCTTCGCCGATCCCCACCACATCGAGTGGGAGCCCGGCTGCGGCGCAGGCCGCACGCACGCTCGCGACCCAGCCGCCGTTGCGCGTGCCGTTGCTCAGGATGAGCGCCCGCCGCGGCGCGTCGGGCCGGACCGAGCCACCGTCGAACCGCTGCAGGTCGACGAAGTTTGGGAGCACCTCGACCTGTTGTGGCGGAATTCCGTGTTCGCTGACCAGGCGTTCGCGTCGCAGCCGGTCGACCGCCAGGTACCGGCGTACCCTGGGCAGGCGCGGCGGCTCCTCCTGCCAGGGGAACCAGCCGTGACAGACGAAGATGGCCGACACACCGGGAAAACCCAGGACGGCGGCGGCGGTTTCGAGCAGGTGGTGCCCGTGGATGACGTCCGGTGGCTCGCCGATCTGCTCCAGGCGCGTCACGACCGGGATCGTCGCGCGGCGCAGCTGATCGCTGACCAGGCCCGGTCGCGTCGAGAAGACCACCGGTTGATGCCCGAGGTCGCGCAGCGCCGTCGCCAGCTCCAGTGTGTAGAGCTGGCTGCCGCCGACCTGGCTGAGATCGTGGTTGGTGATGAGGATCCGCAGCGGCACGGCGCGATGGTAGCGCCGGACGCCTCCGCTCGCCATGACGGGGGCCACACTAGAATCGAGCGTCATGGCCTGGACGCTGCGCTCGCTCTTCGAACGCCGCGCGCCGCCCGCCGGATCCGCCGGACCCAGCGATCGCCGGCGCCTGCTCGCCGTGCTGCCGTTTCGCGACGAGATGCGTTTTCTCCCCGGCTGGTTCGCCAACGTCCTGCCGCACGTCGACGGCGTGGTGGCGCTCGACGACGGCTCGAGCGACGGTTCGGCGGAGTTCGTCGGCGCGCAGCCGAAGGTCGAGGCGCTCCTGCACACCGGACGGCGGGCGGCGGAACCTTGGGATTGCGGCGCCAACCGGCGCCGTCTCTATGCCGCGGCCGGCGACTGCGGCGCGCAATGGATCGTGGGGCTCGACGCCGACGAGCGCGTCGAGCGCGACTTCCGGCGCCGCGCCGAGGCGGAGATCGACCGGCTCGAGCGGAGCCGGATCACCGCCGGCACGATACGGATCCGCGAGCTCTGGGACCGGCCGGACCGGATGCGTATCGACGGCATCTGGGGACGGAAGGCCAACGGGCGTCTCTTCGCCTATCGCCGCGACGCCGTGCTCGACGAGCGCCGCTTCCACGGCCACTGGCCGCCGCTCGACTCCCTGCTGCAGCTGCCCGACGGGCGGAAGGCCTACGAGCCGCTCGATCTCGAGCTCTACCACTTGCGCATGGTGCGTCCCGAGGATCGCGAACGCCGCCGCGAGCGCTACAACCGGCTCGATCCGGAGCGGCGCTTCCAGGCGATCGGCTACGACTATCTCGTCGATCCGACGGGGCTCGAAGTCGTGCCGCTCCCCGCCGGCCGCGAGTACGAGCCGATGCCGGAGGAGACCTGAGCGCGCCGGCGAGTCCCGGCGCGCACGCCGCCGAGCTGGCGGTGGTCGTTCTCGCCGTGGGAGAGATGCCGGAGTTGCCGGCCGCGGTCGCCTCGCTCTCCGCGCAAGGCGTCGCGCTCGAGATCGTCGTCGTTCATTCGGCGACCGCTGTCGCCGGCGATCCCGCTTGGCTGCCCAGCGGCGTGCGGCATCTGCGCGCCGCGAAGCTCCTGCCGACCGGTGCGGCGCGCAACGCCGGCATAGCCGCGACGAGAGCGCCGTGGGTGGCGTTCCTCGCCGGCGACAACCGGGCTCTCCCCGGCTGGGCCGCGGGGCGTCTCGCGGCGCACCGGTCGGGCCGCGCGGTGGTCGCCGCAGCCGTGGTCAACGGTTCGCCGGCGAGCCTGGTCGCCTGGGCCGGCTGCATCGCCCTGCATCACCGCCGCTGGCCGCGCGTCCCGGCGCACGAGGCGTTGCTCTACGGCTGCTCCTATGAACGCGCCATGCTCGAGCGCGTCGGCGGGTTCCGCGACGATCTCGCCGCCGGCGAGGACACCGAGCTCAATGCGCGTCTGTCCGCCGCGGGTGCACCCGCCGCCTGGACGCCGGCGGTGCGCGCGACCCAGCCCTATCCCACCCGGCTCGGCGACCTGCTGCGAGATCACGCCCGGAGGGGCGAGAACGCGGCTCGCGCCTGGCTCGCGCTCGGCGATGCCGTGCGCGCCGACGAGGTCTCGCGCGGCTCTTTCGTTCGCGCGATCCGCGCCCTGCGTTTCGCGTTGCGCTACGCCGAGCCGGGCGAACGCGGCCGGGTCACGCTCGCGGCGCCGCTCGTGACGCTCGCCGCCCGCGGCTACGCCCTCGGCGCGCGCCGAATCCGCTAGGATCCGCTCTGCCGATGCCCGATCGAGACGCCGCGCCCGCCGCCGAGACCCCCGTGCGCTGGGCGAAGGTCATCGACCAGTCGAGCTGCATCGGTTGCCACGCCTGCACGACGGCCTGCAAGTCGGAGAACGAGGTTCCGCTGGGCGTCACCCGGACGTTCGTCAAGTACGTCGACGTCGGGACGTTCCCGACCGCCCGCCGCAACTACCAGGTCACGCGCTGCAACCAGTGCGCCGACGCCCCGTGCGTCGCCGCCTGTCCGACGAAGGCGATGCACGTCCGCCCCGACGGCATCGTCGACTTCGAGAAGGACGTCTGCATCGGCTGCAAGGCGTGCATCGCCGCCTGCCCGTACGACGCGATCTTCATCAACCCCGAGGACCACTCGGCCGAGAAGTGCAACTTCTGCGCGCACCGCCTCGATGTCGGGCTCGAGCCGGCCTGCGTCGTCGTCTGTCCGACGCAGGCGATCCTGATCGGCGATCTGAACGACCCGTCGTCCAGAGTGTCGCAGATCGTCCACCGCGATCCGGTCGCCGTCCGCCGGCCGGAGAAGGACACGCAGCCGAAGCTGTTCTACAAGCACGGCACCCAGGCGACGCTCGACCCGCTCGCCGCCGAACGCCCGGGTGGCGGCACCTTCCTGTGGAGCGAGCAGCGCAGCGGCGGCCAGTTCGTCGTCGGCGGACATCCGCCGGAGGCGAGTCGCGCCGGATCGAACTCCTCGGCGGCGGCCATGCTCGCTTACGACATTCCGCACAAGGCGCCGTGGGACTGGCGGGTGAGCCTCTACACCGTCACCAAGGCGATCGCCGCCGGCGCCTATCTCGTGCCGCTCCTGCTCCTCCTCGCCGGAAAACTCGCACCGACCAGTCCGCTCTGGCTCTGGGGCGCGCCGCTCCTGGGCCTCATCTTCCTCGCCGTCACCGGCGGCCTGCTGATCTCCGACCTCACCCATCCGTTGCGCTTCTACCTGATCTTCACCCGGCCGCAGTGGAAGAGCTGGCTGGTGCGCGGCTCGTTCCTCATCGCCGGCTACGGCCTGGTGCTGACGGCGCACCTCGGCGCTGCTTGGCTCGGAAAGACCGAACTGCTCCTCCCTCTGAGTGTCGCCGGCGCGCCGCTCGCGCTCGCTACCGCGATCTACACGGCGTTCCTCTTCGCTCAGGCGAAGGCGCGGGATCTCTGGCAGAGCGCCCTCCTCCCGCCGCACATGGCCGTCCAGACCGTGCTCGCCGGCGCCGGCGCTACCTTGCTGCTGGCACTCGCGATAGAGCCGAAAGCGGCACCTTCCATTTACTGGATGCTTTTTCTTTCTGTAGCGATGCATCTCCTGCTGCTCGCCGGAGAGGTCGCGCTGCCGCACGGCTCCGCCCACGCCCGGCTGGCGATCTGGGAGATGACGACCGGGCGCTTTCGAAACTTCTTCCGCGCCGGAGGAGTTCTGCTGTTGGCGACGCTCGCGGCGGCGACGCTCGCTCCGCACTCCGCCGTTCCAGCTGCTGCGGCCGCGGTCGCCGCGCTCGCCGGGCTCCTGGCCCACGAGCACGCCTACGTCCAGGCCGGCCAGTCGGTGCCGCTCGCATGAGGAGCCCGCGATGAGCACGAAGAAGCTGCCGGCGAAGCCGGCGCGGGTCCCGGCGTCGAAAACCGAGACGGAAGCGCGCGGCGAGACCTTCTATCCCGGTCCGAGCCGCACCCAGCTCGGCGCCTATCCGCCGCAGGAGCGCTGGGACGACTGGGTCGAGCTCGATTCGAAGTCGTGGCCCGAGCGGGTGGAGAAGCGCTACCGCCTGGTGCCGACGACCTGCTTCAACTGCGAGTCGGCCTGCGGCCTCCTCGCCTACGTCGATCGCGAGACCGGCGAGATCCGCAAGTTCGAGGGCAACCCCGAGCATCCCGGCTCGCGCGGGCGCAACTGCGCCAAGGGCCCGGCGACGCTCAACCAGATCCAGGATCCCGACCGCATCCTCTTTCCCCTGAAGCGCGACGGCGAGCGTGGCAGCGGCAAGTGGAAGCGGGTCACCTGGGACGAGGCGCTCGACGACATCGCCGGACGGATCTCGAAAGCGATCCGCGACGGCCGCCAGAACGAGGTGATGTACCACGTCGGCCGGCCGGGCGAGGACGGCTTCACCGAGCGTGTGCTCGCCGCCTGGGGGGTCGACGGCCACAACTCGCACACCAACATCTGCTCCGCCGCGGCGCGCGCCGGCTACGAGCTCTGGTGCGGCATCGACCGCCCGAGCCCCGACCACGCCCGCGCCAAGGTGATCTACCTGGTCTCGTCGCATCTCGAGGCCGGCCACTACTTCAACCCGCACGCCCAGCGCATCCTCGAGGGCAAGAAGAACGGCGCCAAGCTGATCGTCGTCGACACCCGCCTGTCGAACAGCGCCACCCACGCCGATCACTGGCTGGCGCCGCAGCCGGGCTCCGAGGCGGCGATGCACTTGGCCTTCGCCAACTACATCATCCAGGAGAAGCGCTACGACCGCGAGTTCGTGCGCCGGTGGTGGAACTGGCAGGAGTATCTGGCCGAGCTCCATCCGGACGCCCCGGCGACCTTCGAGGCGTTCGAGGAGAAGCTGGCCGAGGAGTACGCCGGTTACACGTTCGAGTTCGCCGCCGCCGAATCGGGGGTCGCGGAAGCGACCTTGAGAGAGGTGGCCGAGATCGTCGCTACGGCCGGCACGCGCCTCTCCACCCACACCTGGAGGAGCGCCACCGCCGGCAACGAGGGCGGCTGGCAGGTCGCGCGCACGCTCTTCCTGCTCAATGCCCTGCTCGGCGCCATCGCCACCGAGGGCGGCACCTATCCCAACGCCTGGAACAAGTTCGTGCCGCGGCCGATCCACCTGCCGAAGCAGCACCCCGACAAGTGGAACGAGCTCAACTGGCCGCTCGAGTTTCCGCTGTCGATGTACGAGATGTCGTTCCTGCTGCCGCACTTCCTGCTCGAAGGCCGCGGCAAGCTCGACGTCTACTTCACCCGCGTCTACAACCCGGTGTGGACCAATCCCGACGGCTTCCGCTGGATCGAGGCGCTCACCGACGAGGCCAAGGTCGGTCTGCACATCGCCCTCACCCCGACCTGGAGCGAGACCGCCCTGTTCGCCGACTACGTGCTGCCGATGGGGCTCGCCTCCGAGCGCCACGACACCCACTCCTACGAGACCCAGGACGGCCAGTGGCTCGGTTTCCGCCAGCCGGTCCAGCGCGCCGCGCGCGAACGCGACGGCGAGACGGTGACCGACAGCCGCGAGACGAATCCTGGCGAGGTCTGGGAGGAGAACGAGTTCTGGCTCGAGCTCACCTGGCGGATCGACCGCGACGGCGCGTTGGGCATCCGCGGCTTCGCCGAGTCGAAGGCCGTACCGGGGACCCGCCTCCCGGTCGACGAGTACTACCGTCACATCTTCGAGAACTCGGTCCCCGGCCTGCCGGCGAAGGCCGCCGCGGCCGGTCTCGATCCGCTCGGCTACATGCGGCGCTTCGGTGCCTTCGAGGTGTCGAAGGACGTCGGGCAGCTCTTCGAGATGGAGGTTCCCGAGAGCGAGCTGGTCGATGTCGCGGAGGATCGCTTCGGCCGGGTCTTCACCCGCGCGGCGGCCGCGGCGGCGGTCAATCTCGCCCCGACCGGGGCGCCGGCGGGGGATGCCTTCGGCCGGCGGGCCGTCGGCGTGCGCGTCGACGGCAAAGTCCTGCGCGGCTTCCCGACGCCGTCGGGCAAGCTCGAGTTCTTCTCGACCACCCTCGCCCAGTGGGGCTGGCGCGAAGTGGCGCTGCCGGGCTACATCGTGAGCCATGTCCACCCGCGCCGCCTCGAGCCCGGGCAGATGCCGCTCATCTCGACCTTCCGCCTGCCGGTGCACATCCACACCCGCAGCGCCAACGCCAAGTGGCTCGACGAGATCGCGCACTCGAACCCGCTCTGGCTGCATCCGACCGACGCCGCGCGGCTGGGTCTCGCGACTGGCGACCTGGTGCGGGTCGAGACCGAGATCGGTCATTTCGTGGTCAAGGCCTGGGTGACCGAGGGGATCCGCCCCGGTGTCGTCGCCTGCTCGCACCACATGGGGCGCTGGAAGCTCGAGAACGCTGCCGGCCAGAGCCCGGGCCAGCGCCAGATGATGGCGACGGTCGCCCTCGATCGCGCCGGTTCGGCCTGGGGGCTGCGCCGCGAGCGTGGGGTCGAGCCCTATGCCTCGAGCGACCCCGACACCCTGCGCATCTGGTGGAACGACGCCGGGGTGCACCAGAACTTGACCTTCCCGGTCCATCCCGACCCGATCTCCGGCATGCACTGCTGGCACCAGGCGGTGCGGGTGACCAAGGCCCGGCCCGGGGACGGCTACGGCGACATCGCGGTCGACACCGACAAGTCGCAGCGCGCCTACGAGACCTGGCTCGCCAAGTGCCGCCCGGCCGACCGCCACTCCCCGGACGGCACCCGCCGCCCCCACTGGCTCATCCGGCCGGTCAAGCCGACGGCCAAGGCCTACAGGCTGCCCGAAAAGTAGGCTCCGGTGCCCCTCTTGCGGGGCCTGACGGCGGGCTCCCAGCCGGAAAGCCGCCCTTTTTTGATATAAGGGTCCGTTCGGAGGGACGAAACCCATGGCCTCACGCCGCCTGTTGAACCGCATCTACTACTTCACCGTCGAGGACGAGGGCATTCTCGGCGAGGCTTTTCCCAAGTTCGAGCAGCAGAGCTTCTGCCTCGCCTACAAGGTCCTGGGCACCGACGACGTCTTCGTGACCTCGGCCGAGACCAAGGAGGCGATGGACCGCCACGACGTGCCGTACAACCTGCTGGCGGAGGAGGAGGCCGGCAAGATCGCCCTGCTCCACACCCCGCAGTCGAAAGAGGAGCTCGCCGACCACGAGGACGCGCTGAAGTCGCTGATCCTCGCCCACCGCGCGATCGCTGCCGCCTGCGTCGGGGTCAACGGCGACGCCGACCTCGGGCTGGCGCTGTCGGAAGGCGCCCAGGATTTCACCTACTTCACCGCCCCGGCCGGCCACACCTTCATCTTCCGGCTGTTCACCGACCGCAAAGAGGCGGTGCAGTTCATGAAGAAGCGCACCGGCGGCGACAAGAAGTCGGTCGAGTGGGCGGAGAGCATTCCGTTGGCAACCGCCAAGGAGTTGCAGAGCTATCACTGAGCCGACCTACTCCGTCTCCCAGCTGGGCAGGGAGGTGAAGGATCTTCTGGCCGAGGCGTTCGCTTCGGTCTGGGTGGTCGGCGAGGTGCAGCGCTTCCGGCCGAGCGCCGCCGGCCACCAGTACTTCGATCTGGTGGAGAAGGGCGAGGGGGCGGCGCGCGACCAGGTCGTAGGCGTCCTCTCGGCGGTCATCTGGAAGGGCGAGTATCTGCGCCTGCGTCCGGTGCTCGAGCGCGCCGGCGAGCGCCTCGCCGACGGTCTGCGCATCCGCTGCCGGGTGAGCGTCGATTTCTACCCTCCGGGTGGCCGCCTGCAGGTGCAGATCCGCGAGATCGACCCGACGTTCACGCTCGGCGATCTCGCGCGCCGCCGTGCGGAGACGCTCGCCGCGCTGGCCGAGGCCGGCCTGATGGAGCGCAACAAGGCGCTCGAGCTGCCGCCGTTGCCGTTTTCCATCGCCCTGGTGACTTCGGTCGGCAGCGCGGCCTACCATGACTTTCTCGCCACACTCGCCGAGAGTGGCTACGGCTTTCGCGTGCTCGCCGTGCACTCCGCGGTGCAGGGGGCCGAAGCCGAGCGCTCGCTGCCGGGAGCCCTGGCACTGGCCGCGGCGAGCGCCTGCGACTGCGTCGTGCTGATCCGCGGTGGCGGCGCGAAGAGCGACCTCGCGGTCTTCGACAGCCAGGCGGTGGCCGAGGCGGTGGCCCGGGCGACGAAGCCGGTGCTCACGGGGCTCGGACACGAGATCGACGAGGCGGTGGCCGACCTGGTGGCCTGGCGTTCGTTCAAGACGCCGACCAAGGTCGCCGAAGAGCTCGTCGCGCGGATCGCCAACGCCGAGACGGCCGTGGTGCGCCTGCGCGACCAGCTGGCGCGTCAGGCCCGGCTCACGGTGGCGGAGGCCGAAGGCCGCCTGGCCCGCGCCGAACGCCGGGCCGTGGCCGCGCGGACGCGGCTCACCCAGGTCGGTCTGCGCCTTGCGACCCTCGCCGAGGGACTCCGCCGGGTCGCTCGCCACCGCCTGCGGGTGGCCGAACAGCAGGTCGCGAGCTGGGCTCGCCTGGTCGCCGAGCTCGCGCCGGCGCGCACGCTGCGCCGCGGATTCAGCATCACCCGCGACGCCAGCGGCGCGGTCTTGCGCGACCCGGCGGCGGTCGCCGCCGGAGCCGCGATCCTCACCGACCTCGCCGGGGGGCGAATCTGGAGCCGCGTCGAAACCGCCGGCCGGAGCGATTCCGGCGAGTTGCCGGACAGGGAGAAGCGATGAGTCCGAAGAAGAGCGAAGGAGCAGCCCCCTCCGAAGTGGCGCCAGGGTCCGGTTCCGCAGGCGAGCCGGGATTCACCGCAGCGATGCGCGAGCTCGAGAGCATTCTGCAACGCATCGAAGGGGACGATCTCGACATCGACCGGTTGGCGGAAGAGCTGCGCCGGGCGACGGCGCTCCTCGAGCTCTGTCGCGGCAAGATCCGCCGGGCCGAGGTCGAGGTCACCGAGATCGTGCAGAAGCTCGAACAGGGCTAGCCCGCAGCCACAGATAGATCGCCAGTCCACCGAACGCCAGGAGACTGATGCCGCGCGCCACCCGGCGCAGCGGTGTCGTGCCGAAGTGCGCCCGCAGCTCGCGATCGCCGGGCCGCACGGCGACCAGGATCCGGCCTCTGCCCGGTTCGGCGCGCGTCGCGCGCGGGATCCCGTCGACGGTCGCCTGCCAGCCGGGAAACCAGAACTGGTGGAGCGCAACCTCGCCGGCTTCGCGCACCTCGAGCTCGGCGCGGATCTCCGGATAGCCCCACTCGCTGGCGACCACCCGGACGCCTCCACCGAGGGCCTCCGCGGCGGCGGTCGGCACTTCGCCGGTCGGCACGACGGGCAGCTCGGTGACGGTGCGCGGGAGGAACTCGTTGCCGGCCGAGCCGCTCCAGTGATGGGATCGCAACCGGTCGAGGGTCACGATCTCGGTGAGCGGGGCCAGCCGGGGATCGTGCCGCGCCGGCTCGAGCTCGGTGGCGGGAACGGGCACCGGAACCGCGGTTGCGCGGTCGAAGAAGAAGTAGCGCGCGGCGAGCCAGGGCTGAGCCAGCCAGAGGGCGACCGCGGCGACCAGCGCGGCGAGGAGCGGGCGCCAGTGGTCCGGCGCCTGCACGACCAGCCAGCCGACCAGGGGGGCAGCGAGGGCGGTGGCGAAGAGGAAGAAGCGAAACGGGAACTGGACGAAGGGCGCCAGCGGCAGCATGCGCCAGACCGGCTCCGACCAGGCGCTGGTCAGCACCAGCGCAGCGACCGTTCCCGCAGCGAGAGGCAGCGCGTCCATGCGACCGCGCACGCGCCTGGAAGCCGCAAGCAGAAACGCGGCGATCGCCGGCAGGACCAGCAGCTCGCCGAAACGGAAGGGCAGACCGGAGGACGGACCGACCGTGAACTGCAGACTCGTCCTTCCGGGGAGCAGATTGACGGGCGCGACGAAGTGCCGCCGATAGTCGAAGAACCCGGCGGTGAGGCTGGTGTCGGACCAGAGGTACTCCTTGTCGACCAGGGCCGGCAGCCAGTAGAAGGCCGACAGGCCGAGCCCCAGCGCAATGCCGGTGAGCGCGTGCCATCGCGCCCGCGCCGGGCCGAACAGCGCGAGCAGCGCGAGCGCAGGCACCGCGACGAGCGCTGTGATGTTGTGCGTGAGGACGAGCAGGAGCACGATCGCGGCGGCGCCGGCGAGCGCCGGGATGGCCGGAGACGCCAGGGCCGCGAGCGCCCAGGGCAGGAGGGCGAGCGCGGCGAACTCGGCGATCCCGCCGCGCACGTAGACGTCGGCGAGGGTGTAGGGGGCGAGCGCGAAAGCCGCGCCGGCCGGAATTGCGGCCTCCGCGCCGAAGCGCAGCCGTGCCGCCACGGCGGCGCCGGCAGTGCCGAGGATCCAGAAGGCGAGGTAGGCGAGCTTGAAGGCCGCCTCCGGCGAGCCGGTCGCGATCCTCAGCACCTCGACCACGGCGTAGGACAGCGGCGCGTAGAAGCTCGGCAACGGCGTGCCGTGGCGGTCGTAGAGGTCGGGAAGCCAGGCCGGCAGGAGATCGCCGCCGGCGACGGCGGCGTGGATCGCCGCCGCCCGCACGCGATCCGCCATGGCGCTGTGGCCGGCCACGGGCTCCGGCACCGCGAGAGGCAACCAGGCGGCGATCAGAACGGCCGCCAGCGCGCCCCAGGGGAGGAGACGACGGAGGCGATGTTCCGCAGCCGGCTGGCCTTCAGCCATGGACGGTCGGCAGGACGCCGGCCGCGAGCGCCAGGTCGCGGTCGAGCTCGAGCCAGCCGCGGAAGCGCTCGGCGAGCGCCTCCGGCGCGACTTCGCGGCCGGCGAGGCGGTAGAAGAGCTGCCAGTGGCGCTTCTCGGCCGGGCCGAGATCGGCCAGCAGCCGGGCGACCTCGGGGTCGCTGTCGCGCAGGACCTCCAGCAGGCGGGTGAACCGCTCGCAGCTGCGCGCCTCGACGATCGCGCCGAAGAGCAAGCGATCGACTTTCGTCCACGGCCCTTGCCGTGGCTCGATCCGGGCGCGCAGCGCCTGTACCCAGCGGTTGACGCGCCGGCCGCCGGTCGCGAGGTTGCGGCGGTTGAGGATCGCCACTACCCGGCGGAAGTGCTGGATCTCCTCGGCGGCGAGGTTCGCCGCCGCCTCCACGAGCTCGAAGTCGTCGGGATACCAGCCGGCGAGAGAAAGGGCGTAGAGGGCCACCTGCTGTTCGCACACCGCGTGGTCAGCGAGGAAGACCGGCAGGTGGGCCGCCGCGAGCTCGGCCCAGGCCGGCCTGGTCGCGACGAGGAGCGGCAGCTCCCTGGCGACCTCGTCGTAGGAGACGGCCGGGGGCTGGCGCAAGCTACTGCTTTCTCGCCGCGTCGACTTCGAAGGCGACCGGCCGCGCGGCCTTGGCGTCGGGATGGGCAACGCCGTCCTCGCGCAGGTCCTCGCGGATCAGCAGCTCGAGGAAGAGCTCGCGCACGCCGGTGCGGCCGCGCTGCTTGAAGATGCGGCGGATCTCGCGCGGTGTCACGCGAATGCCGGTCATCGCGCGCAGATACTGACTGAAGACTCTCGGCCGCGAAGCGAAGCTGACGACCAGGAGGAGCAGGAGGACGACGGCGCAGCCGAGCAGGATGAAGGTGGGACTGGCGAGCGCATGGAGCATCGGTGTGCCGATCCTAACGCTTTCGCGCCCGCCGGTGCTCCCGGACGGGCGTCGCGGTAGCATCCCGCTGATGAGCCCGCTCGGCACGGAAGAACTGCGCCGCTACGCCCGGCACCTGTCCCTGCCCGAGGTCGGCATCGCCGGCCAGGAGCGCCTGGCGGCCGGGAGTGTGTTGCTCGTCGGCATGGGCGGTCTGGGGTCGCCGGCGGCGCTCTACCTCGCAGCGGCCGGCGTCGGCCGCCTGGGGCTGGTGGATTTCGACCTCGTCGATCGATCGAACCTGCAGCGCCAGGTGCTCTACGGCGAAGCGGACGTCGGGCGGCGCAAGCTCGAAGCGGCGGCGGAGCGGTTACGGGCGGCCAACTCGAAGCTCGCGCTGGAGCTGCACGAGGAGCGCGTCGGCAAGGACAACGTCAGCGAGCTCGTCGCCGGCTACGATGTCGTGGTCGACGGCACGGACAACTTCCCGACCCGCTACCTCGTGCACGACGCCAGTTTCTTCGCCGGCCGCCCCTATGTCTACGGCTCGATCTTCCGCTTCGAGGGCCAGGCGTCGGTCTTCGCGCGCGGCCGCGGACCTTGCTACCGCTGCCTGTTCCCCGAGCCGCCGCCGGCCGGATCGGTGCCGTCGTGCGCCGAGGCCGGAGTGCTCGGTGTTCTGCCCGGCATCATCGGCGCGATTCAGGCCAACGAGGCGATCAAGCTCCTGCTGGAGATCGGCGAGCCGCTCCTCGGCAGGCTGTTGCTCTTCGACGCCCTGGCGATGCGCTTTCGCGAGGTCCGGCTCGGGCGCGACGCCGGCTGCCCGCTGTGCGGCGATCAGCCGACGCAGCGCGGCCTGGTCGAATACGACGACGCCTGCGAGGTTTCCGGGTCGAGCGCCGGCGAAGAGACCGACCTCGAGATCGACCCCGCCGAGGTCGCGAAGCGGGCGGAGCGGGGAGAGCGCTTCACGCTGCTCGACGTTCGCCTCGAGCACGAGCTCCGCCTGGCCCGGCTGCCGGAGGCGCTCTGGATTCCGCTGCACGAGCTGCCGCGGCGGCTCGGCGAGATTCCGCGCGATCGTCCGGTCTACGCGCTCTGCCACATCGGCCAACGCTCGGCCGCCGCAACCATGTTGCTGCGCGAGCAGGGATTCCCGGCGGCGCGCAACGTCGCCGGTGGCATCGACGCCTGGAGCCTGCGGGTCGATCCACGCATCCCGCGCTACTGAGCAGCGGTGGCGGCGACGCGCGGCGGGAGAACTTTCCCCCGCACTCGTCGTATCCTCGTCAGCGCGCGGGGGACTCCCGTGCACGGACGAAGTCACTCCCCCGGATGGTGCTCAAGATGAGAACACGAGAGAGATCTGCAGTCATGCTGGTGCTGCTCGCACTCGGTTTCGGGCTCGCTGCCGGCGCGCAGACCGCCGCACAGAAGGCCGAAGTTCCGGTCGGCGAGTTCACGCTCGCCAACGGCATGAAATTCCTGGTCGTCACCCGCCCGGCTCAGGCGACGGTCATGGGTGGCTGGGTCGCCCACGTCGGTTCGGCCAACGAGCGACCGGGCATCACCGGCGTCGCCCACTTCTTCGAGCACATGATGTTCAAGGGGAGCCGCATCCTCGGCACCAGGGACGCGGCGCGCGACCAGGAGATCATGGACGCGCAGGAGAAGCTCCAGGGGCAGATTCGCAGCGAGTATGCGCGCCAGCGCGCGCGCTACCGCAAGGGAGAGATTCAGGACCCGTTCTCGGCCGACGAGCGCACCCCCGAGCTGAAGCGCCTCGAGGAGGAGTTCCAGAAGCTCGTCGAGGAGCAGCGGGCGCTGATGGTGAAGGACGAGTTCGACAAGATCTACACCGAGGCCGGAGCGTCGGGCATGAACGCCACGACCAACACCGACTCGACGATCTACTTCATCACCGTGCCGGCCAACAAGGTCGAGCTCTGGTTCTGGATGGAATCCGAGCGCCTCCTGCAGCCGGTGTTCCGCGAGTTCTACTCCGAGCGTGACGTCGTGCAGGAGGAGCGCCGCCTGCGCGTCGAGTCGACTCCCACAGGGCGATTCGACGAGCAGTTGAACGCGATGTTCTGGACGTCGCACCCCTACAAGTGGGATGCGATCGGCTGGATGTCGGATCTCAAGACCCTGTCGATGGCGGATGCGCAGGACTTCTTCTCGACCTATTACGCCCCCGGCAACCTCACCGCGGCGCTGGTCGGGAACATCACCCTCACCGAAGCCAAGGCGCTGGCGGAGAAGTACTTCGGACGCATCCCGCCCTCCGGCAAGCCGGTGCCGGACATCGTCACCCTCGAGGAGAAGCAGCTCGCCGAGAAGCGGATGAACGCCGAGTGCGACTGCCAGCCGCAGGTCTCGGTGCAGTTCCATACCGTGCCGTTCGAGCACCGTGACCAGTACGCGCTCGACGTCGTCCAGAGCCTGCTCAACGGTCAGACCGGGCGGCTGAGGAAGAGTCTGGTCCTCGAGCAGCAGATCGCTTCCTCGGCCGCAGCCGGGCAAGACTCGCTGCGCTGGAACGGCTACTTCTATCTCAACGCCGAGACCAAGGGCGAAGCGACGCCGCAGGCGCTCGAGGCGGCGCTCCAGGCCGAGATCGAGCGACTCCAGAAAGAACCGGTCCCGGCCGACGAGCTCACCAAGGTCAAGAATCAGATCGTCGCCGAGTCGTACCGCAACCTCGAGAATCCTTTCTACCTCCTCCTGCAGCTCCTTTTCTACGATGGCTGGGGCGACTGGAAGTACATCAACGAGTGGTCGGCGAAGACGCTCGCGGTGTCGGCGGAGGACGTGCAGCGGGTCGCCAGGCAGTACTTCACCGCCGAGAACCGTACGGTGGCGTCCTACAACCGCAAGGCCGGGACGGCGGCGGAGGAGATTCCGGCGGAGCTCGCCGGCATGCCAGCCCAGGCGCAACAGCAGGTGATGGCGCAAATCCGCGAGATCCGCCAGGTCGAGGACCCGGCGAAGCTCGAACAGCTGCTCGCCGGAATCGAGCAGCAGCGGGCTCAGATTCCGCCGGAGATGAAGCCGTTCGCCGACGCCATCGAGAAGGCGGCGCGGGAGCAGCTGGAGAAACTGAAGAGCCGTGGCAACGCTGGAGGTGGACGATGAGATTCGCGCGCAACCCCTGGGCGCTCGCCGCAGCGGCCGCCTGCACCCTCGGACTGGCGTCGCCGGTACTGGCCGTGGAAACCGCCGTCGGCGCCGGTGTTCCGGCACGGCCGGAGCAGCTCACCTACAAGGCGTTCGACTTCGCCACCCCCGACGGCAGCAGCTACCGGCACACCCTGCCGGGGGGCGTCGTGGTTTACGTCGTCGAAGACCACAGCCTGCCGCTGGTCAAGCTCCAGGCGACCTTCCGCACCGGCGCCTTCCGTGAGGGCGAGCACGAGACCGGCCTGGCGGCGATGACGGCGGCGATGATGCGCCAGGGGGGCACGACCCGGCTGACGCCCGAGCAGTTCGACCAGAAGGCGGACTTCCTCGCCGCGATCGTCGGCAGTTCGGCGGGAGCGACCTCCGCGGCGGCTTCGCTCGATGTCATCACGCCGGCTCTGGGAGAGGGTCTCGACCTGCTGTTCGACATGCTGCGCAACCCGCGCTTCGACGAGGCGCGGCTGGCGGTCCAGAAAAGCACCGCGCTCGAGGAGATGAAACAGCGCAACGACGATGCCGGCGACATCGCCGATCGCGAGTGGGACTTTCTCTCCCGGGGCGAGAAGCACTATGCCTCGCGGCGCATGACGCAGGCCGATCTCGAAGCGATCACGCGCGACAAGCTGGTCGCCTTTCACCGCCGGACCTGGGGGCCGGAGCACCTGGTCATCGCCGTCTCCGGAGATGTCGACACGAAGAAGATGCTGGCCGATCTCGGCAAGCGCCTCGCGGGCTGGAAGGCCGGAGAGCCCGATGCGCCCTGGCCTCCCTCTGGCCCCGAGCACGCGCCGCCGCCCGGGCTGTTCCATGTGGAGAAGGACATTCCGCAGGGCAAGGTGACCCTGGGCGAGCTCGGCATCCAGTGGAAGGACTACGCCGATCCCGAGCCGTACGCCCTCACCGTGATGAACGACATCCTCGGCGGCGGCGGCTTCACCGCCCGTCTGATGAAGCGGGTGCGCTCGGACGAAGGGCTCGCCTACGGCGCCTATTCGCAGTTCGGCATCGGCACCTTCTGGCCGGGCCTCTTCGAGGTTGGCTTCGCGTCGAAGAACCCGACCGTCGCGCTGGCCACCAAGATCGTCCTCGAGGAGGTCGAGAAAATGCGCACCGGACTGGTCTCGGAGGAGGAGCTGCGGGTGTCGAAACGCTCCTTCATCGACACTTTCCCGCGCACCTTCGAGTCGCCGGCGGCCACCGCCCGGACCTTCGCCAGCGACGAGGTCATCGGCCGGCCGCACAGTTACTGGACCGAGTATCGGCGGCGCATCGAGGCGGTGACCGCCGAGAGCGTCCGCGCGGCGGCGGCGAAGCGCCTCGACCCCGCAAGGCTTGCCATGCTCGTGGTCGGCAAGTGGAGCGAGATCGAGCCCGGAGATTCTGCCGGCAGGGCGAAGATGGCGGAGCTCTTCGGCGGCCAGGTGACGCACCTGCCGCTGCGCGACCCGCTGACGCTGCGGCCGCTGCGGCAGTAGACGAGGGAGCAGGCGGCCGATGCCCGAGCTGCCCGACCTCACGATTTATCTCGAAGCGCTCGGCGAGCGCCTCGTGGGCGAGAGGTTCGAGCGGCTCGAGCTCGTGTCGCCCTTTCTCCTGCGGACGGTGACGCCGCCGGCGGAGGAGCTGGCCGGCCGCCGAGTCGTCGGCCTGCGGCGTCTCGGGAAGCGGATCGTCTTCGCGCTCGAGGAGGAGAGGTTTCTCGTCCTCCATCTGATGGTCGCCGGTCGGCTGCAATTCCTGGCCGCCGCGGCGGCTGGCAGGGGGAGGGCGGCCGGCGGAAGGAACCGGATGGCAGCGCTGGTCTTCTCGTCGGGGACGGTCGTGCTGACCGAGGCCGGCAAGAAGCGGCGCGCCGCCCTCCACATCGTCCGCGGCGATTCCGATCTCGCGGCTCACGACCCCGGCGGCATCGAGCCGTTGACCGCCGATCTCGCGGCCTTCCGCCAGGCGCTGGCCGCCGAGAATCACACCCTCAAGCGGGCGCTCACCGATCCGCGTCTCCTGGCGGGGATCGGCAACGCCTACTCGGACGAGATTCTGCACGCCGCACGGTTGTCGCCGTTCGCCCGCACCGGCGAGCTCTCCGACGACGGCTGGAGCCGTCTCCATGCGGCGACGCACCAGACGCTCGGGACCTGGATCGAGAGGCTCCGGAGGGAGTTCGCCGGCCGCTTCCCGGACAAGGTCACCGCCTTCCGGCCCGAGATGGCCGTGCATGGCCGCTTCGGCCTCCCCTGCCCCGTTTGCGCGACGCCGGTACAACGCATCGTCTACGCCGAGAACGAAGCGAATTACTGCCCGGTCTGCCAGACGGGCGGCCGGCTGCTCGCCGACCGGGTGCTGTCGCGCCTGCTGCACGGCGACTGGCCGAAGAGCCTCGAGGAGCTCGAGCAGAAGAAGAGTGCGGCCCGCATCGCCGGGGGCGCGGCGCGCACCGGCGCGCTGGCGCTGCTGTGGCTCGCCGGCGCTGGGGCG
>CAZQTL010000024.1:0-29386 GCA_964595975.1 uncultured Thermoanaerobaculia bacterium | reverse complement strand
GGCAGGCGCTGCTGGGCGCCGACGGCGTGGCGCTGCTCGTGGGCGAGCAGCCACTGCTTGCGCTCGAGTCCGCCGCCGTAGCCGACGAGCGCGCCGGTCTTGCCGATCACCCGGTGGCAGGGGACGACGATGCTGATCGGGTTGCGGCCGTTGGCGAGGCCGACGGCCCGGGCGGCCTGCGGCAGGCCGATGCGTTCCGCGAGCGCTCCGTAGCTCTCGGTGGCGCCGTAGGGGATGTCGAGCAGCGCCCGCCAGACCTTCTGACGGAACAGAGTCCCTTCGGGGGCGAGCTCCAGGGTGAATTCCCGCAGGTCGCCGTCGAAGTAGGCCTCGAGCTGGCGGCGCGCTTCGCGGAACGGACCGTCGTCCGGCCGCGCATCGGTGGGAATGTCCTCCGGATGCCGGCGGGTGGCCATGAAAATGGCGGTGATCGCCGTGCCGTTGCCGCAGAGCAGCAGCGGGCCGATCGGGCTCGGCATCGAGCTGCGGAAGACCTTTGCCGGCGACGCCATCGCTGCCAGCCTCCGCCCGCTCCGCCTACTGCGCCAGGACCTTGACCGTGCGGCCGACCAGGTCGAGCATGCGGCGCAGCTGATCGTAGTCGGGGTGCTTCATCCGGAGCCAGGCATTCGCCATGTAGCCGCCCTCGACCGGGCCGGTGGGGGAGCCGGGAGGCGGCATGTGCGAATCGATGATCCAGTCGCCGTAGGCCTGGTAGACCTGGTCGAGACCTTCGTAACCGGCGATCCGTCCGTCACGGTTCGGACGCAGGGCGATCATGCCGGCCGAAAAGCGGCGCGAGGTCTGCTGGCCCGGCCGGCCGTGCACGACCGCCATCGCCCACTCGCGGTAGATGTCGAAGTCGTTGGCTGCGGCGTAGAGATCCCAGACGCCGACGCCGGGCGGCCGGCAGCCGATCTCGGAGAACTTGAGTCCCTTGGGGCCGAAGAACCACTCCATGTGGGTCGGCGAGGTGGTGATTCCCAGGGCGTCGATGACTTTCTGGCCCATCCGGCGCAAGTCGTTGTAGCCCGGTGCGTCGACGCGGTTCGTGGTGACGATCTGCGGCGAGATCCAGCGCGTGCGCATCGCTTCGAGGACGTTCGGGTAGTAGTGCGAGATGAACTCGTGCACCACCCGCCCGCCGATCGAGATCGTGTCGTAGAAACCCTCGTGCCCCTCGATGAACTCCTCGGCGGCGACCGAGGCGCCGCGATCGAGACCCTGATCGACGATCGCGCTCTCGAGCTCGCGATCGTTGTCGACCCGCTGCGTGCCCGAGGCACCGGCGCCGGCGCGCGGCTTGAGGATGATGGGGTAGCCGACCTCGGCGGCGAACATCCGCAGCTCCTGCGCGCTCGCCACGCCGCGCGACTGCGCGCACGCGACGTCGGCCCGGCGCAGAGCCTCCTTCATCGCCGGCTTGTCGCGGCAGAGATAGGCGGTCTGCACGGTGGTTCCCGGGATGCCGGCCGCCTCGCGGACTTTCGCCGCCGGCATGATGTGGGCTTCCACCGTCGCCTCCATGCGATCCACCCAGGCCTTCGCCTGCACGCGCTGGACCGCCTCGAGCAGGGAGGGCTCGTGGACGACGGAGCGCACCTGCTCGTAGCCCACCATCCAGCTGCGCAGCTCCTCGTCGATCGCCTCCCAGGGGCGCTCGCCGATGCCTGTGACCCGCGCGCCGACGGCAGCGAGGCCGCGCACGAACTCGCGCTGATTGAACGGGAATTTCGGTTCCACGAAGATGACGTGCATGGTCTCTCCTTCGCGCCGGGCGAATGGACTCGCAGCCGTTGGGACCATAGGATTCTAGCCCATGCCGACCGTCACTCTCCTCGGACCGCAGCGATTCACCCCCACCCTGGGCGAGGCGGTGGCGCGCGCCGGCATCTCCGGCCGGCTCGCCTCGGTGACCGCCGGCTGGCAGGAGCGCGAAGCCGAGGACCTGGAGCTCCACGAGCACCTGGGCGAGCGCACCATGAACCTCATGCTCTACGCCCGCGGCGAGGACGCCTTCGAGCGCGATCCGGAGCTCGCCGCGGCTTATCGCGAGCGTCAGGAGCGCCTGCGCGAGCTGCAGGAGCTCTACCGCTCGCGGCTCGGCTACGCCCAGACCGCGCTGCGCGAGCTGGAGCTGCGCGAAGGAGACCCGGAGCTTCTGGCGCCCGAGCGCGAGTCGGCGCTGCAGGGCATCCGCGATCTCGACGCTCACCACCTGCAGCGGGTCGACGAGGTGCACGCCGCATTCATCCGACACTACCGCCCGGCGGAGCGCCCGGCGATCGAGCGCCACAGCCGGCAGATGGCGCGCCAGATCGAGAAGGTCGACGGCCTGGCGATCGCCGGCGGGCACGTCGCCATCCTGATGAACCGCCTGCGGCTCTTCGACCTCGGTTCGAAGCTCAAGGGCAAGGCCGTTTTCGCCTGGTCGGCGGGGGCGATGGCGATCGCCGAGCGCGTGGTGCTGTTCCACCACTCGCCGCCCCAGGGCTACGGCAACACGGAGGTGCTCGAGCACGGTCTCGGTCTGGCCCGCGGGCTGGTGCTCTTCCCCCACGCCCGCCGCCGCCTGGCGCTCGACGACCGGCGCCGCGTCGCGTTGCTCGCGCGCCGCTTCGCCCCGGCGGTCTGTCTGGCGATGGCCGACGGCGCCTGGATGGCCCTCGACGCGGACGGGCGCGTCGATCCGTCCGGACCGGCGGCCGATGCCAGCGGCATGAGCCGCCTGATGCCCGATGGCGCGGTCGCTCCCCTGGAGGCCGAGTGACGCTGGCGATCTCGAATCTCCTGGCCGAGGGCGATCTCGGCCCGGCGAAGATCGACGCCTTCCTCGCCCGCCACACGGCGCCGATCGTCGAAGGGCGGACGGTCACGTTCCTCTATCGCGGCGAGGCGGACGCGGTCTTCCTGCAGCACTGGATCTTCGGCCTGCCCTCGGCGCAGCCGTTCACCCAGGTGCTGGACAGCGACCTCTGGTATCTGACCCAGGAGATCCCGGTGCGCTCGCGTGTCGAGTACAAGCTCGAGGTGCAGCGCGGCGACGTTTCGCGCCTGATCCGGGATCCGCTCAACTCGCAGCTCGCGCACGACCCGTTCGGCGCGAACTCGGTCTGCCAGGGGGCCGAGTACCGGATTCCGGACTGGGTCGCGCCCGATCCCGAAGCGCGGCCGGGATCGCTCGAGAAGATGCGCCTGGCGAGCACGGCGCTCGACGGCAGCCAGGAGGTCCAGGTCTACCTGCCGGCCCGCTTCCGCACCACCCGGCGCTATCCGTTGCTGGTCGTGCACGATGGCTCCGACTATCTGCACTTTTCGGCGTTCAAGACCGTGCTCGACAACCTGATTCATCGGCTCGAGGTGGCGCCGATGATCGTCGCCCTCACGCAGTCGCGTCAGCGCCTGCGGGACTATGCCGCGTACGGCGACCACAGCCGGTTCCTCGCCGAGGAGCTCGTGCCGGCGCTCGAGGCGCGCTATCCGCTGCAGAAGGGGGCGGCGAGCCGCGGGCTCATGGGGGCGAGCTTCGGCGGGGTGGCGGCGCTGGCGGCGGCAGCGCACTACCCGGGCCAGTTCGGGCGTCTGCTCCTGCAATCCGGGTCTTTCGCCTTCACCGATATCGGCCCGAGCCGCCGCGGGCCGGCGTTCGAACCGGTGGTCGAGTTCGTGAACGGCTTCCGCGACGCGCCCAGGCGCATCTCCGAGCGCGTCTTCGTCTCCTGCGGGGTCTACGAGTCGCTGATCTACGAGAACCGCTCGCTGGTTCCGATCCTGCAGTCGACCGGCATGGACGTGCGCTACGTGGAGGCTTTCGACGGCCACAACTGGGAGAACTGGCGCGACCGTCTGCGCGAGGGGCTCTCCTTCCTCTTCCCCGGGCCGCTCTGGATGGTCTACGAGTAGATCGGAACCCGCCGCGCGGAACGCGCCGCGCCTCGGGAGGGGCCCATCGGCGATCACCTCCCACCCGTGTGAGCGGGGTACGAAAACCTCCTTGACGTTACGCTGACGGCGTTCGGACGGAGCGCGGCCCGCCACCTTCCGCGGGCCGACCGAGGCGACCGTTTCCGACGGGAGGACCGATGTCGGCGATCAAAGAGGCGCTGGACGCAAGGGCAGGCTCCGTCGAAGTGCGCAGCGAGTGGAAGTATCCGGGAACGCGCGCGGCGATGGACGGCAACACGGCGGTCATCCAGTGCGAGCGCGACTCGAGTGACGCCGCCGGCGCCTACCCGATCACCCCTTCGACCCAGATGGGCGAATACTGGGCGGAAGCGGCGGCCTCCGGACACATCAACATCTCCGGCCGGCCGCTGATCTTCGTCGAGCCGGAGGGCGAGCACGCCGCCGCGGCGGTGACCGCCGGCCTCGCGATGACCGGGCTGCGATCGGCCAATTTCTCCTCCGGCCAGGGGATCGCGTACATGCACGAGTCGCTGTACGCGGCGGTCGGCAAGCGCCTGACCTACGTCCTCAACGTCGGGGCGCGGGCGATGACCAAGTCGACCCTGAACGTGCACGCCGGCCACGACGACTATCACTGCGTCGACGACGCCGGCTTCTTCCAGCTTTTCGCCAAGAACGTGCAGTCGGCGGCCGACCTGAACATCATCTCCCACCGCATTGCCGAGCTCGCCCTCAATCCCGGCATCATCGCCCAGGACGGCTTCCTGACGACCCACCTCATCGAGTCGTTCAAGGTCCCCGAGCGCGAGCTGATTCGCGAGTATCTCGGGCTCCCCGAGGACATCATCGAGACGCCGACGCCGGCGCAGCGCATCCTCTACGGCGACACCCGGCGGCGGATCCCGCTGCTCTGGGACGTCGACAATCCGGTGATGGCCGGCCTGGTCCAGAACCAGGACGCTTACATGCAGAGCGTCGCCTCGCAGCGCCCCTTCTTCTTCGACCACGTCCAGGAGCTCACCGACCGGGCGTTCCGCGAGTTCCACGCTCTCACCGGCCGGTCCTACGCCCGGGTCATGGGCTACCGCACCGACGACGCCGACTACCTGATCCTCGGCCAGGGGAGTGTCGTGCCCTCGGCCGAAGCCGTCGCCGACTACCTGCGCGAGACCCGCGGCATCAAGGTTGGCGTCGTCGACCTGGTGATGTTCCGGCCTTTCCCGTCGGATCTGCTCGGGAAGATGCTGAAGGGTCGCAAGGGCGTGGCGGTGCTCGAGCGCCTCGACCAGCCGCTGGCGGCCGACCTGCCCTTGATGCGCGAGATCCGCGCCGTCGTCAGCCGCTGCCTCGAGAACGGGCGCGATCCGAAGCGCCCGGCGCATCCCGAGCTCGAGACCTACCGCGACCTGACCGACGCCCCGGCTCTCTACTCGGGCTCGTTCGGCATGGGGAGCCGCGACCTGCAGCCCGAAGGGCTGATCGCCGCGGTCGAGAACATGCTGCCTGCGGGCAGGCAGCAGAAGATGTTCTACCTGTCGATCGACTTCCTGCGCGACAAGCCGATCTCGGAGCAGCAGGCGGCGTACCAGAAGACGATCGAGGAGGCCTATCCGAAGGTCCGCGAGCTGGCCATCCACGGCTCGGAGAACCCGAACCTGATGCCCAAGGGGAGCATCTCGGTGCGCTTCCATTCGGTGGGCGGCTGGGGCGCCATCACCACCGGCAAGAACCTGGCGATGACGCTGTTCGATCTGCTCGGCTACCACATCAAGGCGAACCCGAAGTACGGCTCGGAGAAGAAGGGGCAGCCGACGACCTACTACCTCTCGGTCGCGCCGGAACCGATCCGGATCAACTGCGAGTACTTCTTCGTCGACGTGGTGATGTCTCCCGATCCCAACGTCTTCCACCACACCAACGCCCTGGCCGGGCTCAAGGAGGGCGGCGTCTTCATCCTGCAGACCGAACAGACCTCGCCGGAGAAGGTGTGGCAGGAGATTCCGCCGCTGTTCCAGAAGAAGATCATCGACCAGAAGATCCGGGTCTACTTTCTCGACGCGTTCAAGATCGCGCGCGAGGAGGCGAGCGACAGCGAGCTGCAGCTGCGGATGCAGGGCATCGCCTTCCAGGGCGCCTTCTTCGCCGCCTCGCCGCTCAAGGACCAGGCCGGCTTCGACGACGCGACGCTGCTCAAGGCGATCCGCTCGCAGCTCGAGCACAAGTTCGGCGCCAAGGGCGCACGGGTGGTCGAGGACAACATGCGGGTCGTGCAGCGCGGCTTCGACGAGGTCCGCGAGGTTCCGCACGGGCCGGTCTCTGCGCCGGGAGCCGGTGGACGCGTCGCCGGCGCCGAGGCGAGGCTGCCGGTGATGGTGGAGGAGCTGCCGGCGAGCCGAGCCGCGATCTCCGACATCCACCGCTTCTGGGAGCAGACGGGCAACTTCTACGCCCGCGGCATGGGCAATGACAACATCACCGACCCGTTCATCGGACTGGGGGTGATGCCGGCGTCCACGGCGCTCTTCCGCGACATGACTTCGATCCGCTTCGAGCATCCGGAATGGGTGCCCGAGAACTGCACGGCCTGCGGCAAGTGCTACACGGTCTGCCCCGACACCGCCATCCCCGGACTGGTGAGCGAAGTCGGCGCGGTCTTCGATACCGTGGTCAAGCGGGCGCGCAAACACGGCGCGGAGCTCGTCCATCTGCCGCAGGCAGTGCGCACGGTCGAGACCCACCTGCGCGGGCTCTTCGACGCCGGCAAGGAGAGCGATCCGGTCGACGGCCTGCTCGGCGATGCGATCGACCGGACGTTGGCGGAGAGCGTTCTGGAGGGAGACGAGCGCGCTCGCCTGGGCGAGGAGCTGGCTCTGTTCCGCGGCGAGCTCGACGGTTTCCGTCTCGCCCTCTCGCGGCCCTACTACACGGTGCCGGAGAAGCGCGAGCCGGGCTCGGGCGGGCTGCTGTCGATCACCGTCAACCCCTACACCTGCAAAGGCTGCATGGAATGCGTCGCGGTCTGCGAGGACGACGCCCTGCGGCCGGTGCGGCAGAGCGATGCGTCGGTCAAGAAGCTGCGCGAGCACTGGGACTTCTGGCTCGATCTTCCGAATACGCCGAAGAAGTACGGACGCATCGACGATCTCGAGCAGGGAATCGGGGCGCTCGAGACGCTGATGCTCGACAAGTCGAACTACCTCGCGTTCTCGAGCGGCGACGGCGCCTGCCTGGGCTGCTCGGAGAAGACGATCGTCCACCTGTTCACGGCGACGATCGAGGCGCTGATGCAGCGGCGAGTGGCGAAGCACGTCGAGGACCTGACGCAGCTCATCGCCGACCTCGAGCGGCACATCCAGATCCGGCTGGTCGCGGACCTCGATCTTTCCGATCCGGCGGCGATGGCGAGCATCGTCGCCGACGCCGGCGACCGTGAGCTCACCCTCGCCGGGATCGCCGGCCGGATGGAGCGGCGCGAAGGCGGCCATCCGATCGACCAGGACTGGCTGCGGCGGACCACCCAGCTCCTGGCGCGGCTCAAGGATCTCGCCTGGCGCTACCGCGAGGGGATCTCGGGCCGCGGGCGGTCGCGCATGGGCATGATCAACTCCACGGGCTGCACTTCGGTCTGGGCGTCGACCTATCCGTTCAATCCCTATCCGTTCCCGTGGACGAACCACCTCTTCCAGGATTCGCCGTCGATGGCGATGGGCATCTTCGAGGGGCACATGGCGAAGATGGCCGACGGCTTCAGGGCGATCCGGCAGGCGAAGCTCGAGCTCGCGGGCGGGTACGATCCGGCCGCGCACCGCGACTTCTTCACCTACTTCGACTGGCATGAGTTCTCCGACGAGGAGTGGGAGCTGTGTCCTCCGGTCGTGGCGGTGGGCGGCGATGGAGCGATGTACGACATCGGCTTCCAGAACCTGTCGCGGCTCATGGCGTCGGGCAAGCCGGTCAAGGTGCTGGTGGTCGACACCCAGGTCTATTCCAATACCGGCGGGCAGGCGTGCACGTCGGGCTTCGTCGGCCAGATCTCCGACATGGCGCAGTACGGCAAGGCGCAGAAGGGCAAGCAGGAGCCGCGCAAGGAGATCGGCCTGATCGGCATGGCGCACCGCACCACCTACATCATGCAGGGCACGATCGCCAACGCCAGCCACATGATCGAAGGGTTCATTCGCGGCCTCAAGGCGCGGCGGCCGGCGCTGTTCAATCTCTACAGCTCGTGCCAGCCGGAGCACGGTATCGGCGACGACATGAGCGCCCATCAGGCGCGCCTGGCGGTCGAGTCGCGCGCCTATCCGGTCTTCCGCTACGACCCGGACGCCGGCAAGACCCCCGCCGACTGTTTCGACCTCGAGGGAAATCCGGCGCTCGATCAGGACTGGCCGACCTACACGCTCAAGTACATGTCGGGGCATCGCGAGAAGGAGATGGAGGTGCCGCTCACCTTCGCCGATTTCGCGATCACCGAAGCCCGCTTCCGCAAGCACTACCGGATGGCGCCGCCGGACACCTGGAACGAGAAGATGGTGCCGCTGGTCGACTTCCTGGGTCTTTCGCCGGCGGAGCGCGAGGGGCGTTTCCCGTTCATCTGGTCGGTCGACCGGAAACAGCAGCTGTCGCGGCTCCTGGTCGACTCGACGATGGTCGAGTCGTGCGAGGACCGGCGCGACTTCTGGACGATGCTGCGGTCCCTCGCCGGACTCGATCGACCGGCGGTCTCTCGTGCCGAGATCGAGGCGGAGGTGCGGCACGACTTCGCCGGCCGGATCGGCGCGGCCCTGCTCGACCTCGCGGCCGACGGCGGCGGCGCGGCAGGGTTGTTCGCGGCGATGGCTCCCGCGTCTTCGACCCCGGCGGCGCAGGGGGCGACCGCGCCGGCCGGCGCGACCGGCGAGTACGTGGCGCCGTGGATCGACAGCGCCCAGTGCACGGCTTGCGACGAGTGCATCCGCATCAACGGCAGGATCTTCGCTTACAACGCCGACAAGAAGGCCTACGTCCAGAACCCGTCGGGGGGGCCCTATTCGGACCTGGTCAAGGCGGCGGAGAAGTGCACGGCGCGCGTCATTCACCCGGGGCTGCCGCGCGATCGCGCGATGAAGGACCTCGCGAAGTGGATTGCCCGCGCCGAGAAGTACAACTGAGCGGGAGACGACAGCGATGAGCGAGGCGAGCGCGGTGGTCCACAAACTGGGGGAGTACGACACGTCGAACCGCTTCAAGGCGCGGGTGGTCGCCAGCGAGCGCATCACGCCGGCCAAGTCGGAGGAGGAGGTCCGCGAGCTGGTGCTGGAGGTCGAACGCGACGACCTCTCGTACGAGGTCGGACAGAGCGTCGGCGTGGTGGCGCCCGGAGCTCCGGAGTTCGGCAAGAAGGACCACTTCCGGCTCTACAGCATCGCCGACCTGCCGGAGACCGGCCCGTCGGGGTTGCCGCGGATCAAGCTCGCCGTGCGTCGCTGCAGCTACATCGACGACTACAGCGGGGAGCGGTTTCCGGGCGTCGCCTCGAACTATCTCTGCGACCTCCCGCCGGGAGCGGAGCTCGAGCTGGCCGGACCGTTCGGCCTCGCCTTCCCGGTGCCGGAGGAGCACGACGCCAACCTGATCCTGATCGGCAGCGGCACCGGCATCGCCCCCTTCCGCGCGCTGGTCAAGCACATCTACCGCGACGTGCGCGACTGGCGCGGTCTCGTCTGGCTCCTCTATGGCGCCAGGAGCGGTCTCGAGCTCCTCTACATGAACGAGGAGCGCGACGACTTCGCCCAGTACTACGACGAGGAGACCTTCCGGGCCTTCAAGGCGCTGTCGCCACGCCCGAACTGGTCGGATCCGATTGCCTGGGACCAGGCGATCGAAGAGCGGGCCGAGGAGCTCTGGGATCTGCTCGGCCGCCCGAAGACGTACGTCTACGTCGCCGGGCTCGAGAAGGCGATCGCGGGCCTCGACTCGGTCCTCGCCCGTCTCGCCGGCTCGAAGGAGAAGTGGCAGCTCCGCAAGGCCGAGCTCGCCGCCGACGGGCGCTGGATCGAGTTGATCTACTAGGCGACCGCCCTCCCGGGGCTGTCGCCGCGATGACCATGGGCTAGACTCCGCCCGTTCGACCCCAGGACCGATCACAGGAGACCGGATGGACGCCACCGAGTCGAAGTCGCTGCCCGAGAACGCCTACCGTCCGCTCGCGCCCGGCGAGAGCTACACCCCGATGACCCCGGCCTCCGCCGAGATGCCCGAATCGACGAGCCGCTCGGTCGGCTGGGGCCTCTTCCTGTGCGTCATCTTCACCATCGCCTCCGCCTACTCCGGCCTGAAGGTCGGACAGGTGATGGAGGCCGCGATCCCGATCTCGATTCTCGCCATCGGCCTGGCGCGGGTCTACGCCCGGCGCTCGACGCTGCTCGAGAACGTCATCATGACCGGCATCGGCGGCACCTCGGGTGCGATGGTGGCGGGAGCGATCTTCACCCTGCCGGCGCTCTACATCCTCAAGCTCGATCCGCATCCCCTGCAGACGACCTTCATCAGCCTCGCTGGCGGCTGCCTGGGCCTGCTCTTCCTGATCCCGCTGCGGCGCTACTTCGTGCGCGAGACGCACGGCCAGTTCCCGTTCCCGGAGGCCACGGCCATCACCGAGGTCCTGGTCACCGGCGAGAAGGGCGGCTCGCAGGCGAAACTCCTCCTGCAGGCGACCGCGATCGCCGGCGTGTACGACTTCTTCGTCACCACCTTCCATGTCTGGCGCGAATTCGTCGATTTCCAGTTCGTACCCCAGGTGCGGAATCTGGCGGAGCGGGCCAAGGTCGCCCTGAGTTTCGACGCCATCGCCTTCATCCTCGGCCTGGGTTACGTCATGGGCCTGCGCTCGTCGATGATCCTCTGCGCCGGCGGCGCGCTCTCCAACCTCGTTCTCGTGCCGCTCATCTGGATGATCGGGCGCCACTACCCCGACGCGATCTATCCGGCGACCCGCGCCATCGCCGACATGGACGCGACGCAGATCTTCCGCGGCTACGTCCGCTTCGTCGGCGTCGGCGCGATCGCCACCGCCGGCATCTTCGGCATCATCAAGTCGCTGCGGATCGTCGCCGGTTCGTTCAAGATCGCCGCCCACGCCTTCAAGCACGGCGAGGCCGCCGGCCAGGAGCGCACCGACCGCGACCTGCCGACGATGACCATTCTCATCGGCGTCCTGCTCACCGCCCTCGGTGCCGGCGTCTTCTTCAGCAGCCTCGGAGCGACGCTGGTGGTCACGGTCATCGGTCTCGTCCTGACGCTCCTGTTCTCGTTCTTCTTCGCCTCGGTGGCGGGAAACGCGATCGCCACGACCGCCCGCAATCCGGTCTCCGGCATGACCATGCTGACCATCATCGTCTCCTCGGTGGTGCTGCTCAAGTTCGGCCTGTCGGGGACCACCGGGATGTTCTTCGTCATGGCGATCGCCGGCATGGTCTGCACGGCGCTGTCCGTTTCCGGCCAGGCGGTCACCGACCTCAAGGCGGGCTACTGGCTGGGCTCGACGCCGGCCGTGCAGCAGCGGGTCAAGTTCTGGGGCATCGTCGCTTCGGCGGTCGCGGGCGCCCTCACCATCATGCTGCTCGCCAAGACCTTCCAGTTCGGCGAAGCGGCGCTGGGCGATACTCGCGTGGTGCTCGCGGCGCCGCAGGCCTCGATCATGAAGGCGCTCGTCGAAGGCTTCATGAGCCAGCAGCCGGTGGCCTACATCCTGTTCGGCGCCGGCGCCATGATCGCGGTGGTGATGGAGATGCTCGGCGTGCCGGCGCTCACCTTCGCGCTCGGGATGTACCTGCCGCTCGAGCTCAACACGCCGGCGCTGGTCGGTGGCTTCCTCGCCCACATCATCGCCAAGCGCTCGGAGAAGACCGGCGGCGAGCGCGGCCGTTCGATGCGCGAGCGCGGGGTGGTGATCGCCTCCGGTCTGATGGCGGGAGGCGCGCTGGGCGGCGTTCTCGGTGCTGCGCTGCGCCTCATTCCGAGCTACAGGGAGGAGTGGATCCAGACGCCGTTCTACGACGATCCGGCGACCACGCAGATCGTCTCGGCGCTCTTCTTCCTCGCGCTGTGCGTCTACGTCTGGCGCGGCGCGGTCAAGGAAGGCAAGGGCGGGGCAGGGGCGTGACGCCGCCTCTCGACCGCGCGATCGCCACGGCGATTCTCGGCGTCGACACCCTGTTCGGCGGCGACGTCACGAATCCCTCCGGCACCGGCCGCTTCATCGCCGACGCCTGGTTCTCGGACGAACCCCTGCCGGCGGCGTATACCCACCCGACGGCGGCGGCGGTGCGCGCTGGCGGGGGAGTGTCGGCGAAGACTCCCGACCACGCGGCGATCGCCGCCTACCTCGACGCCGTCGACATTCCGTCCGCGATCGCCGGCATCGCCGCCGGCGCGCGGGAGATCGGCGGCCTGCGGGGCGGCTACCTCGAGGGGCTGGCGCTCTCCTGCGGCGTGATGTGGGACCTGGCCCAGGAGCTCCTCGGCCAGGGCGAGCCCGTGCCCTACGCGCGGGCCGTCGAGGCGTCGTGCGGCGTGCCGCCGTCGCCCTCTTCGCCGCAGACGAAGCGCGAGCGCGTCGCGGAGCTGCTGGAGGCTTCCGGCTACGGCGGCGATCTGCAGGGCGCGGTCGCCGGCTGGCGACGCGATCGCCTGGTGCCGCGCCGGTCGATCCCGGCGCTGGCGCGGGCTTTCATCGCCGAGCTCGATGCGGCGTCGGCGGTGCACCTGCTGCCGCACCTGCCGCCGGCGCTGCGGGCCGTTCCGCGGGCCAACGTCGTCTTCCTGCCGATCGAGAACGCCTGGTTCTCGGGCTCGATGAACTACCTGGGCCGCGCGCGCCGCGGCGACGGATCGCCCGAGTACGAGGCGACGTACGAGCTCAACGCGGCGCTCGAGATCTCGGTACCGGAGTTCGTCCAACTCGTCGGGCACGAAGTCGAGCCCGGGCACGTCACCACCTTCGCCTACCTGCAGTACCTCTACTGGACCGGCGCCGCAGGTTTCGAGGCCTCGGTGCCGACGATGAACACCCGGGCCGCGACGCTGTCGGAAGGGATCGCCAACAACGCCATCCTCATCGCCCATGGCGTCACCGAGGCCGCGGAGCTGGGCGATCCGGATCTCGAGATCGGTCTCCTGCTGGCGCTGCTCCAGGACGACGCCAAGAACCAGGCCTCCTGGCTGACCTGGCAGGAGGGGTGGCCGCAGGAGGAGGTCGCGGCGGTGCTGCCGCGCGATTTCCTGATCTCCACCGAGCGCGCCGACAAGCTCTCCGGCGCCTGGGGCCGGCATCCGCTGCTCGGCCGCATGTATCTGCCGTGCTACCGCGCCGGAACGGAGAAGATCGCCGAGCTCCGGCGGCGCCACCCGCCAGGTAGGCTCCTGCCGGCGGTGTACGGGATCCGCGGTCTGGTGGACATCGTGACCATCGACGAGGTTCTGGAAGGGTCGGCCACCTGAGAGCGCTGCGCGAGCGGATCGCACAGGCCTGCGAGATGGGACTGCCTCTGCGGGTAGGCCGACCCCTCCCTGAAATCGTAGCGCGCCACAGGCCCGCGCTGTGTAGCTTCGGGCATATATTCGCCGCAACGAACCGGCCCGTCAGGCCGGGGGCAAGACAGGAAGTCCAGATCGAGGAGAACGCGATGGCTCGAATCTTGAACAAGGCAGGACGAAGCAGGCCGGGCCTTGCCGCGCTGGTGGCGGCGGTCGCGGCAATGGCGGCACTGGCGACCGGCCCGCTGGCCGCGATCGCCGGCGAGAACGGTGACTTCACCTGGAGCTGGGACAACACCCTCTCCTACGGCCTTCTCTGGCGGATCAGCAACCCCGACGAGGACCTCATCGGCCTGGCGGCCGGCGGCCATGCGTACTCGGTGAACGGCGACGACGGCAACCAGAACTACGGCAAGGGTATCGCCAGCAACGCCATCAAGTGGAGCAGCGAGCTCCAGCTGGGTTACAAGAACTTTGGTGCCTTCGCCCGCGCTTTCGCGTTCTACGACTACGAGAACAAGGAGAAAGAGCGCGAGCGCACCCCGCTCTCCGGCGAGGCGATGGACCGGGTGGGCAGCCGCGCCGAGATCCGCGACGCCTTCGTCTGGGCCAAGTTCCATCTCGGCAAGCAGCCCGGCGAGGTCCGCCTCGGCCGGCAGGTGATCAACTGGGGTGAGAGCACCTTCATTCAGGGAGGCATCAACGCGATCAATCCGGTCGACGTCTCCGTTCTCCGCGTCCCCGGCGCCGAGCTGCGCGATGCGCTCCTGCCGGTCGGCGCAGCGCTCTTCAGCCTCAAGCCGTCCGAGAACACCTCGCTCGAGGTCTACTACCAGTACGACTGGGAGGAGACGCAGATCGACCCTGTCGGCAGTTACTTCTCGACCTCCGATCTCGCCGGCGGCGGCGCCACCAAGGTGATGCTCGGCTTCGGCTCCGCGCCGGACACGATCCCGGTCGGCTTCCGCATCCCCGGCAATCCGGTCGGCGCGGTCGTGCCCCGTGGGGCGACCCGCGATGCCGACGAGAGCAACCAGTACGGCGCCGCCTTCCGCCTCTTCTCGCCGGCCCTCGGCGGCACCGACTTCGGTTTCTACTATCTCAAGTACAACAGCCGGTTGCCGGTGATCATGGCGCACACCGGAACGGCGGCGGGCCTGCTGGTGAACGGCAACTACGCCAATTCCGCCTACTACTTCCTCGCCTATCCGGAAGACATCGACCTGTACGGCGTGTCGTTCAACAGCCAGCTCGGCAACTCCGGGGTCGCGCTCCAGGGAGAGATCTCGCACCGTGTCGGCGTGCCGCTGCAGGTCGACGACGTCGAGCTGCTGTTCGCCGCCCTCTCGCCCCTTCGCCTCCTGCCGGCGATTCCGCAGCTCGCGCCGGTGCGCGCGCTCGGCAACCTGATGGCCGCCAACAACCAGCTCGGTGCCTACGGCTTCAACGAGGAGATCCAGGGCTATCGCCGCTTCGACACCACGCAGATCCAGATGACCGGCACGAAGGTATTCAGCCGTGTGCTCGGTTCGGACCTGTTCACCCTCGTCGCCGAGGCCGGCTACAGCATGGTGCACGACTTCCCGAGCCAGAGCGAGCTGCGCCTCGAGGCGCCGGGAACCTATACCAGCGGCAACCCGGTCTTCACCGCCGCCCGGGTGCAGCCGGCGACCGAGAAGAGCTCCGCCTTCCCGACCAGCAGCGCCTGGGGATACGTCGTGGCCGGCCGGCTCGAATACAACAACGCCTTCGGGCCGGTGAACTTCGTACCGCGATTCTCCTGGTCGCAGGACGTCAGCGGCATCTCCCCGGGTCCCGGCGGGAGCTTCCTCGAGGGACGCGAAGCGCTGACCGTGGGCCTCGGGTTCAACTACCAGATCAACTGGGAATGGGATCTCTCCTACACCTCGTTCTTCGGTGCCGGTCGCTACAATCTGATCAATGACCGCGACTTCCTCGCGGCCAATATCAAGTACTCGTTCTAAGGCGGAGGCGTCATGCGAAGCCAGTCATCGAAGGGTCTCATCGCGGTCGTCGGCGGCATCTGCGTCGTCGGACTCATGGCCGCAGCCGTGCTTCTCGCGGCAACGCCGCCGCAGGACATCGCGCGCCTCGGCGCCGACCTGACTCCGCTCGGCGGAGAGAAGGCGGGCAACGCCGACGGCAGCATTCCCGCCTGGGACGGCGGACTCACCCAGCCCCCCGCCGGCTATGTCGCCGGCAAGCACTACGTCGATCCGTATGCCGGCGAGAAGCCGGCGCTGACGATCAGCGCCGCCAACATGGCCCAGTACGCGGGCAAGCTGTCTCCCGGGCACCAGGCGATGCTCAAGGCCTATCCGACGTTCAAGATGAACGTCTATCCCACCCACCGGACGGCGGCGGCGCCGCAGCGGATCTACGACGCGACCAAGAAGACGGCCGCGACGGCGACGCTGGCCGAGGGCGGAAACGGGGTCGACAACGCGATCGGCGGCATTCCCTTCCCGCTCCCGAAGAGCGGTGTCGAAGTGATCTGGAACCACATGCTGCGTTTCCGCGGTGAGATCGCCGGCCGCTGGGTCGCACAGGCGGCGCCGACCCGCGGCGGCCAGTACACCTTGGTGAAGTTCGAAGAAGAGACGATGTTTCTCTACCACCTGCCGAACATGGCGGCCGACGCGCTGCACAACCGCATCCTGCTCTTCAAGCAGGCGGTGACCGAGCCGGCGCGGCTGGCTGGTGGCATCCTCCTCGTCCACGAGACGATGAACCAGGTCAAGCAGCCGCGCGACGCCTGGCTCTACAATCCCGGGCAGCGCCGGGTCCGCCGCGCTCCCCAGGTCGCTTACGACAACCCCGGCACCGCCGCCGACAACATGCGCACCAGCGACCAGCTCGACATGTTCAACGGCGCTCCGGACAAGTACGACTGGAAGCTCGTCGGCAAGCAGGAGATCTACGTCCCGTACAACGCCTATCGCCTGCAGGATCCGAAGGTCAAGTACAAGGACATCCTGACGCCGCTGCACATGAATCCCGACTACCTGCGCTACGAGCTGCACCGCGTCTGGGTGGTCGACGCCACCCTGAAGCCGTCGGAACGCCACATCTACAAGCGGCGGACGTTCTACGTCGACGAGGACAGCTGGCAGATCCTCCTGGTCGACAACTATGACAACCGCGACCAGCTCTGGCGGGTTTCGGAAGGGCACGCGATGAACTTCTACGACGTGCCGACGGTTTGGACGGCAGCCGAATCGCACACCGATCTGCAGGCTGGCCGCTATCTGGTGATGGGCCTCTACAACGAGAGCACGCCGCACAACTTCCATCTGCAGCGCACCGAAGCCGACTTCACTCCGGACGCCCTGCGCCGAGAGGGAGTGCGGTGATTCCGTACCGGCGCCCCCTCCCTCGGCGCCGGCTCGCCGGAGTGGTCCCGTGGACCGCTCCGGCGATTTTCGTTCTGGCCGCGCTCTTTCCTCCGGGTGGCTCCGCCGGAGTCGCCCAGGACACGCCGCCGGCCGTCGTCGCCGCGGCCGAGCCCGCGATTCCCGCCCGGTTGGCCCCGAAGTCGCTGCTGGTCGACGCCGTCGAGCGCGGTCCGCTCTGGGTCGCGGTCGGGGAGCGCGGCCACATCCTGACGTCGAAGGACCGCGGCGCGACGTGGGTGCAGTCGGCGGTGCCGACTCGGGTCCTGCTCACTGCTGTCTGGATGCACGACGAACGGGTCGGCTGGGCGGTGGGACACGACGAAACGATTCTGCGCACCCGCGACGGCGGCGCGACCTGGGAATCGGTCTACTCGGCGCCCGAGGCGGAGCGCCCGCTCCTCGACGTCTGGTTCCGGGACGCTGAAAACGGCTTCGCGATCGGCGCCTACGGCGCCTTCCTGGTGACCGCCGACGGCGGCACAACCTGGACCGAGCGCCCGATCTCCGACGACGATTTCCACCTCAACGCGATCTCCGCCGCCGCCGACGGCACGCTTTACATCGCGGCCGAGGCGGGACATCTCTACCGCTCCGACGATCGCGGTGCGACCTGGAAAGCCCTCGAGGCGCCCTATGACGGCTCGTTCTTCGGCACGCTGCCGCTGTCCGACGGCGCCGTGCTGGCGTTCGGGCTGCGCGGCGAGCTCTTCCGCAGCGCCGACCGCGGAGGGAGCTGGGTCAAGATCGCCGCCAACACCGAATCCACCCTGATGGCCGGCCTCGAGCTCGCCGGTGGCCGGGTGGTGGTGGCGGGCCTCGCCGGCGCGCTGCTCACCAGCGACGACCTCGGCAAGAGCTTCCGCTCCACGCCGCAAGACGATCGCAAGGGCAATGTCGCCCTGCTCGGCACCATGGACCACCTCGTGCTGTTCGGCGAAGGCGGCGCGCGTCCCCTGGAGACCTCGAAATGAGCACCGACCCCCACGATCGCCCGGTCTCCGACGGCGGGGCCCCGCCGGACGCGCGCTGGGTCCTCGGACTCGATCGGCTGATCTTCGGCAACCGGCGAGCGGTGCTCGCGATCTTCCTGCTGGCGACCGCGTTCATGGTCTGGTCGGCGTCGCGTCTGCGGATCGACGCCGGTTTCACCAAGCTGCTGCCGGCGAAGCATCCGTACATGCAGACCTACCTCGAGCACGCGCAGGAGTTCGGCGGCGCCAACCGGGTGCTGGTGGCGGTGATGGCGAAGAACGGCGACATGTTCACGCCGGAGTTCTTCGACGCGCTCAAGGAGGCGACCGACGAGATCTTCTTCCTCCCCGGCGTCGATCGAGGCCGCGTGCAGTCGCTGTTCACCCCGAACGTCCGCTACACCGAGGTGGTGGAGGACGGCATCGCCGCCGGCAACGTCATTCCCGACGACTTCTCCAACACGCCCGAGGGGCTCGAGGTGGTGCGGCGCAACATCCTCAAGTCGGGAATCGTCGGCCGCCTGGTCGCCAACGACTTCAGCGGCGCGATCATCAGCGCCGAGCTGCTCGAGGTCGACCCGTCGACCGGCGCGAAGCTCGACGTGCTCAAGGTCTCCGAGCTCCTCGAGGAGAAGGTCCGGCGCCGCTTCGACGCCGAGTTCGTCCCCGGTTCGCCGGTGACGATTCACATCCTCGGTTTCACCAAGGTGATCGGCGACATCGCCGACGGCGCGCGCCGAGTGATGCTCTTCTTCGTCGCCGCCTTCCTGCTGATCACCGTTCTGGTGGCGCTCTATTCGCAGCTCATCCGGCTCGCGCTGGTCGTGGTGCTGTGCTCGCTGGTGGCGGTCATCTGGCAGCTCGGGCTGATTCCGCTGCTCGGCTTCGGCATGGATCCGATGTCGATCCTGGTGCCGTTCCTGGTCTTCGCCATCGCCGTGAGCCACGCCGTGCAGATGGTCAGCGCGGCGCGCTCCGAGGTCTTCACCGGCCACGATCCGCTGACCGCGGCGAGAATCGCCTTCCGGCGGCTGCTGGCGCCCGGCAGCACGGCGCTGGCCACCGATGTCGTCGGCTTCATCACCCTGCTGGTGATCCAGATCCGCGTCATCCAGGAGATCGCCGTCGCCGCCAGCCTCGGCGTCGCGATGATCCTGCTGACCAATCTCATCCTCCTGCCAGTGGTGCTCTCCTACGTGCGCTATCCGGCGAGCTATCACGACCGCCTGCAGCGTCGCGTCGAGCACATGGCGCCGGTCTGGCGTTTCCTGGCGAAGGCCGCCAAGCCCCGCCCGGCGGCGGTGATCGTCGTCTGCGCCGCGGTGCTCTTCGCCTACGGCTGGTGGAAGGGGAACGACGCCGCGATCGGCGACCTGCACCGGGGGGTTCCCGAGCTGCGAGCCGATTCGCGCTACAACCGCGACACCGCGCTGGTGACCTCGAAGTTCTCGATCGGCGTCGATATCCTGACCGTTATCGCCGAGACCAAGCCCGAGGGCTGCGTCGATTTCAACGTCATGTCGGCGATCGACGAGTTCTCCTGGCAGATGGCCAACGTCGAGGGCGTCCAGTCGACGATCGATCTCGCCGGCATCGCCAAGATGCTGAACGCCGGCTGGAACGAGGGCAGCCCGAAGTGGCGCGTCCTGGCGCGCAATCCCTCGGTGCTCACCCAGTCGGTGACCTATATCCCGACTTCGAGCGGTCTGCTCAACTCGGACTGCAGCGTGATTCCGATCATGGTCTTCAGCGCGGATCACAAGGCCGAAACCCTGGCGCGCATCGTCGCCGAAGCGAAGCGCCTCGAGGCGGCCCCCGGGCACCCGGACGTCAAGTTCCGCCTCGCCACAGGCAACGCGGGGGTCATGGCGGCGACCAACGAGGCCGTGGCGGCGGCGCAGTTTCCGATGCTGCTCTGGGTCTTCGGCGTCGTCGCGCTGCTCTGCCTGTTGACCTTCCGCTCGGTCGCCGCGACGCTCTGCATCCTGCTGCCCCTGGGCCTCGCTTCGCTTCTCGCCTACGCGCTCATGGCCTGGCTCGAGATCGGCCTGAAAGTCGGCACTCTGCCGGTGGTCGCTCTCGGAGTCGGCATCGGCGTCGACTACGGGATCTACATCTACAGCCGCTTCTCGGCACTGCGCCGGCCTGGGCGGAGTCTGCGCGACACCTACGAGGATGCGCTGGCGATCACCGGCAACGGCGTCCTGTTCACCGGACTGACCCTCGGCCTCGCCGTGGCGACCTGGCTGCTGTCGCCGCTCAAGTTCCAGGCCGACATGGGAATTCTCCTGGTCGCCCTCTTCGTGATGAACATGATCGGCGCGATCGTCCTGCTGCCGGCGCTGGCGCACTTCCTGGTCGGCGATCCGAAGTCCGAGCCGAAGGCGGCGCCGACTCCCGGGGGATGAGACTCTTCGTCGCCGTCGACCTTCCCGAGGCGGTGAAGGGGAGCCTCGACGCCGCGGCCGCGCCGCTGCGCGAGGCGCTGCCGCGGGCTCGCTGGGTGCGGCCGGACGGCTTTCATCTGACGCTCGCCTTCCTGGGTGAGACGGATCAGGCGCGCATTCCGGCACTTTCGCGAGGGCTGCGCGAAAAGCTCGAACAAGAGGGCGGATTCCGCGCTCATTTCAGCGGTCTCGGCAGCTTTCCGAATGCTGGCGCTGTGCGAGTCCTCTGGGTGGGGCTCGAGCCGTCGGTGCGCTTCATGCGCCTGGCGGAGCTGGTTCAGGACGGCGAGCGTGCGGCAGGCTGCGCCTCCGACGAGAAGCCGTTCCGCTCCCACGTCACCCTGGCGCGCTGCGAACCGGCCTGGCCTGCCCAGCAGCGGACCGTACTCGGGGAGCTGGCGAACGACTTCGGCGAGCGCTCGGCCAGGGTTTCGTTCGCTTGCGATCGCGTCACGCTCTTCTCGAGCGCGCTCGGGAAGGGAGGGGCGACCTATCGTGGCGAGGCGTTCTTTCCGCTGCAGGCCCCCTGACCGGCTCCGGTCAGCCGGTCTGCCGATCCCACCCTGACGGTGGGCGCGCCCGGCGCAAGTCGGCGCTACCTTAGCCGACAGGGAGGCCTCGATGGCCCCTTTGCCGGAACCTGTTCCTCGCGCCGCAGCCCCGGCGACGGTCGGCCGGGAGGCAGTCTTCTGCGCGCGCGGCCTCAGCAAGACCTACCATCTGGGCGAAGTGGAGATTCAGGCGCTCGCCGGCGTCGATCTCGAGCTCTTTCGTGGCGAGATCGTCGTGATGCTTGGCCCCTCGGGCAGCGGCAAATCGACGCTGCTCAACATTCTCGGCGGACTCGACGTCCCGACCGGCGGCACGGTCCATTTCCTCGACCACGACCTCACTCGCGACGACGACGCCGAGCTGACCCGCTTCCGTCGCGAGCACGTCGGCTTCGTCTTTCAGTTCTACAACCTGATTCCGTCGCTCACCGCGCGCGAGAACGTCGAGCTCGTGACCTCGATCGCCGAGAACCCGATGGATCCGTCCGAGGCGCTGCGCCTGGTGGGACTGGGCGCCCGGCTCGACCACTTCCCGGCCCAGCTCTCCGGCGGCGAGCAGCAGCGGGTGGCGATCGCCCGCGCCGTCGCCAAGCGACCGGACGTGCTGTTGTGCGACGAACCGACCGGGGCCCTCGACTACGAGACCGGCAAGCTCGTGCTCGAGGTCCTCGAGCGCGTCAATCGGGAGCTCGGCACGACCGTTGCGGTCATCACCCACAACGCGGCGATCGGCGGCATGGCCGACCGCGTCGTGCGTCTGCGCAGCGGCAGGATCGTCGACGTCGAGGCTCATCCGGTGCGCAAGCGCCCCGACGAGCTCGAGTGGTGACCGGTGCATGCGACCGCTCGATCGCAAGCTCCTGCGCGACATCTGGCACCTCCGCGGCCCGTTCTTCGCCGTCGTGCTGGTGGTGACGTCGGGCATCGCCCTCTTCGTTGCGCTGCGCAGCATGCAGGGCTACCTGACCGGGGCGCAGGCCGACTACTACCGGAACCAGCGATTCGCCGATCTCTTCGCCCACGCCCGTCGGGCGCCCGACTCCCTGGCGAGCGAGATCGCGGCCATCCCTGGAGTCGCCGTGGCCGAGACGCGGGTCGTCGCCGACGTGCTGCTCGACGTCCCCGGCCTGACCGAGCCGGCGACCGGGCGGGTCGTGTCGCTCCCCGAGGGTCGGCGACCGCGTCTCAACGACCTCTACCTGCGCCGCGGGCGATTGCCGCTCCCCGGCGAGACCGACGCCGTCGTGGTCAGCGACGCCTTCGCCCGGGCCAACCGGCTGGTGCTCGGCGACCGTCTCGGCGCCGTCCTCTATGGCCGCTGGCAGGCGCTGCGCATCGTCGGCACCGCGGTCTCGCCGGAGTTCGTCTACGAGATCGGCGGCGGCGACATCTTTCCCGACAACCGCCGGTTCGGTGCGCTGTGGATGGGGCGCCGGGCGCTCGCCAACGCCTTCGCCCTCGACGGCGCCTGGAACGACCTGGTGGCGACCCTGGCTCCCGGAGCGCTCGAGCCCGAGGTCCTGGCGCGGCTCGACCGTCTGCTGGCGCCCTACGGCGGGCGCGGCGCCTACGGCAGGGAGGACCACGTCTCGCACCGCTTTCTCTCCGACGAGATCCAGGAGACGCGGGTGACGAGCGTCCTCGTGCCGTCGATCTTCCTCGCCGTCACCGCCTTTCTGATCCACCTGGTGCTCGGACGGCTGGTCGGCACCCAGCGCGACCAGATCGCGGTGCTCAAGGCCTTCGGCTATCCCTCGCGCACGGTGGCTGGGCACTACATCGGCCTGGCGCTCGCGCCGGTCGGCGCCGGTTGCCTGCTGGGAATCGCGGTCGGAGTCTGGTTCGCCTCCCGTCTGGCGGCGGTCTATGCCGACTTCTTCCAGTTTCCCGAGGTCGCTTTCGCTCCGCGCGCCGGCGTGGTGCTCACCGGAGTGGGGATCGGCCTTGCCTCTGGGTTTGCCGGGGCGCTGGGGGCCGCGCGCCGGGTGCTCGCTCTGCCTCCTGCCGAGGCGATGCGGCCGGAGGCGCCGGCGCGCTTTCGCCCCAGTCTCGTCGAACGCGGACCCTGGGGCCCGCTGCTCAGCACACCGGCCCGCATCGTCGTCCGCCACCTCCACCGCAGTCCGGTGAAGGCCCTGCTGTCGGTTGCCGGGCTCGCTGCCGCGGGAGCCATCCTGGTCGTGTCGCCGTTCTTCTTCGACGCCGTGGACCGTCTCAAGGATGTCCAGTTCGACCACGTCCAGCGCGAGGAGGTCGCGGTCAGCTTTCGCGAAGTGCGCGATCCGGCGGCGCTCGACGAGCTGCGCCGACTGCCCGGAGTGCATCGGGTGGAGCCGTATCGCGTGGTGGACGCGCGCCTATCCGCGGTGAGATCAGGGAATCGCCGCGAGCGCGTCGGCCTGACCGGGCTCACTCCGGGCGCCGAGCTGCGACGCATCGTCGACCAGAATCTGCGGGCCCAGCAGCCGCCGCCGACAGGGGTGCTGCTCTCGGCGATGCTCGCCGATCGGCTGGGCGTCAGGGCTGGGGATCGCGTCGAGGTCGCGATCCTCGAGGGGCGGCGGCCCCGGATCGAGCTCACGGTCGAGGGCACGACCGACGACCTGCTCGGTTCGGCGGCCTACCTCGACCTCGAGTTCCTGAATCTCGAGATGGGGGAGAGCGACGTCGCGAGCGGTGCGTTTCTCGCAGTGGATCTCGCGGCGCTGGAGGAGCTCTACGCCCGGCTGAAGCGGCTGCCGGGTGTCTCCGGCGTCGGGGTGCGCGCGGCGGCGCGGGCCGGTTTCGAGCGGACCATCGCCGAGAGCTTCCGCATCTCGCTCACGGTCACGATTCTCTTCGCCTGCGTGCTCGCCGCCGGCATGGTCTACAACGGCGCCCGGGTCGCGCTCTCGGAGCACGGGCGGGAGCTCGCCAGCCTGCGGGTCCTGGGCTTCACTCAGGGGGAGGTCGCCACACTGCTGTTGGGCGAGCAGGCGATTCTCACCCTGACGTCCTTGCCATTCGGGCTGCTCGCCGGCTACGGCCTCTGCTGGCTGATCGTCCTGCGGGTCCAGTCGGAGCTCTTCCGCATCCCGTTGGTCGTGACCGCGACGACGCCGCTTTTCGCCGTCGCCGCCGTCCTGGCGGCGGCGGTGCTCTCCGGGTGGGTCGTCCGCCGCCGTCTCTCCCGTCTCGATCTCGTCGCGGTCCTGAAGACCCGCGAGTAGCCTGAGGAGAATGCGCGCCATGAATCGCCTCCGCCACCGATTGGCTTACCTCCTCGTCGCCGTGAGCGTCGTCCTGGGCGGCGTCTGGCTCCTGCGCCCCGAGGCCGCAGTCGTGGAGATCGGGCGCGTAGTGCGCGGCGCCCTCGAGGTCACGCTCGACGAGGAGGGACAGACCCGGATCCATCCGCGCTACGTGGTCGCTGCTCCGGTCGCCGGACGGCTCGCCCAGCTCGAGCTCGATCCTGGCGATTCCGTCGCGGCGGGAGCGGTGGTCGCGAAGCTGTTTCCGGCGCCGCTCGACGCGCGGGCACGCGCGGAGGCCTCTGGGCGGGTGAGCTCCGCCCGTGCCGCCGAGCGCGCCGCCGAGGCGGACGCCGCAGCGGCGGCGGCGGCGCTCGCCCAGGCGCGGTCCACACTGGAGCGATTTCGGGCGCTGTTCGACGCCGGCCAGCTGGCCGCGGAAGATCTCGATCGCGCCGCCACCGAGGAGAAGCGGCTGACGCGTGCCGCCGAAGGGGCGCGCGAACGCGCCATCGCGGCGCGCTTCGAGGTCGCGACCGCCCGCTCCGCGCTGCTCGACGCCGACACCGGCGCGACGATTCTGGTGCGCGCACCGACGGCCGGCCGGGTGCTGCGTCTCCTCGAGGACTCCGAGCGGGTGGTGCCGGCCGGGACGCCGATTCTCGAGCTTGGGAATCCCGCCAACCTGGAGATCGTCGTCGAGGTCCTCTCCACGGACGCCGTGGGAATCGCCGCGGGCGCGGCGATGACGGTCGATGTTGGCGGCGGCCGTCGGCTCGCCGGACAGGTCCGTGAAGTCGAGCCGGCCGGGTTCACCAAGATCTCGCCGCTCGGCGTCGAGGAGCAGCGGGTGCGGGTAGTCGGCGAGCTCGATCCCGGGAGGGCGGAGGGGATGCCGGGGGAGAAGGGGAGGCAGGCCTTCGCCGCGGGTCTCGGCGACCGGTTCCGGGTGCGCGGCCACATCGTGCTCTGGCGGGGCGATGCGGTCATTCAGGCTCCGTCCGGCGCCGTTTTCCGGGCAGGAGACGGGTGGGCCGCCTACCGGATCGACGCCGGGCGGGCGCGGCTGACCCGGGTCGAGGTCGGCCACCGGGGCGCCGACACGGTCGAGGTCCTCTCCGGGCTCGGGGTGGGCGACCGGTTGGTGCTCTATCCAGGCGCCCGAATCACCGACGGAGCCCGTGTCCGGGGGCTCGAGCATGGCGCGCCGGGCACGCCTCCATGACCGTCGAGGCCGGGATCGACTCGGGCTGCGCCCGGCTCTTCGAGAGACGGCTTCCAACGGCTCCATGGTGCGGCTCGCGGGGCACTCGGGCTTGGCAGTAGAATCCGCCCAGCCTCAACAGGGAGAACTCATGGCTGACGTGGTGCGCCGGATAGGACTTTCGCTGGGTGCCGATCTCTGCTGGCCGATCTGCTACGAAGAGATCCTGAAGAACCTCAAGCTCGCCCTGCCGATCGGCGGCGACACCGTCCGTTTCGAGGTGGAACGCGTCTCGATCGAGCCGTTCGACCTGCGGCAGCCGGTCGAGTACGACGTGCTCCTGGACCGCGTCACGCACTGGTACCACACGTCGCGCGAGTGGATCAAGAAAGCGGTCGTGATGAACGACCTCTACGTGCTCAACAACCCCTGGTCGATCCAGGCGAACGAGAAGCACACCTCGTACGCCGCGATGATGCGCCTCGGTCTGCCGGTGCCGGAGACCTGGATGCTGCCGCCGAAGGAGTACGAGCCGACCAACGACCTGCAGGTGACGCTCGAGCGCTACGCTCGGATGTTCAGCCTCAAGTCGGTGGGGGAGAAGGTGGGCTATCCCGCCTTCCTCAAGCCTTACGACGGCGGCGCCTGGGTCGGCGTGTCGAAGGTCGACAACGCGGAGGAGCTCGCCAAGGCCTACGACAGCTCCGGCCGGCGCATCATGCACCTGCAGAGGGCGGTGGCGCCTTTCGACCTCTTCGTGCGCGCGGTCGGCGTCGGGCCGCAGGTCCACCTGATGAAGTACGACCCCGGGGCGCCGCTCCACGACCGCTACAAGGTCGCCTTCGATTTCGTCAACGCCGAGGAGTGGCAGCACATGGCGAACATGTGCCTGACGATCAACTCGTTCTTCGGCTGGGACTTCAACAGCTGCGAGGCGCTGCGCCAGAACGGAGTGTTCTATCCCATCGACTTCGCCAACGCCTGCCCCGACTCCCAGGTCACTTCGCTGCACTTCCACTTCCCCTGGCTGGTGAAGGCCAAGCTCAAGTGGTCGCTGTTCGTCGCGGCGACGCGGCGCAAGATGCGCAAGAACCTCGACTGGGAACCGTTCTTCGAGATCGCTTCCTCCGGCGCGACGTTCAAGGAGAAGCTGCCGCTCTACGCCCGACTCGCGCACCAGCGTTTCGAGAGCGACCGGTTCGCCGAGTTCTGCGCCCAGCAGCTGCCGCACCTCGACGAGGTGGCGTGGGAGTTCTTCGGCACCCCGACGGCCAAGGAGGCCGTCCGCAAGAAGGTCGCGGCGCTGTTCCCGGCGCACGAGGTCGAGGAGTTCACCGAGCACTTCTGGGGCCTCGTCCAGTTCTGGCGCCGGACCGAGGCGGAGTACATCGCGAAGCCGGGAAATCCCACTCCCGCGTGATCGCGAAGCGCACCGAGGTCTGGCGCTCGAGCTTCCTTTCGCAGGAGGTCACCGTCGCCCGCTGGGGGGAGGACGGCCAGCCGGTGCTGCTCTTTCCGACCGCCGGCGGCGATGCCGAGGAGATCGAGCGCTTCCGGATGGTGGATGCTCTCGCGCCGCTGCTGCGCGCCGGACGGATTCAGCTCTTCTCGTGCGACAGCGTGCCCGGGCAGTGCTGGGTTTCCGACGCCTACCCGCCCAGCCACTGCTCCTGGGTGCAGAACAGGTTCGACGAGTTTCTCTACTACGAGCTCGCGCCGTACATGCGCCACCTCGCCGGCGACAACGCGGAGATTCTGACCGCGGGCGCTTCGCTCGGCGCCCTCTATGCGCTCGCTGCAGTCTGCCGGCATCCCGACGTCTTTCGCCATGCCGTGTGTATGTCGGGCAAGTACGACCTCGAGGAGATGCTCGAAGGCGAGCGCATGTCGCTCGACTTCTATTACTCCTCGCCTCTCCATTTCCTTCCCGGCCTCTCGGACTCCGCGCATCTCGGGCTGCTGCGCCGGCGCTTCATCCATCTGGTGACCGGGCGTGGCGCCTGGGAGCGGCCGCATTATGCGCGTCGGGTCGCCGACGTGCTCGGCGAACGCGGCATCCCGCACCGGATCGACGATTGGGGGCCGCGCTGGGACCACGACTGGCCTTCCTGGCGGCGGGTCCTGCCGCACTACCTCGAGCAGCTCTCGCGGTGACCGCGTACTCGGCAGGGAGCGCCGCCGCCGGCGCCGCGTGGCCGGTGACCCTCGACGTGCCGCTCGCCTGGGGAGAGATGGATGCCTTCGGCCACATCAACAACGCGGTCTACTTCCGCTGGTTCGAGAGCGCGCGGATGAGCTACTTCGAGCGCCTCGGCTGGCCGGAGCTGCAGCGCGCGAGCGGCATCGGGCCGATCCTGCATTCGACGCAGGCGCGATTCCGCCTGCCCCTGGTCTGGCCGGATACCGTCAGCGTGGCGACGCGGGTGAGCGCGGTCGGAGACGACCGCTTCACGATGCTCTACGAGATCCGCAGCCGCTCCCTCGGCGCCGTCGCGGCGGAGGGCAGCGGCCTGGTCGTGGCGTTCGACTACGGTCGGTTGAGAAAGGCGGCGCTCCCGGAGGTCCTCCGGGAGCGCATTGCCGGGCTGGAAGCGGACACCCCCGTCGCCGGAGGTTGACGGCTCAGGGAACCGTCGCGCTCCATTCGTTGCTGTTGCCGAGCTCGAAGCCGTCGTTGAAGATCCCGCTCGACACGGAGAAGCTGAACGGCGCGGAGGCCGTGCCGGCGCAGGTGCCATTGGACGTGACCCGCCAGAAGTAGGTGCCCGAAGGAAGTCCGACGATGCCGGTTCCTGTCGACGCCACGGTCGCGGTCTGCACGATGTTGGCGAATCCGGCGTCGGTCGCGACCTCGACGTAGTATCCCGTCGCTCCGGCGACGGCATCCCATCCGAGGTTGATCGGCGGCAGGAGCCCCGTCGAGCCGTCCGCTGGCGTCGTCAGCGTCGGCGCGGCAGGTGCGGAGTCGATGTTGACCGTGACGCTGTCCTGCGACGAATCGCAGCGGTTGGTCGCAGTGACGGTATAGACCGTCGTCGAAAGCGGCGCGACCGAGACCTGCGCCGTCGTCGCGCCGCCCGGAGACCAGAAGTAGGTCTGGCCGGCGACCGCCGCCGTGCCGATCTGCACCGGGACTCCGGCGCAGGTCGAGACGTCGTTGCCGGCGTTGGCGACCGCCTCGGGCAGCGGCTTGAAGAGATCGATCGCGTACTGGGCCGTGGCCGGCGCGGAGTCGGCGTCGAACCAGAAGTTGAACAGCGTCGCGTAACGCAGGGCGTTGGCGTTGTTGTTCGTCGCGAAGGTCTCGGTCGACCAGCTGACGGTGCCGTTCGGCGTGTCCACCGCCGAGGTCCAGTCGGTGGTCGAGTAGACCTCGCCGGAGTGATGATCGATGTCCTTGAATCCGACGTTGGCGATCGGCGTGCCGTCGGGGAAGTCGACCGCGAAACGCTGGGCGGCGTGATCGGAGTTCATGTTGCGCACGGCGTACTCGTAGTGCCAGGTGTCGACGTCGACGACCGTCACCTTGCGCGCCACTTCGAAGCGTTCGACCGGGGCGGTGCAGAAATCCGCGTTGGTGATCTCCACCGCGGAATCGGCGGTCTTCCAGGCCTGGAGAGCCGTCTTCTCGCGCACCGTGGAGCCGGAGAAGGAGAGATTGAAGGGGCTCGCGCCGACCGTTACCGCCCGGTAGGAAGCGTTGTTGTAGGCGTTGCCGGCGAAGCCGTCGTCGCCGGCGAGGTACTGCCCCTCGAGCCAGTAGGAGGCGCCGGAGTTGAGCGCCGGATCGACGTCGATCTCCGGGACCTGGATGCGCTGGTCGATCGCCGAGGGATGGGAGATGTTCGTGTACGGCATCGGAAAGTCCCCGGTCGTCGGATTGACCTCGGAGCGCATGCCGAGACGGCAGTTGGAGCCGCCGAGGCAGGTCCCGGGATTACCCGTGCCGCCGTTCAATCCGGAGCCGTAGGTGTCGTTGCAGCCGACGCCGAGCTGGTCTCCGCCACCGGGCGGCGTCTGGCAGGTGATGCCGGCGCAAGCAGTGTTGTTCGTGTTGGTGGACAACCAACCGTGCTTCAGCCAGCTCATTCCGATCTGCGAGAAGCGCCCGTCCTTCAGCCGATAGAGGCCCTGGGCGATGACCG
>CAZQTL010000023.1:0-30049 GCA_964595975.1 uncultured Thermoanaerobaculia bacterium | reverse complement strand
GTGAACTCGGGGTTGTGCTGCGTCGACAGCCCCTCGTTGCGGAAGTTGCGGTTGATCTCGTAGACCCGGTGCATGCCGCCGACCAGCAGGCGCTTGAGATAGAGCTCCGGCGCGATCCGCAGGTAGAGATCGATGTCGAGCGCGTTGTGGTGGGTGACGAAGGGCCGCGCCGAGGCGCCGCCGGGGATCGCCTGCATCATCGGCGTCTCGACCTCGAGGAAGTCGTGGCGGTCGAAGAAGGCGCGCAGCCCCGAGACGATTCCCGCCCGGATCTCGAACACCCGCCGCGACTCGGCGTTCGCCACCAGGTCGAGGTAGCGCTGGCGGTAGCGGATCTCGGTATCGGCGAGCCCGTGCCACTTCTCCGGCAACGGGCGCAGCGCCTTGGCGAGCAGCGTCAAGCGTTCCGGGGCTATCGACAGCTCCCCCACCCGGGTGCGCAGCAGCTCGCCTTCGGCGAGCAGGTAATCGCCCAGGTCGAGGGCGTCGAGGAGCTCGTTCGAAGCCGCGTCGAGCAGATTCCTGCGGATGAAGAGCTGGAGCTTGTCAGAGCCGTCGTGCAGGTCGACGAAGACCAGCTTGCCCTGCTCGCGAATGGCACGGATCCGGCCGGGGACGCGCAGGCGGCGCTTTTCCGCCGTCAGCTCTTCGGCGGTGCGAGCGCCGAACTGCGCCTGCACCGCGGCCGGTTCCAGGTCGAACTCGCAGCGCGCCGGGAAGGCCTCGACCCCGCGCGCGGCGAGGTCGGCGCGCTTCTTCCTGCGATTGGCGATCTGTTCGTCGAGCTCCGACATCGGAGGCGAAGGATATCCGAAAGCGGCGTTTACGCCGCGCGAAACCCGCGGCCGAAGCCTGCTGCTAGGATTCCGCCCATGCAGCACTGGCACACAGAACTGGCCGGGGCGGTCGCCCGCTGGCGCGAGCTCGGGCGGCCCGCGCCGGACGTGGCGCTGGTGGCCGGCTCCGGCCTCTCCGTCGATCTCGGCCCGGCGGTCGCCGGGCCCGAGCCGCTGGCCCAGTGGCTGCCGTTCCCGGTGCATTCGGTCGCCGGGCACCGCCACGAGGTCGAGCTGCTCGAGGCCGCCGGCGGCCGCCGGGTGCTCTACTTCCGCGGACGCATCCACGGCTACCAGGGATACTCGCCGGCCGAAGTGGTCTTCCCCGTGCGCTTCGCGGCCCTGCTCGGAACGCGGGTCCTGGTGATGACGAATGCCGCCGGCGGCGTCCGCCCGGAATGGCCCGCGGGTACGCTGGCGGCGGTCTCCGACCAGTTGAATCTCACCGGCAGCAACCCGCTCTCCGGCGAGCCGCCGGCGGCCTGGGGGGCGCGCTTCCCCGACATGATCGACGCCTACGACCCGCGACTGCGCGCGCTCGCCCGGCGGCACGCTGCCGTCCAGGGCTTCGACCTGCCCGACGGCGTCTATGCCGGTCTCAACGGGCCGAGCTACGAGACTCCGGCCGAGGTTCGCATGCTACGGACGCTCGGCGCCGATCTGGTGGGGATGTCGACGGTCCACGAAGTCATCGCCGCCCGCCATCTCGGCGTGCGGTGCCTCGTCCTTTCGCTGGTGGCCAATCCGGGGGCCGGCGTGACCGACGCCCCGCTGACCCACGACGAGGTCCTGGAGGCGGGGCAGGCCGCAGCCGCCCGGGTGCGTTCCCTGATCGCGGCGCTGCTCGCCGACCCCGACCTGGTCTGAGACGGACCCGGCCCGCGAGCCGGCAGGAGATCAGGTCGAAGCGGGGCGGTTGACCAGCAGCCAGAGGCCCGAATAGTCGCGAATCAGCCGCATGCGCAGCAGCTGCAGTTGCTGCGCCTCGGCGAAGTTGCCGTCCTGCACCGCGACGTCGATGAAGCTGCTGAAACGCTGGACGACGGCATCGGCGGCCCGCGTCGTGGCGCGCGCGCGCTCGAAGACCGGCGCGTCCTTGGTGACCGCCGTCTCATCCAGCAACTCGGCAATCTCGCCCGCTTCCTGGTTGATTCGCAGACGCAGCGCCGCCGCCTCGAGCAGGAAGCTCTCGGTTTCGAGATCCCCCTGGTGAAAGACGTGAATCTGGCGGTAGGCGACGATCTCGCGCGGCTCGAGCCGCAGGTGATAGATGTCGCGCGCCAGGGCCACCGCCTTCGGATCGTCCTTGCTGTCGGTCGAGTCGAGCGCCTCGATGATCTCCTGCATGTGCGCCGAGGCGACGCTCCTGGCCTGCGCCGAGGCGAGCTCGCCCTGCGAGGCACGGGATTCGCCGGCGGCTCCGTGCGGCCGGACGAAGTCGTCGGCCGAAGCGCGCTGCTCGCGCCGCGCCGCCAGTCGCGGGGCCAGCTCTCCCACCTGCCGGCGCAGCAGGTCGAGCTCCCCGAGCTTGACGTTGTCGCGCTGCTGGCTGCGCTCGAGCTGCTCCATCGACTGCCGTAGATCGGAGATCTCCGCCGCCAGCGGCGGGTCGCTGCCCACCTCGCTCTCGAGCTCGAGGATGCGGTTCGACTCGTCGAGGATGCGTTGCTCTTCGGACCGGTAGTACTGACGGACCTTGTTCTTCACCGCCAGGTTGGTCTCGACGACGACGGCGAGGAGCTCGGGATGAAAGAGGTAGCGCCCCATCTCGTGCTTGAGCTCGCGATAGCGCTGGATGAAGCCGCTGCCGGTGAGCGCCTCGAAACTGCCGAGGCCGGCGAGCTCGCGGCGCAGCTCCTCGATCTGCGATCGCCGGGAGGCGATCATGGCGGGCTCGATCTCCACCCCCGGAAGCACCGTCCAGAAGCCCTCGAAGAGCTCGCGCAGGCGCGTCCGGTCGCGCAGCACGAAGAGGCCGGTCACGCGGTCGAGCTCTTCGGAGAGCTTGGAGACGAGGAAATCGAGCTTGTCCTGGCGCTCGCCGCCGAGACTGCCCTCCGAGGAGTTGGCGAGATAGAAACGCACCATCTGGGCTAGGATCTGCTCGTCGAAGTTCTTCACCCGGTCGAAGAACTGGCGCAGCAGCGAGGCCGAGACCCGCGAGTCGGTCGCGGACAGGATCCCCGTCATCTGGGCGAGCTGACGCTCGACCTGATCGAGCTGCCGGGCGAGGCGGTCGCCCTCGCCGCTGTTCAGGTTGTCGGCGATCGACTTCAGGGTGCCGTGGATCTCCTGGAAGTCGGAGGGATAGCGTCCGATCTCGACTTCGGCGAAGAACTTCTGGATGCCCTGCAGGAATTGATGAAAGGTCCAAGCCGACTTGAATCGGCTCGCCAGGTCGACATAACGTCGATGCAGTACGGCGATGTCGGGGGTCGTCACAGTCGCCTAGGTTTGAGCGAGGATTCTAAAGCATGGAAAGCGGGAAGGATAGCCACACGATACGGGTCCTGCTCGACGAGCAGACGATCGCCGCGCGCGTGCTCGAGCTGGCGAGGCAGATCGACGCCGATTTCGCCGGCAGCGAGGACCTGGTGGCGATCGGCGTGCTCAAGGGGTCGGTCTTCTTCTTCACCGACCTGGTCAAGCGTCTGCAGACGCCCCTGCGGATCGACTTCTTCCAGACCACCAGCTACGGGGCCGGGACGACCGCCGGAGAGGTGCGGATCAAACGCGACATCGACCTGTCGATCCGCGGCAAGGACGTCATCCTGGTCGAGGACATCATCGACACGGGCTGGACGCTGCGCACGATCCTCGATCTCTTTCGCTTTCGCGGCGCGCGCAGCGTCAAGCTGTGCGCGCTGCTCGACAAGCACGAATCGCGCGAGGTCGAGGTGCCGATCGACTACTCCGGCTTCCGCATCGGCAAGGAATTCGTCGTCGGCTACGGGCTCGACTTCAACGAGCGCTACCGCAACCTCCCCTACATCGGTGTCGTGGAGATGAACGCCAAGTGAGCCCCCGAGAGATTCACCGCCATCACACCGACGCGGCGCCGGCAGCGATTGGCCCCTACAGCCAGTCCGTCTCGCACGCCGGAATCCTCTACACCTCCGGGCAGGTCGCCATCGATCCCGCGACCGGCGAGCTCGTCGCCGGCGGATTCGAAGCCCAGGCCGAGCAGGTCTTCCGGAATCTCCGCCAGGTTCTGGCGAGCGCGGGAGCGGACTTTCAGGACGTGCTGAAGGCCACCGTCTACCTCGCCAGCATGGCCGACTTCCCGATCCTCAACCGGATCTACAGCGCGGCCTTCGGCGACCACAAGCCGGCGCGCTCCACGGTGCAGGCCGCCGCGCTGCCGAAGAACGCCCTGGTGGAGATCGACCTCGTCGCCCGTCTGCCCTCCTGAAGGAGGGCGGTTACGACCCCGGTGCGCCGGGAGGCGGATAGCCCTTCTCGGTCAGACGCGCACGCAGGCGGAAGGTGATGTCGGAAGCCCATTGCCTGCCCGCTTCGCTGCTGGCGCGGAAGATCTCGGGCTGCTTGCGCAACAGCTTCTCGCCGACTGGCGAGTGGTAGAAGACGAGCATGGCGTCGAGCTCCTCCGCCGTGAAGCTCGCGAGATAGAGCGGCACGATCGCATCCTCGAGCTCGCGCGGGTCGCACTCCGCGCTGAAGTCGCTCCATACCTCCGCCGGCACCTGCGGCATCACTCGCTTGAACGTATCCAGGATCTTGTCGCGCATCTGGAAGCCGACGTTCACCGAACCGGTGAGCCGCAGGAGCTCGCGGACCTTCGTCTCCTCCGCCGACGGCCGCGCGAGAATTTGCGCCTTCGCCGAAGTTGACTCTCGAACCGCCGGTTCGGCAGCCAGCGCGAAAGGCGCCGGCAGACCGACCAGGAGAATCCAGATCCGTCCCAGGTTCCGACAAGATCGGACCAGGGGACCTCGAAAGGCACGAGCTCGCTGCGGCGGTCTCATCTCCCACCTCACCTTTACTGAAGCCTTTTGCTCTTTTTCGCTTGGGGCACGTGGCGCGCTGCCTAGCCGCCCAGAGAGATCAATTCGCAGAACTTCGCGAGGTCGATGTTGCCGCCGGAGACGATGGCCACGATCGGTCCCGGACCGGCCTTGCCGGTCAGGGCAGCGGCCACGCTGAGCGCTCCGGCGCCCTCGGCGATGACACGGCTCTTTTCGGCCAGCAGCCGCATCGCGGCTCTGGTTTCTTCGAGACTCACGACGATCGAGCCGTCGATCACCGGCTTCATCCGCTCCCACATGCGCGGGAAGACGCTCTGCCCGCCGGCGCCGTCGACGAACGACGCCTTCCAGCCCGGGAACGCCTGTGGCGAGCCTCTCTCCAGCGAGAGCTCGAGCGGCGCCGCCGTCTCGGGCTCGGCGGCCCAGATCCGCACTTCCGGCCGCAAGAACCGCAAGGCACTGCCGACCCCAGTGAGTAGCCCGCCACCGCCGACGCTGGCGATGACGGCGCGGGTGTCGGGCGCATCCTCGAGGATCTCCAGACCGATGGTGGCGTGGCCGGCGATGAAGTCGTGGTCGTCGAAAGGGTGAATGAACGTGCCGTCGAGGCCGGGGAACGCCCGTGCGTCGAGAGCCGCCCAGGCGGCTTCATAGGAGACCGGGACGAGTGCCGCTCCGAGCGCCCGCATGCGCTCGATCTTCGACGCCGGCGCGGTCTCGATGACGACCACCGTGCACGGCACGCCCGCCTTGCGCGCCGAATAGGCGACGCCCTGACCGGCATTGCCGGCGCTGATCGTCCACACGCCGCGCTCGCGCTCCGCCGGCGACAGCATCGCCACGGCGTTGGCCGCCCCCCGCAACTTGTAGGCGTTGATCGGCTGCAGGTTCTCGAGCTTGAGGCGGATGTCCGGGTAGCCCGCTCCCATCTCCAGGCGAACCAGGGGAGTCCGCACGATGGTCCCGGCGATGCGCTCGCGCGCCGCCAGGATCTCGGCCATCTCGATGGGGCGCACGGCTGCGAGTGCGGTCGGCATGGGGACCCCCTAGAAAAAGAGCTCGGTCAGGACGGGATTGGAGACGACGCGACCCTCGGTGGTCAGGCGCACCTGGCCGGCGTCCTCGACGACGAAGCGGCCCAGGCGGCGGAGCCGCGCAGCCAGCTCGCTGTCGTTCGCGCCCGAGGCGGCGCGCAACGCTTCGATGGCGATGCCCTCCTCGAGCCGCAGACCGAGCATCGCCCGCTCCTGGGCGAGATCGTGCTCCAGCGGGGCGGTGGCGAGCGGATCGGCCAGCCAGGCGGCGAGGTCGGCCGGATGCTGGAAGCGCCGGCCGTCGAGGAACGAGTGCGCCGCCGGGCCGAGCCCGAGCCACGGCTCGAGGTGCCAGTAGCGCAGGTTGTGGCGTCCCTGCCTGCCGGGACGAGCGAAGTTGGAGATCTCGTAGTGATCGAAGCCGGCGGCCACCAGGCGCTCGTGCATCGCCAGGTAGCGCCGGCGCTCGGCCTCCTCGCCAGGGAAGAGGCGTGGCCGCTCGCGGCGCAGGAAGTCCATCTCGGAGCTCTCGTGGACCTCCAGCAGGTAGAGACTCAGGTGGTCCGTCTCGAGGGCGATCGCCTTGTCGAGCGAGCGCCGGAAGCCCGCCTCGGTCTGCCCGGGGATCGCCAGCATGAGGTCGATCGACAGGTTCTCGAAGCCGGCCTGCCGGGCCTCCCGCACGACCCGCTCGGCGCGCGCGGCGTCATGGCGGCGCCCGACCAGGTGGAGCTCGCGATCCGAGAACGACTGCACGCCGATCGACAGCCGGTTGACGCCGGCCGCGCGCAGTGCGTCGAGCACCGGCGGATCGAGATCGGAGGGGTTCGCCTCGGCCGTGATCTCGGCGTCCGCCGCGACCGCGAACCGCGCCGCGAGATGGCGGAGGACGCCGCCGATCTCCTCACCCGAGAGCAGCGACGGCGTACCGCCGCCCAGGAAGACCGTCTCCACCGACCGCCCGTGCAGGGCCGTCCAACCGTCGATCTCGCGATGCAGCGCGGCGAGAAACAGGTCGATCTTGAAGCGATTCTCGCCGACGCGGTAGAAGTCGCAATAGCGGCACTTCGTGCGGCAGAAGGGGACGTGGACGTAGATTCCGAGCGCTGCTCCCGCCGCGCTCACGCCGCGGCTCCGCCGCCGACGTATTCGGCCCGCAGCTCCGCGAGGAGAGCCGGACGTGCGAGCTGGGAGACACCCCCCGCGGCGCTGTCGATCAGCGACAGCGCGAGCGGCGAAAGGAAGCCGAGATGGGCGAGGTTTCCTTCGCGGGAGAGCGCCGCCAGATCCAGCCCGGCGACCGCGGCGCTCTCGAGATGCCGGGCGGCGGCAAGGAGCGCCGCGCCCTCGGCTTCACTGCGGCCGACGCGCAGCCAGAGCTCGCCGCATTCCGCGAGAATCGTCGCCAGCGCCCGGTTGCGGCCGAGCCGCGGCGGCAGCTCGGCCGGCGGGCGTTCGACGAACGCCGGCAGGCCCGCGCTGGCGACGGCGGCGGCAAAGGAGCGCTCCAGCCTCCGGCCGGCGCCCTCCTCGGTCATTGAATGGTGCACCGCTTCGAACTGCTCCTCCCCGAGTCGCTCGACCAGCTTCCGGCGATCGAGCGGCGAGAGCTCGGGAGCGACGCCGACGACGGCCAGCGGCCGGCGCAAGGCGGCACGGCGCAGCAGCTCTCTCCAGGAGGCGGCCTCGCTGGAGAGGCCGGGCAGGAGCGGCACGACGATCCAGGCCTGCTCGGGAAGATCGTCGAGCAGCGAGAGATTCTCGTCGAGCAGGGAGCTCAGGAGGTCGGCGACCAGCGTCGTTCCCAGCGCCGGCGTCTCCTCGTCGCGAGCCGAAAACTGATCGAGCACCGGGACTCGAGCGGCGACCAGATCGACGACCAGGTTGGCTTTTTCCCTCGTGCGCTCTTTGCGCACCGGAGGCACAAGCGCGACATCGGTGAGACCCGAGAGCGCCGGGAGACGCTCCCCCGCCGGCGGCCGGCTCCCGGCCGCGGGCGGCCAGGCGATGCGGTGCTCGTAGAGGTCCAGACGCGGCTCATCCGCCTCGGGCCAGCGTCGCGGCAGGTGACGGATCCAGAACCGCGAGGGCAGCGGCACCACTTCGCGCCAGGTCAACTGTCCTTCCCGCTGCCTTCCGGACTGCGGACGAGCCCGCGCACGAGGAGCATGCGCTCGACGTACTTGGCGAGGACGTCGGCCTCAAAGTGAAAGCGGCTGCCGGGACGGGCAACGCCCAGGGTCGTGACTTCGAGCGTGTGCGGTATCAGCGCGATCGTGAAGCTGTCGCTGGCGCAGGAGGCGACCGTCAGGCTGACGCCGTCGAGGGCGACCGAGCCCTTCTCGACGACGTAGCCCTCCATGCCGCGCGGGATACCGACCGTGAACTCGCTGTGGGCCTCGCGGTCGTCGCGCCGCAGCAGGGTGGCCATCCCGTCGACATGCCCCTGCACCCAGTGCCCGCCGAGCGGATCGCCGGCGCGCAGTGCGGGCTCGAGATTCACCCGGTCCCCCTGGCGGAGTCGGCCGAGCCGGGTGCGCGCCAGCGTCTCGCGTGACAGTTCGACCTCCGACTCGACGGCCGAGCGGTGGATCGTATCCAGCACGGTCAGGCAGACGCCCGAGACCGCCAGGCTCGCGCCCGGAGAGAGCAGCGCGCCGAGCCCGGCCGAATGACCGACCCGCAGCCGCACGCCGCCCTGTCCGGAGTCGGCGGGCGCCGCGGTCAGATTTCCAAGTTCGCGGACAATTCCTGTAAACATCTCGAGTTGAATCCTGACAGCACCAGATCCGATCCGCACTTCCGGGCCTTCAGTCGGGCGACCGAAGGAGCATCCACGAGTCTTTCCACTCCCTGGCCACCGAGCGGTCCGGGGGCCGTTTGTCCTCCCAGCAGCCGTCCGGCGACGGCGACCTCGAGGCGGTCGTAGAGCCCGGCGGCGAAGAAGGCGGTGGCCACCTCGCGGCCCCCTTCGACGAGCAGGCTCGAGATCGCGCGCCCCTCGAGATCCGCCAGAACTGCCGCCGGCGTGACTTCGCGAAGTCGCACCACCTCGGCACCGTGGCGTCCGAGCTCCTCGACGCGAGCGGCGTCGTGCGACTCGGAGTAGATCACCACCGGCCCCGGCACCTCGAGCAGTCTCGCCTGAAGCGGTGTGCGCAACCGGCGATCGAGCAGCACACGGAGAATCGGGGCACGGACTTGCCCCAGCCGGCGATCGAGTCGCGGGTCGTCGGCGAGCACGGTGCCGATGCCGACCAGGATCGCGTCGTGCTCGTTGCGCAGCGAGAGTGCCCAGCGCCGCGCCGCCGGACCGGAGATCCACTGGCTCTCGCCGGCGGCGGTGGCGATCTTGCCGTCGAGACTCATCGCCCACTTGAGCGTCACCGCCGGCCGCGCGAGAATCCGGTTGACCAGGAACCGGCAGTTGAGCTCGACCGCCTCGGCCGCCCGCTCGCCGACCTCGACGGCGATGCCGGCGCGGCGGAGCGTTTCGAAACCGCGTCCCGAGACCCGGCGGTCGGGGTCGCGGTGGCAGGCGACCACCCTGGCGACCCCGGCGGCGACGACGGCTTCGGCGCAGGGCGGCGTCCGGCCGTGATGGCTGCAGGGCTCGAGGTTGACGTAGAGCGTCGCACCCCGCGCCCTCTCGCCCGCGGCAGCGAGCGCCAGCACCTCGGCGTGGGGCTCGCCGGCCCGCCGGTGGAAACCCTCCCCCACCACCTCGCCGCCGCGCACCAGCACCGCTCCGACCAGCGGATTCGGAGAGGCAGAAAGCCGTCCGCGCGCGGCGAGCGCGAGCGCGCGGCGCAGGGGATCAGGAGACGAGGGCAGAGGCGAACTCCCGCGGCGCGAAATCCACCAGATCCTCCGGCGCCTCGCCGACGCCGAGGAAGAGCACCGGAACCCCGAGCTCCCGCACCACGGCGACGACCATTCCACCGCGGGCCGTCCCGTCGAGCTTCGACAGGAGGACCGCGTCGACGGACGCGACGCGCAGGAACTCGCGCGCCTGAACCAGCGCGTTCTGGCCCGTCGTCGCGTCGAGCACGAGCAGGGTGCGGACCGGCCAGCCGGCCGCCTCGCGCTCGACGATGCGGCGGATCTTGGCCAGCTCGTTCATCAGGTGTTCCTTGTTGTGGAGCCGCCCGGCGGTGTCGACGATGAGGTGATCGACCTTGCGCGCCCGCGCCGCCATGATCGCGTCGTAGACCACCGCCGCCGGGTCGGCGCCGGCGGCCTGGCGAACCACATCGACGCCGAGCCGCTCTCCCCAGATGACCAGCTGCTCGATCGCCGCCGCGCGAAACGTGTCGGCTGCGGCGAGCAGGACCTTCTCTCCGCGCAGCTGGCCGCGACGGGCCAGTTTGGCGATCGAGGTCGTCTTGCCCGCACCGTTCACGCCGACCACGAGTGTGAGCCGCGGTCCCGGCAGAGCTTCGAATCTCCCCGGCGCCCCTGCGCCCGTGCCGGCGCGGGCCGCCTCCGCGACGCCTTCGTTCAGCAGGCGCTCGACCTCTTCGGCGAGCATCTGGCGCAGTCGCCCTTCGGCGCCGAGATCCGCCCGTCGCACCCGCTCACGCAGGCGGTCGAGCAGCAGCTCGACCGTCGCCAGCCCCAGATCGGCGCCGATCAGCGCCTCCTCGAGGTCCGCCAGCGTCACGTCGTCGAGCCTGGGCTTGAGATCGAACGCCGCACCGACGCGCTCGGCGAGTTTCGCCTGGGTTCGCGCCAGCCCGCTCCGCAGCTTCTGCCAGAGTCCCGCGGCGGGCGCCGGACTCCCTTCCCTGACGTCGCTCATGCCGGATCAGCCCTGGACGAAGAGCGCGCGCTGCAGCTGATCGCAGGCCTCTTCCATCGTCCGGCGGGCGACGCCGGCGAGCGCCGGGCGGCGCTGCACCAGCACGAGGTAGTAGCCGTCGGGCAGCGGCATCGAGTAGAGGTGAAGGCCTTCCTTCTCGACATGCAGGAACTTCGCCTTCCCCAGATTGGTGCCGGCGAGGAAGGTCTCGCTCTGCCGCAGGTAGATGCCGACATAGGCCCCGACGACGCGCATCTGGTAGGGGCTGTAGTCCGAGCAGGCGAAGTCGACCGTCTCGCCGGTATCGTCGAGGAACAGCACGCCGACGGCACCGTCGTTGTGAGCCAGCAGGTTGGCGAGAATGTACTGGAAGGGCAAGGTCGGTCTCCCGGTCGGATCAGGCTCGACTCAAATGTAAGCCGCGATCGGCAGCTCGACTTCGAGCCCCGGGCGGGTGCGTTCGTTCAGGTCTTCGAGCAGGCTGCCGCCCTCGAAGGCGCGCAGGAAGGCGGTGACCACCTTGGCGTCGAAGCGCGACCCGGCGAGCTGAGTGATCAGCTCGGCGGCGTAGCGTGCCTCGTAGGCCTTCTGGTACGGCCGGTTCGTGGTGATGGCGTCGAAGCAATCGGCGACCGCGACGATCCGCGCCATCAGCGGAATCGCGGCGCCGCGCAGGCCGTCGGGATAGCCCTTTCCGTTCCAGTTCTCGTGATGCCAGCGCACCGCCGGAAGCATCTCCTTGAGGGGCTCGATCGACTGCAGAATCTCGGCACCGATCGCCGGATGCGCCTTCATCTGCTCGAACTCCTCCGGGGTGAGCACGCCGCTCTTGTTCAGCACGCGGTCCTCGATGCCGATCTTGCCGACATCGTGCAACAGCGCCCCGATCCAGAGCTTGTGCTGGAACTCCTCGTTCTGGCCGAGCGACTTGGCGATCAGCCGCGAGAGCTCGGCAACGCGCTCCGAATGTCCGCGGGTGTAGGGGTCCTTGGCGTCGATCGCCGCGGCGAAGGCGCGGATCGAGCTGATGAACAGCTCGCGGTTCTGGCGCGCCGCGGCGTTGAGCTTGGCGACGTGATCCTCGACGTAACCCGCCATCAGGTTGAAGTCGGCCGAGAGGTCGGCGAGCTCGGCCACGACGCGCTGCTCCGGCAGGCGCTCGCCGAAGTTCCCCGACGCCATGCTGTGGGCGGTTTCCGACAGCTGCCGGATCGGCTGCCCGAGCCAGCGCGAGGCGTAGATGGCGAAGAGCACCGCGAGCAGCAGCAGCAGCACCGTGGCGAGCAGCGCGCTGATCACCATTCGGCGCGCGGACTCGAATGCCGCCGCCACCGGCCGGTGGACGACGACCCCCCAGCCGCTCTCGTCGACGGGGCTCACCATGCCGAGCATCGCCACCGAGCCGCGTTCGCTCTCGAGGGTGTATTCGGAGGTCAGGTTCAGCGGCTTCTGGGCGAAGTCGCGCAGGAGATTCGACCGCGCGAGCGCCTGCTGGACCGAGACGCTGGCTCCTTCCGACCACAGCAGGCTGCCGTCGCGGTCGACGAGGAAAACCTGCACCTGCCCCTGCCCCTTGGTGTCGCGTTCCAGCACCGCTTCCATCAGGCGCAGACGGATGAGGCTCTCGACGATCATCGAGACCTCGCCGCGTTCGTCGCGGATCGGCACCGCGAGCGCGGCCACCGGCTCGTTGGAGCGCGGCAGAACGGCGAATCGATAGACCGCGCGCTTGCCGCCGAGGGCGGCGTCGAACGCCTGGTCGAGGGCGCGCTCCGGCGACTCGCCGAGGTCCGGCAGGGAGAACCGCCAGCCGGTGCCCTCGAGGTCGAGCACACGCAGCGCCAGCGGCTGACGCGAGCCGCGGACGAAGCGCTGCAGGTAACTCGTGACCCAGGGCTCGCGCAGCCGCTCCTCGACGAGGGTGGCGCCCGGCGGAGCGAGGGTGCCGGCGCCGAGCTGCTCGAGCTCCCGGCGGGCCCCCGCCAGGTAGTCGTCGAGCTCGCGCGACAGCGACTGCGCGGACGATGTCAGGAAGCTCTTCTCCTCGGTGACCAGGAGCTCGCGATTCTGGGCGATCAGCAACCAGTTGGTGATGGCGAGAGGAATCGCGCCGGAGAGCAGCAGCAACAGGAACGCCACATGCCGGAGCTTGAGTCTGCGCGTCAGTTGCGGAAGGGCGCCCATGGCATCGTCGAGCCCCGGCGGCCTGGGCCGCGCGGGACTGCAGGGGCATTATACGGGCCCGGACCCGGCGCGGAGCGGGCGGAGAAACGCCTCGACCTCCTTCACGACCTCGGCTTCGCCGACGCCCTGCACGCGCTCTCCCCTGCCCGCGGCCAGCGGCAGGATCCAGGTGAGGCCGCCCTGGCGCGCCTTCTTGTCTCGCGCGAGGTTGGCGACGACGGCAGCGCTGTCGACCGCGGGGGGCGGCGGGATCCGGCAGCGGTCGAGCAGGCGCTCGACGCGATCGAGGAATCCGGCGTCCGCGCCCCGGCGCCTGGCCAGGCGGTGGCAGAAGCGCATCCCCCAGGCGACGGCGTCGCCGTGCAGCATCGCTCCGTAACCCGCCGCCGCCTCCAGGGCGTGGCCGAAGGTGTGACCGTAGTTGAGCAGCTGACGCTCGCCGGCCTCGTAGGGATCACGCTCGACGACCCCGACCTTCGCCGCCGCTGCCGACCGCACGACCGGTGCGAGCGCCGCGGGATCGCCGGCCAGGAGGGGCTCGAGATCGCGCTCGATCCGGGTCAGGAGGTCGAGATCGAGGAGCGCTGCCATCTTGATCGCCTCGACCAGCCCGGAGCGCAGCTCGGCCGGGGGCAGGGTCCGCAGCCAGGCGCTCTCCGCCACGACCAGCGCCGAGGGGTGGAACGCCCCGACCAGGTTCTTGCCGGCGGCGATGTCGACCGCCGTCTTGCCGCCGATCGCCGCGTCGACCTGGGCCAGCAGCGTGGTCGGGAGCTGCACGAAGGTGACGCCGCGCAGGTAGGTGGCGGCGACGAAGCCGGCGAGATCGCCGACCGAGCCGCCGCCGAAGGCGACGACGACGCTGTCGCGCTTGCCGCCGGCGCGTGCCATCGCCTCCCAGAGGTTGCCCGCGACGTCGAGGCACTTGGCCGCCTCGCCGTCCGGGACCTCGAGCTCGACCAGCACCGGCGCCGCGGCGCGCAGCGGAGCGAGCGATTCGCCCTGCAGCCGCAACACCGTCGGGCTCGAGATCAGGAAGACGGAGCGATCCTGCCAGAGCTCCGGGCTCGCAGCCACGGCCTGCTCGAAACCGCCTTCGCCGACGACGATCCTGGTCTCGCCACGGTCGTGGCGAAGTCGCAGAGGCTCGCCGGCCGTCTCCATGCGGTCCTCAGGCCTTGGTCGATGGAGCGAGCATCAGACCGAGCTCGCGAAGCTGCCGCGCATCGACGACCGACGGCGCCTCGGTCAACAGGCAGGAGGCCGAGGCGGTCTTCGGGAACGCGATGACGTCGCGCAGGGAGGGCGCGCCGGTCATCAGCATCACGATGCGATCGAGTCCGAGCGCGAGGCCACCGTGCGGCGGCGCGCCCAGCCGGAGGGCGTCGAGGAGGAAGCCGAAGCGTTCGCGCGCCTCCTGCTCGCCGATGCCGAGAAGGCGGAAGACCTGCTCCTGCAGGTCGCGATCGTGGATCCGGATGGAGCCCCCGCCGAGCTCGGTGCCGTTGAGCACGACGTCGTAGGCCCGCGCCTTGAGGGCGCCCGGATCGGCAGTGAGCGACTCGACGCCGGCGAGGTCCGGCGAAGTGAAGGGGTGGTGCATCGAAAACCAGCGCTTCTCCTCCGCCCCCCACTCGAGCAGCGGGAAGCCGGTGACCCAGAGGAACTCGTAGCGGTCGGCCGGAATCCACTCGTACTGCCGGGCGAGCTCGAGGCGCAGCGCGCCGAGCGCCGGCGACACGATCATCGGCGCTCCGGCCGCCAGCACAGCGACCTCACCTTCCCCGAGGCCGAGCGCCGCAGCGAGCGCTTCGAGCTCGGTCGGCGCCAGGCCCTGCTTGACGGAGAAGGAGAGCTCGCCGTTGGACCGCTTGAGCAGCAGGACGCCCGGCAGGCCCAGCTTCTTGACGAAGTCGCTCCACAGGTCGGTCTGCGAGCGGCTGATCGAGGCGCCGTCGGGGACGACGATGGCGCGCACCACTCCGCCCTCGGCCGCCACCTTCTGGAAGACCTTGAACGAGGAGGCCGCGGCGACCGCCGTCACGTCCTGGATCTCGACTCCGAAGCGCAGATCCGGCTTGTCGCTGCCATAGCGCGCCATGGCGTCGTCGTAGGTCAGGCGACGGAACGGCGTCTTCACCTCGATGCCGACCATGGGGAAGATGCGCGCGAAGAGGCCCTCGATGAGGGCGAAGATGTCCTCTTCGGTCGGAAACGACATTTCGAGGTCGATCTGGGTGAACTCCGGCTGGCGGTCCGCGCGCAGGTCTTCGTCGCGGAAGCAGCGCGCGATCTGCATGTACTTCTCGAACCCGGCGATCATCAACAGCTGCTTGAACAGCTGCGGCGACTGCGGCAGGGCGTAGAACTCGCCGCGGTGGACGCGCGACGGCACGAGGTAGTCGCGGGCGCCTTCCGGAGTCGACTTGGTCAGGATCGGCGTCTCGATGTCGAGAAACCCCTGCTCGTGGAAGTAGGCCCGGACGGCATGCGTGATCTCGTGACGCAGGATGAAGTTCCGCGCCAGCTCCGGCCGGCGCAGGTCGAGGAAGCGGTACTTGAGTCGGGTCTCTTCGGCGACGTCGGCGCGCGAGTCCACTGCGAACGGCAGCGGGTCGGCCTTCGACAGGACGACGGCACGCTCGACCAGCACCTCGACCTCGCCGGTCGCCATCTTCGAATTCACCGCCTCCGGTTCGCGGGCGATGACCGTGCCCTCGACCTCGACCACCCACTCCGAACGCACCGGATCGAGGGCCGCGAGTGCCGCCGCCGACTGGTCCGGCTTCGCCACCACCTGCGCCACGCCGCTGCGGTCGCGCAGGTCGAGAAACAGCACGCCGCCGTGATCGCGCCGGCGCTGCACCCAGGCCTGCAACAGGACTTTCGTTCCGATCTCCGCACGGGACAGCGTCCCCGCTCCTCTGCGCTTCATGACTTCACCTCGTGCCCGTAGGGCAAACTCTTGCAGTTCTTCCCGTTCTGCAGCACCGAGACCGCGCTACGCGGGCGACAGCGTCGCAGGCGAAACGTCTTCAAGAAGCTCCAGTAAAGGAAAAGAACCTGTTCAGAATCTCAGCGAGCTCCGACTCTTCGAGCTGCAGGCGTTCGCCGCTGGCGAGGATGCGGACATTGCAGGCGCCGCCGCCAGGCCCGCGTTCACCGATATAGACGATGGCGGGCGATTGCATCGCCACCGCGCGGTCGTAGACCTTCTCCTGCTTTCCCGCACCCTCGATGGCTGGAATCCCGAGCCGCCGCAGGCGTTCGACCAGACCGAAGGTCGGTCCGAGCGCCCCTTCCTTTGCCGGAAGCTTTTCCGATCCCGTGACCACCACCGGCCCGACGGAGCGAAAGAGGCCGGCCTCGCGGACCGGCGAGTCGACCGGCAGCACGTCGAGCAACCGGTCCTCGCCGATCGCGAAGCCGACGCCGTAGGTCGGCGGACCGCCCAGCTCCTCGACCAGGCCCTCGTAGGCGCCGCCACCACAGACGGCGTTCTGCGAGCCGAGTCCCTCGGAGACGATCTCGAAGACGGTGTTCGTGTAGTAGTCGAGTCCGCGCACCAGCCGCGGCGAGATCTCGTAGGGCACCTCGAACTGTTCGAGAGCGCTGCGCACGGCGTCGAAGTGAGCCCGGCTCTTCGCCGAGAGCGAGTCGGCCAGCCGCGGCGCCGAGGCGAGCAGCTCTTGCTCTTGTTGGCTCTTGCTGTCGAGCACGCGCAGCGGGTTCGTCGCCATCCGCCGGACGCTTTCTTCGCTGAGCTGTTCGCGGTGGGGCTCCAGGAATTGCAGGAGAGCCTCGCGATAGGCCGCGCGCGAGGGGGCGTCGCCGACGGTGTTGAGAAGAACCTTCAGGTCGCGGAAACCGAGCTCGCGGAAGAAAGCGACGAGCATCAGCAGGACCTCGGCGTCCGACTCCGCGCCCCTGCCGCCCAGGAGCTCGGCGCCGATCTGATGGAACTGACGGTAGCGCCCCTTCTGCGGCCGCTCGTAGCGGAACTGGGGGCCGATGTAGAACAGCTTCACCGGCTGCGGCTGGCGGTGCATGCCGTGCTCGACATAGGCGCGGACGACCGAGGCGGTGTTCTCGGGACGCAGCGTCAGGTGGCGCTCGCCCTTGTCCACGAACGAGTACATCTCCTTGCCGACGATGTCCGAGGACTCGCCGACGCCGCGGGTAAAGAGCTCGGTCTCCTCGAAGATCGGGGTGCGAATCTCGCGGAAGCCGTAGCGCCCGAAGACCGAGCGCGCCGTGGCCTCGACCGCCGCCCAGAGCGCGGTCTCGGAGGGCAGGATGTCGCGCGTCCCCTTCGGAGCCTGGATGCGCTGCGTCATCCTCAGTATCCCCTTCCCATCGTTTCCAGGTACTCGTTCTTGACCCGCACGTAGCGCCGCGCGATCTCGCGGATGCCCTCGCGCTCGGCGTCGGAGAGCGGCCGGACGAGCTTCGCCGGCACACCCAGCGCGAGCTGCCCCGACGGCACCCGCATCCCCGGCGGCACGACCGCGCCGGCGCCGACCTGCGCTCCGCTCTCGATGACGGCGCCGTCGAGCACGCGGGCGCCGATGCCGATCAGGCAGGCGTCCTCGAGCGTGCAGCCGTGCAGCATGCAGCTGTGGCCGATGACCACGTCGGCGCCGATGGCGAGCGGAAAACGCTCGTGGGTGACGTGCAGGATCGTTCCGTCCTGGACGCTGGTGCGGGCCCCGACGCGGATCCAGTTGACGTCCCCCCGCGCCGCGGTGTGGAACCAGAACGAGCTGTCCTCGCCCACCTCGATCTCGCCCGCCAGCTCGGCCGAGGGCGCGAGGAAGACCCCGGCGCCGAGGCGCGGCAAGTGGTTTCCGTAAGGATAGATGGGCATGGGCGGTTCGGTCCGGGTGGCGCGAGGTGCCTGAAACGGCAAGAATACCGAATTCCGCTCGCCCGGGTCGCCCCGCGAGCTTCCGACCGCGCGAGGAACCCGCCATGTCTCCCGAAGCGACATCCAATCCGGCCGCAGCCGAGCTGCGTCGCGAGGCGGCCGGATGCCGTTCCTGGCGCCTGACGCCGCGGCAGACGGCCGACCTCGAGCTCCTCGGCAACGGCGGCTTCGCCCCTCTCGCCGGCTTCCTCGGCGAGGCGGACTATCACGCCGTCCTCGCCGGCATGCGGCTGGCGGGAGGCGCGCTCTGGCCGATTCCGATCCTTCTCGACCTGCCGGAGGCGTTCGCCGCGGAGCTCGTTCCCGGCGAGCGTCTCGCCCTGCTCGACGACGAGTCGCGCCCGCGGGCCATGATGACCGTCGCCGAGCTCTTTCGGCGCGAGCTCTCCGCCGAGGCGGACGGCGTTTTCGGCAGCCAGCGTCGCGATCACCCCGGAGTCGCCCGCCTGTTCGAGCGCGAGGGCCCCTGGGCGGCGAGCGGAGCTCTCGAGCTCCTGCCTCCGCCTCCCGACCGTCCTTTCGCGCAGCTCCTGGCGACGCCGGCGGAGCTCGCCGCCGACTTCGCCCGCCGCGGCTGGCGGCGCGTGGTCGGATTCCAGACCCGCAACCCGATTCACCGTGCCCATCACGCATTGATGGCCGCCGCCATGCGCGCCACGGGTGCCCACCTCCTGCTCCATCCGACCGTCGGCGAGGGCGCGACCGGCGACATCGACGCCGCCGTTCGCATGCGCTGCTGTCGCGCCGTGGTCGACGAGTTCCCGCCCGGGAGCGTCCGCCTCGCCGCCGTTCCGCTGGCCATGCGCATGGCCGGGCCGCGGGAGGCCGTGCTCCACGCCCTGGTCCGGCGCAACTACGGATGCACCCACTTCATCGTCGGCCGCGATCACGCGGGCCCCGGCGCCGACGGCGACGGCAAGCCGTTCTATTCCGGCGACGCCGCGCGGGCGCTCGCCGAACGTCACGCCGCCGAGATCGGCCTCGAGATCGTCGGCGCCGAGGAGCTGGTCTGGGCGCCTGCGCGCCGCCAGTTCGTGCCGCGGTCGGAGCTGGCCCCGGGGGATCCCGCAGCGAGCCTCTCCGGCACCGAGCTGCGCCGGCGTCTCGAACGCGGCGAGCCACTGCCGGAGTGGTTCACCTTTCCCGCCGTCGAACAGGAGCTGCGGCGCGCTTCCCGTCCGCGACGTCAGCGCGGCCTGGTGATCTTCCTCACCGGTCTGTCGGGATCGGGCAAGTCGACCCTCGCTCGCGCGCTCGCCGACGAGCTCGCGCTGTGCGACGACCGCAGCGTCCGCATCCTCGACGGCGACGCCGTGCGCCCGATCCTGTCGGCCGGGCTCGGCTTTTCGCGCGCCGACCGCGACGCCAACGTGCGCCGCGTCGGTTTCGTCGCCGCCGAGATCGCCCGCGCCGGCGGCGCCGCGATCTGCGCCCTGATCGCGCCCTACGATGCGGCCCGGCGTGAGGTCCGCAGCGCCGTGGAGGCGGCCGGAGGCGCCTTCTTTCTCGTCCATGTGGCGACGCCCCTCGCGGTGTGCGAGGCACGCGACGCCAAGGGTCTCTACGCCGCTGCGCGCACGGGCCGAATCCCCGCCTTCACCGGGATATCGGACCCCTACGAGCCCCCTACGCAGGCTGAGGCGACGCTCGCGCTGGCGGGAGAGGACCCGCGGCCGGCCGTCGCAGCCGTGCTCACGGCGCTCGCCGACGCCGGCTACGTGCGCCCTGCCGGCAGCGACGGAACCGGGGGGAACCCCGGGCCGTCCGCGCCGGGCTGACCCCGCCGTCCCGCGCCCGGGCGGTCGCCGGCCCGGACGGGGCATGTTAGATTTTGCCCATGAGCTCCGTCTCCGGATTCCGCGCCCTGCGTTCCGCCCTGCTCCTCCTCCTCGCAGCCCTCACCCTGAGCGTTTCCTCCCGCGCCGCCGAGGTCGCGCCTTCGACCCCCGCGACCGGTCCGTCGTGGCTCGACAAGCTCGGCAGAAACTTCGACAAGTCGACCCTCGGCAGGGTCGGTGCGCTCGGGCCGCAGGAGCAGGACCCCGAGCTCTCCGCAGCACCGCCGAAGGACGGCAGCTGGCTGCGCAACGGTTTCGAGGTCCGCGGCGCGGATCTCTTCCGCTTCACCTGCCGTTCCTGCCACGGTGCCGCCGGCCGCGGCATGCCGCCGGAGATCCTGCCGCTGACGCCGCTGGTCAAGGCAACCTCCGCCGAGTTCCAGCAACAGCAGGGCGAAGGGGCCGCGGCCCGGGCCCAGCTTGCCGAGAAAATGCTGCAGCACCAGCTCACTGCCGGTGGACGCTCGATGCCCGGCTTCAATTTCCTCTCCGCCGAGGAGTCGGAGGCCCTGCTCGGGTACCTCGAGCACTTCGCCGGCGTCGCCGACCCGAAGCACGCCGACAACACGCTGCGTCTGCCGGTCGATCGCGTCGGAGAGGTCATCGTCAAGGGCACTTGCCAGACTTGCCACGAGGCCGCGTCGGCCAGGGGCGTCCGCGCGTCGAGCTCGCAGATTCCGCCGCTCGCGGGCATGACCGCTTCGCAGGCGGTAGGCCTCTTCGTCGCCGGCGCCCGCCACCGCGGGCAGAACGGCCTCAGCGGCAAGGGTCCCGAGCTCACCTACCTGCGCGATCAGGAGCTCAAGGCGGCCTATTTCTATCTCGCGGCCTACCCACCGCGCTGAGGCCCCTCTGAGCCACCGGCTGCCGCCGCACCACGTCGATGTCGACATCGAAGTGCGCTACTTCGAGACCGACCAGATGGGCGTGGTGCACCACGCGAACTACATCGTCTGGTGCGAACTGGCGCGCACCCGATTGTGTCTCGAGGCCGGATTTCACTATGCCGAGATCGAGAAGCGCGGCCTGCTCCTGCTGGTCACCGGAGTTCACCTGAGCTACCGCGCACCGGCGCGCTACGGCGATACCGTCCGCGCCGCCTGCTGGGTCGAGCGCGTCGGCAGTCGCGGCGTCACCTTCGAATACCGGATCGAACGTGACGACCCGGCACTCGCCAGCCAGCCCGCCCTGCTGGCCACGGCCGCAACCGAGCACGTCTGGGTCGACGCCGGCACGCGGCGCCCGGTGCGCTTCCCCGAGGAACTGAAGGCGCCATTCGAGCGCTTCCTGCCCGAGTCCGCGGCCGCGGTAGACTGACCGCACTTTGCTCCGCCGCCTCTCCCTGAACACCGCCGGCGAAAGCCACGGCCCGGGCCTCACCGCCATCCTCAGCGGCCTGCCCGCCGGACTTGCGGTCGACACCGCCATGCTGGCGCGCGACCTCGCCCGGCGCCAGCACGGCTACGGCCGCGGCCGGCGGATGCAGATCGAGCGCGACGTGGCGGAGATCCGCTCCGGCGTTCGCGCCGGCGAGACGCTCGGCTCGCCGATCGCCCTGTGGATCGAGAACCGCGACTGGGTGAACTGGCAGCGCGCCATGTCGGCCGACTCCAGCGCCATCGATCCGGCGTTCGCCGAGCTGCGGCGCCTGCGGAGCCCCCGCCCGGGCCACGCCGACCTCGCCGGCGGCGAGAAGTACCTGCGCCGCGACCTGCGCGACATCCTGGAACGGGCGTCGGCGCGCGAGACGACGGCGCGGGTCGCCGCCGGTGCGTTCGCCAGAATGCTCCTCGCCCGGCTCGGCGTCGAGATCGGCAGCGGCGTGGTGGCGCTCGGACCGGTGGGCGCCGGCCGCGAGACTCCGACCTGGGAGGAGCTGCGGCGGGTCGACGAAGCGTCGCCGCTGCGTGCCGTCGACCCGGCTCTCGAGCCGGAGATGATGCGCGCCGTCGACGCCGCCAAGGCCCAGGGGGACACCTTGGGCGGAGCGGTCACGGTCATCGCGCACGGCGTTCCGGTGGGTCTCGGCTCGCACGTCGCCTGGAGCGACAAGCTCGACGGCCGCATCGCCCAGGCGATGATGTCGGTGCCGGCGGTCAAGGCCGTCGAGCTCGGCTCGGGCGTGGCGGCGAGCCGGGGTCCCGGCAGTGCCGCGCACGACGCCATCCTCCCCCGCCTGCCGGACGGCCGCTTTCCGCGCGCCACCAATCGCGCCGGCGGCCTCGAAGGCGGCATCACCAACGGCGAGGATGTCGTGGTGACGCTCTACAAGAAACCGATCGCCACCCTGCGCGACGGCCTGCCGAGCGTCGACCTCGACGATCTCGACAGCCGCGAGCCGCACCTGTCGCAGTACGAACGCAGCGACGTCACCGCGCTCCCCGCCGCCGGCGTCATCGGCGAGGCGATGCTGGCGCTGGTGCTCGCCGACGCCTGCCTCGAGAAGTTCGGCGGCGACTCGATGGCCGAGCTGCTCGCCCACTTCGAAGCCAGCCGAACCCTCGCCCGCCGCTGGCCGCGCGGCTGACGACGCCCGCCGGCGCGCTCGGACCTCTTCAGCCCGTCTGGGTGGCGTTGCCGCCGGCGCGCTTGGCGCGGTAGAGCGCCTCGTCGGCGCGCCGGAAAAGGTCGGCCGGATCCTGCTCCACCGTCGGCAGGGTGGACGCCACGCCGCAGCTCACTGTCACGACACGGCTGGCCTTCGACGCCGTCGTCGGAATCGCCAGACGCTCGACGCGTCGGCGCAGGTGCTCGGCCACCAGCAGCGCCCCCGCCACCTCCGTCGCCGGCAGGATGACGGCGAACTCCTCCCCTCCGTACCGGGCGATGACGTCGCCGCTGCGCACCAGGCCGTCGGCGAGGCAGAGGGCCACCGACTTGAGGCAGGTGTCGCCGACCAGGTGGCCGTAGGCGTCGTTGTAGCCCTTGAAGCTGTCGATGTCGATCATCACCAGCGAGATCGGCGAGCTCGCCCGCAGGCAGCGCTTCCACTCCTCGGCGAACTGATCGTCGAAGCGGCGGCGGTTCGGCACGGCGGTGAGAGCGTCGACGTACGAAAGATCGACCAGCAGCTCGTTGGCCCGCTTGAGCTGCCGCGTACGGGCCTCCACCAGCTCCTCGAGCGCGCGTTCCCGGCGCTGGTGGGCGCGCGAGCGCGCCCGGACGACGACCAGGACCACGACGGCGGCGGCGCAGAGCAGGAGAAGCTGCGCCCAGCGCGTCTGCCACGGCGCCGGCCGAACCACGAACGCGAGCTCTTCCGGCCCGGAGATATTGCCGGCGGCGTCGCGCCCCCAGACGCGAAAGACGTAGCTCCCGGGCGCCAGCGCCGCGACCTCCCGGCTCACCGCCGGCGACCAGGACGAGGGATTCTCTTCGTATCCAACCAGCTGGGTGCGATAGCGGGTGAGCGACTCGCCGAAGAAGCTGAGCAGGGCATAGTCGAATTGGACGCGGTTCTGGTCGTGCGCCAGCGTTCCGCGATCGAACAGCGCGCACTCCACGCACCCGACCGGCTGGCCGCGGAGGCGCAGGCGTTTCGGCCGCCGGTCGTGGAACTCGACCTCCGGGTCGAAGGCCGCCGCGCCGCCGATCGTCCCGATCCAGAGCCGGCCCTGTCCATCGACCAGGCCGGCACCGCGGTTGCCCTGGTTGAGCGGCAGGCCGTGCTCGGAGCTGAACTCCTCGCGGCGAAAGCCGGAGACGATCGGCGTCAGGCGCGACACGCCGCTGTTGGTCGAAACGTAGATCCGTCGGCTGCGATCCTCGAGGATGGAATAGATGGAGCCGTTCGGAAGCGCCGGCGAGCCGAGATCCGAGAGCGCCACCGGCACGGGCTCCGGCTCGTCCATGGCGAGAAGCGCGATGCCGGCGCCGTCCGTGCCGATCCACAGGGTGCGCCGGCCGTCGGCGCCCATGCTCTCGTGCAGCGACTGCACCGACCGGTTGCGCAATCCGGAGTGCTCGTTCCAGTGCCGCCAGCGGTTGCCGGCGAGCCGGTAGAGGCCGTTCGTCGTGCCCACCCAGAGCTCCGCCGCACCGTTCGGGTCGTGCGAGCCGAGTAGCGAGAGCACCGACGCCGAAGGGAAGCCAGGTTCAGCGCCGGCGCGCCTCCACCGCGCGCCGTCGAAAGCGGCCAGGCCGTTGCGCGTTCCCACCCAGAGGGTGCCGCGCCCGTCCGGTCCGACCGTCTCGAGCACGGCCTGCACGAGATCGGAGGGCAGCGCCCCTCCCGCCTGGTCGAAGCGCTGCCAGCGCTCGCCGTCGAAGCTCGCGACGCCACCGTTGCGCGAGCCCACCCAGACCCGGCGACGGCCGCCGATCGCCTGCGACTCGGCGAGCGCCAGCACCGTGTTGTTGCCGATCGCACCGGAGGCGGCGTCGATCCGCGACCAGACGCCGGCGCGCCACACCGCGACGCCGTAACCGTCGGTCCCCAGCCAGAGCGAAGTGGCGCCGTCGGCCTCCGCGCGCTGCAGGATGGCCGTGACCGGAACGTTCGGCGTCTCGGGGAACGGCTGAAAAGCCCGCCACATCCCTTCGGTCATGCGGATCAGGCCGTTGTTGCGCGTGCCGAGCCACACCGCCTGCGCTCCCTGCTCGGCGCGCGTCTCGAGGATCTTGTAGACCGCCCGCGAGGCGAGGAGGGCGCCGAGCTCGATGGGATGGATCCTGCCGTCGCTGAACTTGGCGATGCCGCCGCCGTCGGTGGCGATCCACAACGAATCGGGTCCGCCCGAGGGGCTCGCGGCGAGGTCGGTGATGAAGAGGCTCGGCAGGCCTTCGGCGGAGCCGAGGCGAGTCCAGGCGCCGCCGTTCCAGCGCAGCAGCCCGCCGCCGTAGGTTCCCACCCAGACGGTCCGCACCCCTTCCGGGGAGACGGTCTCCAGCAGGCTGCTCACGGAATCCCTCGGCGCCCCCGCGGGCACTTCGATTCCGCCGTCGGCGAGACGCAACGTCGCCGGACCCGCAGTCGTGCCGATCCACAGCCGCCGCCCTTCGCTGCCGTTGCTCTCGAGCAGCGACCAGACCTGCGCGCTCGGCAGACCGGCCGCCGGACCGAAGGCGGTCCAGTTCTGGCCGTCGTAGCGCAGCAGACCGTTTTCCGCCGTCCCGACCCAGAGCTCGCTGCGTCCGTCGGATCCCTGGGTCTCGAGCAGCGCGTTCACCCGCTGCTCCGCGAGGCCGGTCGCACCGAAGTCGACATCGACCCACTTGCCGCCGCGATACCGCGCCAGTCCGCCCGCCTGCCGCCCGATCCACAGCGACCCGTCACGCGTCTCGAGCATCGAGCGCACGAAGTTCGACAGCCCGGGCTGCGGCAGGTCGAGGCGCTTCCAGCGTCTGCCGTCGTAGGCAGCGGCGCCGTCCTGGGTGCCGACCCAGAGCGAGCCCTCGCGGTCCACGACCAGGGCGTGGACGGTGTTCTGGGGCAGGCCGTCGACGTCGAGAAAGAGCTTGCAGTAGGGCCTCCCGGCGACCATCGGATCGGTCGGGACGACGCCTCCGGCGGCCTGCAGGTCCGGCGGGAGCAGAAAGAAGACCAGCAGGGCGAAGGCCTGGCGGAGATTGCGCGCCGCTGCCGGCCGGACGTGAGGTCGCGCGCGCAGCGTGGATCGACGATGGGTGGGGTCGCGACGCACGACGGTCGGCGGATTATAGAGGAGCCGGGGCAGCGTGACCGGCCTTCAGAGCACGACCAGACCGACACCCACAGTCATCAGGCCGACCGCCACCACCTTGGCGAGGGTCACCGGTTCGGCGAGCAGCGAGCGCCCCCAAACCACGGCGAGAATGCCGCCGACGCCGCGCTTGACGGTCTCGAGAAAGCCGACCGGCACCGTGCCGAGAGCGACCAGCTGGCTGCCCAGCGCGAGCGCCCCGGTGCCGATCGTGACCAGCAGCAGCCAGCCCCGCCCGCGCAGGGCGCCGAGCTTGCCCAGGTCGCGCTTCGCCGCCAGGGTGATCAACGCCCCCGCCGCGACGCCGCCGTTGAGGTAGAGCGAATGCAGGTGCGGCGTCGCCAGGGCGAGCGCCCGCTTGTCGAGCAGCAGCGCCGCCGACCAGAGAAAGGCGACGCCCACCATCAGGCGGCAGCCGCGGTCCTCGAGCAGGCCGACGAAGAGGCCGCGCAGACCGGCATCGGCGCGCAGCGTGAGGAGGAGCGCGCCGGCGATGACGAGGATCAGCCCGCAGACCGGGCGGAGCCCGAGCCGTTCGCCGAGGAAGATCGCCGCCAGCACGGCGGCGAACGCCGGCGTGAAGGAGAGCATCGGCAGGGTCTGCGACAGCGGCGCGAGCTGCAAAGAGCGGAAGTAGGCGAAGTTGGCGAGCAGGTTGAGCAGAACGGAGCCGGTCGCCGGCAGCCAGTAAGCCGGCTGCGCGTGCTGGGGTCCGCTCAACCAGGCCCAGGCCGCGAGCGGCACCAGGGCGCCCGAGGTCACCCAGACGACCAGCGCCATCGCCTCGAGGCGCTGCGACAGGAAACGCCGCTCGAGGTCGAACAGCGACCAGGCGAGCGACGAGACGAGGGCGAGCGCCACCCCGACGGTGATCTCCGGCACCGGCGCAGTCTACAGGCCATCGTGGCGACAGGCCGGAGACGACCCGGAACTCGGCCAGTGCTGGGGCCGCCGCTCGAGGGAGCGGCGGTCCGGCTCAGCGCGGCGACTCGTCGAGCGGCTCCGCGGGCGCGACCCTTGCCGTGGACAGGGTGCCGAGGAACGCCTCGATCTGGCGCAGCTCCGCCGGCGTGAGCCCGAGCGGCTGCAGCTCCGTCTGCCCCACCGGCGATGCCGGCGCGCGATCGTAGTGGCGCAGGACCTCGCCCAGCGTCGCGAACTCGCCGGCGTGCATGTACGGCCCCCGTTCGACCACGTCGCGCAGCGACGGCACCTTGAAGGCGCCCGCGAGCGCAGAATCTCCGGCCACCATGAACTCGAGCTCGGGGCAGTTCGCGCGCTCGTCGCTCCACTGGCTGCGGCAGTTGAACTCGTCGTCCAGGACTCCGGCGGCGCCTGCGAGGCGTCCCTCGTCGGCAGGCATGCCTGCCCGGGTCGGCACGCCCGTGTTGTGGAACTCGCCGTTCGTCAACAGCGGTCCGTTGTGGCACCGGGTGCAGTTCGCCTTGCCCACGAAGAGCCTCAGGCCGGCGACCTCGTCGTCCGACAGGACGCCTTCGGCGGAGCCGCCCGCGGAGAGTGCCTCGACATACCTGTCGAACCGGGAGGGCTCCGGATCGATGCGGCGCTCGAAAGCGGCGATCGCCTTGCCGATATTGACGAAGACCCGCGTGACACCCTCGCGTTGCGCGGCGCTCAAACTGGACCAGGCGAAGGCCGCCTCGGGATCGGAGACCGGACCCGCCGAGCGCGGAACCCCCGAAAGGTCCGGCAACGGTCCGAACAGCCGTTCGTAGTCGGTCGCATAGCGCTCGGCGACGACATGCGCGTAGAGCGCACGCGTGCCGCCGTGCTCGACGGGACTCTCCAACGGACCGAGAGCCTGGGCCCACTGACTGTCCTTGCGGCCGTCCCAGAACAGGAACGGCAATCGTGCCGTCGCCGCGATCGGCATCGTTCGCCGGCCGGTCGTCCCGACGCCGGCGCCGAGCGCCGTCCCGTCCTGGAACTGGCGCTCGGGCTGGTGGCAGGTGCTGCAGGCGACGCGGCCGTTGGAGCTCAGCCGGGCGTCGAAGAACAGCCGCCGGCCGAGCTCCGCTGCGTCCGGATCGTCGGCGAAGCGGTTCGTCGGATCCGCCGGCAGCGGCGCCAGTTCGGCGAGAGAGAGCGAGCGCAGCTCGGCGAGCTGCGCGGCGCTCCAGGCGTCGCGGTCCAGCGCAGCGGCGACCGGAACCGCGCCGAACAGCAGACCGGCGAGCAGGGAGAGGACTCGGTTTCGGGTCATGATGCGCTCACAGATCGAGATTGAAGGTGACCGTATCGGTGACGCCGCCGGCGGCGATCGTCACCTTGAGCTCCCACCAACCGCCCATGTTGAATCGCACGCCCTCGATCCGATACGCACCGTCGCCGAGACCTTGAGTCACCCGCGGACGCGTCGGCAATCCATGTCCGTGCTGGGGCATGCCACCGTCGATCGTCAGGTCGGCGCCCTCGACGGCACGTCCTTCCCGATCGGTGACGACGACCCGAATCTGCTGCATCTGCCGCGGACGCAGCGCCTGCTCCGGCTCGAGGCTGGCGAGGAAGAGGCCCTCCGCCGACGCTCGCGGGCCGAGCCCGAACTCCGCCGGATCCGGCTGCTTGGCAGGCGAGCCGTGGGACTTCATAATGGCGCGCTCGCTCGCGGCCAGCGCGGTTGCGACGGCAAACAGCGCGACGACGAGAACGCCTCGATGCAGAAACGACCGCAGGGAACGCATGGGGTCTTTCATCACCACCTCCGGATCCCAGCGCGGCGGGGATCGCCGCGAGGTGATGCGAAGGTTAGCCAGCGGCGCGGGTGCAGGCATTGAACGCGGACGCCGGAGTTGTTGAAGGAAACGGCCGATGTCCTTGAACAAACCGGCTGCGGAGGCTCTGCCCGCCTCGTCGAGATGGACCGGCTCGCCGAGCTGGTATCTGTGGGACGGCGGCTTCTTCGCCCTGGGACGCAGCCAGGGAATCGTTCCGCCGCACGACCATCACGCGATCCAGGTGGTTCTCGCGATCGAAGGCAGCGTGGGAATCCGCGGCGAGCGCGGCGAATGGCGGACGACGTCCGGCCTGATCGTGCGGCCGGATGTCGTGCACTCGTACGACGCCAACGGCTCGGTCGCGGCGATGCTGTTCGTCGATCCGGAATCGAGCGAGGGCGTCTGGCTGCGGACCTCCCTGCGCGACGACATCACGCTCGTGCCGGAGGCGCGCGTCGTGCCCTGTCTGGGGGAGTTGCGGCGCTTCCTCGACAACCCGCTGGACAGCCTCGAGGTCGGCGCGCTCGTGCGCCACTGTGTCCAGCGGCTCTGCGCCGGCGCACCGCCGAGCCGCCGGCTCGACGATCGCGTCTCGCGCGTGCTGGCGGCGATTCGCCGCTCGGACGAGCTGCGGATGTCGATCGAAGACGCCGCGGCGCTGGCATGCCTGTCCCCGAGCCGCTTCGCACACCTCTTCACGCAGCAGGTCGGCCTGCCGTTCCGCCGCTACATGCTGTGGCGAAAGCTCACGCGTGCGATGTTGATGATCGGACGCGAACGCACCATCACCGCGGCGGCACATGCCTCCGACTTCGCCGACGCCGCGCACCTGACCCGCACCTTCTACCAGATGTTCGGCATCCCGCCGTCCGTCATGATGCGCGGCGAATTCTTCGAGATCCCTTCGCCTTTCGACCTGGCCCCGGCATCCGGCCCGCGCCCCTAGCCGGGCGGACCCGAAGCCTCGACGGGTGCCTCTCCCGGTTGCCCGCGGTGACCCGGACTACAGGCCGAAACGGGCGTAGATCGCCTGGAACCTCGGGTCGCCGCGCAAGCTGTCGAAGGCCGGACTCGAGCGGCCGTAGAAGAACGTGTCGGCGTCGGGGCAGATCGGCGCCTTCGCCAGCTCGACGAGGGCTCTTTCAGTCTGTCCGGCGCCCGCCAGGGCCTCGGCGTACTGGAACGGCCGCAGCTGGTAGCCCAGGGCGAGCATCGCCTCGATGCGACCCAGCCGCCACCGGTAATAGCCGGCGAGACCATCGGCCTCGATCGCCGCGCGCAGCGTCGCGAGGTACTCCGGCTTCTCGCCCGTGAGGCGCGCCTCGGTGTAGAGCGACTCGACCGCGTCGCGCTCCCGCCCGAGCTGCATCAGCGGCCGGGCGCGATTGCGGTAGACCCAGGTGAATCGAGGCTCGAGGACGAGAACCCTTTCGTAGGCCTCGAGCGCCGCCAGCGGACGATCCGAACGGATGAGGATGTTGCCGCGCACGCCGTGCAGCAGCGCAGAGAGCGGGTCCAGGGCCAGCGCCTGGTCGATCGTCGCCAGCGCACGCTCGTTCTGGCCGGCGAGGGTGAGCGCTTCGGCGAGGAATTGCTGCGCCGGAACGAAAGTCGGATCGGCGGCGACCGAGCGCTCGAGGGCGACGATGGCGGAGCCGGCGTCGAAGTCCTTCTGCAGCGCCATCACTCCCTGGGCGCACAGGGCGATCGGATCCTCCGGCGCCAGCGCGATCGCCCGGCGCGCCGCCGCTGCAGCCTCGTCGCAGGCAGCTGCCCGTCCGCCCAGATAGCTCGCCCGGGTGATCGTCGAAAGTGCCAGCCAGGCGTGGGCCTCGGCGGACTCCGGAGCCTCCTGCACCGCGCGTTGCATCAGCTCGGCCGCGCGCCGGACCGACTCGAGCCCCCGCTGCGCCCAGAGATGGCGCGCTTCGAGCAGCAGCCGCGCGACCGACTCCGGCACCGCCGCGCCCGCCGGCGCCGGCTCGACCCGGGGCTTGGCGCCGCCGGCGGAGAGCAGCCAGGCGAGG
>CAZQTL010000022.1:0-30089 GCA_964595975.1 uncultured Thermoanaerobaculia bacterium | reverse complement strand
GTAGTAGCGGTCGATGCGGATCCACTGCATCTCGCGGCCGCGCGCGACCTGCTCCTTGCCGACCACCGGAATGTTGTTCTCGGACTGGCAGGCGATGACGCAGGCGTTGCAGCCGTTGCAGGCGTTGAGATCGATCACCATGCCCCAGGCGTAACCCTTGTACTCGAAGCCGGGGTTGAACGAGACGCTGGTATCGAGCTCGCCGTGGGCGCCCTCGTGGACGAAGTGCGGGTTCTTCTCGAACTCCTCGAGGGTCGCCTGGCGCACGACCGAGCGCTCCTTCGCCTGCTCGCTCTCCTCGCGCATCCAGTCGATCGAGTGATGACCCTGGGTGGTGGCGAGCTGGGCGGTGTCGCCGGTCGCCTTGAGTGTGACCGCAGCCGCCCCGTATCGCGTGGCGCGGGTCTGCGCTGCAAAAGCGCTGAAGCCGATGCCGTTGGCCACCCGGCCGGCGCGCGTCCGGCCGTAACCCAGGTGCACCGTGGCGACGCCGTCGGCCTGGCCGGGCAGCAGCCAGACCGGGCCGGTGAGCTTGCGTCCGTCCGCCAGCGCGATCTCCGCGACGTCGTTGCCCTTGACGTCGAGGCTCTCGGCGGTGCGCGGCGACAGCAGAATGGCGTTTTCCCAGGTCAGCTTGGTGATCGGCTTGGGCAGCTCCTGCAGCCAGCCGTTGTTGGCGAAACGGCCGTCGAGCACGGACGGATCCGGGCGCAGGGCGAGCTCGAGCGCACCGCCGGCGGGCTCGGCGGCGAGCGCCTGGGCGGCCGCAGCGACGCTCGCCGCGATGAGCGCCGGCTGGGAGGGCGCGAGCGCGGTCCCCGGCAGGACACCATCGTGCAGCAGGCGGCGGAACGCCGATTCGAAGGTCTCGCCGCCCATCTGCGCCTCCCAGGTCTCGCGGAGGAGGGCGTAAGCGTCGTCGCTCGGCCGCCCGAGCAGGGCGCCCAGCATCTCGGAGAGCGTCTTGCCGCCGTAGAGCGGCTCGATCAGCGGCTGGGTCAGCGAGACGGTGCCGTCGTAGGCCCGCGCGTCGCCCCACGACTCGAGGTAGTGCGCCGCCGGCACGTGCCACTGGCAGTAGGCGGCGGTCTCGTCGTCGTACAGCCCGTGATGGATACGCAGGGCCGAGCTCGCCTTGAAAACCGACGCGACCTCGAGGTCGGCCGGGGCGTCGTAGACCGGATTGACGCCGGAGACCAGCAGCAGGTCGACCTTGCCGGCCTTCATGTCGTCGATCAGGGCGGTGAGCGAGTCGAGGGCAGCGACCGGATCGGCCTCGATCGGAGCGCTGTAGAGGACGGTCGATCCGGCGGCGCCGAGGGCATCGTTGATCGCCGCGACCAACGTGTGCGCGGCGGGAGGCAGGGACTCGCCGGCGATGACGAGCGCCGAGCCGCGGTGGGCCGCGAGGTCGCGCGCGGCGGCCGTGACCCACTTCGCGGTGCCGGCGTCGAGCGGCGGAGCGGCCACGCCAGCGACGCCGACGGCTGCCGCCAGCGCCTGCGCGATCGCCGGCAGCTGCGACGGACGGATCCGGAAGCGGTGATCGGCGACCGTGCCGGTCGCCGACGGGCTCGATTCGGCGACGTAGAGGCGGTTCATCGCCGCCGCGGCGCCCTCCGAGTGCCCGACCTTGCGGCGGTCGGCGAAGTCGCGGGCGTAACGCACGGCACCGGGACCCGCAGTGAGGAAATCGGACTCGAGCGCCAGCACGACGTCGGCCTTCGCCAGGTCGAAGCGCATCCCGACCGGCGCGCCGAAGGCGGCCGCGAGACCGTTCCGCGAACCGTCGTTCGCCAGCGGGTCCCAGCGGTGCCAGCGCGCCTGCGGATAAGACTCGAGCAGCGCGGCGATGAGGCGGGCCTCGGTGGGCGAGGTGACCGGCCCGGTGAGCAGCCGGAGCCCCGCGCCGGCGAAAGCCGACTGGGCGTTGAGCGCGGCGGTGAGCTGCTGGTTGAGGGACGTCCAGGTCGCCGAATCGCCGAGCTCGACGATCGCCTGCGAGCGATCCGGGTCGTAGAGACCCAGCACCGAGGCCTGGGTCACCGCGTCGGAAGCGCCCAGGCTGGCGGGGTGCTCGGGATTGCCCTCGACCTTGGTCGGACGGCCGTTGTGGCTCTCGATGAGCAGTCCGGTAGCCACTCCGGAGAGGGTCATCGCCGTGGCGTAGAGAACCGGCTTGCCGGGGAGGAACTCCTCCGCCTGGCGGACGTACGGCACGATCTTCTCGATCGGCTGGCGGGTACAGGCGGTCAGGCCGGCGAGCCCCAGCGAGGCCGCGGCCAGCTGCAGGAAGTTGCGCCGGGAGACGCCGTCCGGCCACTCCGAGGCGAATCGCGGGAACTCACGGTCGAGCAGCTCGCCGAACTCAGGGGTCTCGGCGAGCTCTTCGAGGCTTCGCCAGTAGGTGGCGCCGCCGCGGCTCTGCAGGCGTTGACGCGCCGCCGCGAGATCGAGCCCGGAGCCTTCGGCCGCGGGCTTCTTCCACTCGACATGGCAGTCGCCGGTGGTGTTCGGGCCGGAGGGCGGAGCCGGCGAGGGAGTCGGATTCATCAGATCGGTCATGAGGGGTCTCTAGCGATGGCAGTTCGAGCAGCTGACCTTGCTCTGGACATGATTGGCGAGCGCCCACTCCTTCTGCTTGGCGGCGAGGTCGGCTGGCGGTTGCCAGAGGACGTTGGTGACTTCCTCGCGGGGCCGGAGGTTCTTGACCGGGTCGCGATGGCAATCCAGGCACCAGCTCATGGTGAGCGGCATCCCCTGGTACATGAGCGGCATCTTGTTGATCGGGCCGTGGCAGGTCGTGCAGGCGACCCCCTTGGCGACGTGGATGCTGTGGTTGAAGTAGACGAAGTCGGGCAGGTCGTTGACCCGGTTCCAGGTCAGCGGCTTGCCGTCGCGCCAGCTGGCGCGCACCGGCTCGAGGACCGCCGCGTTGGTCCAGATCTGGTTGTGGCAGTTCATGCAGGTCTGGGTCGGCGGGATACCGGCCGAGGCGGCGCGCTCGACGCTGGTGTGGCAGTAGCGGCAGTCGATGCCGATCTGGGCGACGTGGTGGTCGTGGCTGAACGGAACCGGCTGGGGAAGAACAATTCCCTGGCGGGTGACGTATCCCGAGTGGGCCAGGGTCCACAGGGCGTATCCGGCCGCCGCGGCCACAAACAGGGCCACGAAGACCGATGCCCGAGCCAAGGCGTTCGCGCTGCGAGGGAAGATCTGCGACATAAGTTGTTAGCTCTTTCCGTTGTCGCGCACGTATCCAGGGCGCGCCGAGGGCGTGCGAAGCGTCGGCGAAAAATTTCACATCGGTCGGCGGCTTGTCAAACCAACCCCACCCCAAGAGACGGCGCCGCCCACCACTATCGAAGAGGTACGCGAGCCCCGCCACCGCCAGATGGGGGAGGATCCGCGTCCGGTCGGCCGGGCGTCCGGGCTGAGATAGGATTCCCGGCGTTCTTTTCGGGAGGAGCGGCATGAAGAAGCGGCTCGAGAGGGTGCAGAGCCCGCAGTTGGGCAGGGCGGTGAGCCTCTGGAGCTACGGCCACTGGGGGCCGCCGCTGGTGGTCTTCCCGACCGCCGCCGGCTTCGCCCACGAGTGGGAGGCCCAGGGCATGGTCGAGGCGCTCTCGCCCTGGCTCGAGGCCGGCAAGCTCAAGCTCTATTGCCCCGAGTCGAACGTCGCCGAAGCCTGGACGAAGAAGGAGAACGACGCCGCCTGGCGGATCCAGCGCCACGCGCTCTACGAAAAATGGGTCATCGAGACCTTGGTGCCGCACGTCCGCCAGGACTGCAACAGCCCGGCGGCGCCGTTGATGACCGCCGGCGCCAGCCTCGGCGCCTATTACTCGGCCAACATCGCCCTCAAGTACCCGGAGATCTTCCGTTGGGCGCTGTGCATGAGCGGCCGCTACCTGATGACCCACTTCACCGAAGGTTTCTCGAATCTCGACGTCTACCTCAACAACCCGCTCGCCTACGTCCAGGGGCTGGCCGGCGAGCCGCTCGAGCGCGTGCGCCGCAACACCCACATCACCCTGGTCTGCGGCCAGGGGGCGTTCGAGGAGGGCTGCATCGAGGAGACCCAGGCGCTGGGCGACCTGTTCGACGCCAAGGGCATCCCCCACGACCGCGACATCTGGGGCTACGACGTCGCCCACAACTGGGCCTGGTGGAAGCGCCAGGCGCAGTATCACCTCTCCCGCCGCCTCGGCCCGGCGCGCTGACCTCCGCCTGGCGCCGCGGGGTCCGCCCCGCGGTGAGCTGGCAGTTTTCGTGCACTCTCCCGGCGCATCCCGACTCGCCTCGCGGGCGGGGGCCACGAGCCGAGCCTCCCCGCGTCGCGAGCGACGCCCTTCCCCGGGGGTGCAGCACGCGTCCCGGGGACAGACTGGAGAGAAATATGAAGATTCTTCCTGCGTTCTCCTTTGCCATCGGCCTTGCGGCCGTGGGCATCCCGCCGCTCGCCGCGCAGCACGACCCCGCCGAAGTGGCCAAGGACCGCTGCGACATCCAGCTCACCTATCAGATTTCGTTGCAGGCGGGCGGCAGCGTCCCCGACTCGGGCCTCGACTACCGCCGCGCGCGCGTCACGCCACGGTCCGCGTCGCGGACCCTCGTGGAGGGCCAGGGAATCTACCGTCGCGACCGCTTCGACCGCGGTCGGCCCTATTCCTACAGCTGCGCGTTCAATCCCCGGACGGGCGTCGCCAAGGCGACCTACCGCTGGACGGGACCGGCCTTCGGTCCGCAGGACGACGGGTCCCCGGGTGGACCGGGTTACATCCCGCAGGGGCGCGTGATCTTCAGCGGCAGCGTCCTCAGCGTGCGTAGCGGCAAGGCCCTCGATGTCGCGGCCGGCAGCAACTACAACGGCGCGGCGGTCATCCAGTACACCTTCCGCGGCACGCCGAATCAGCTCTGGGACGTGATCGACGCCGGCCGCGGTCGGGTCGTCTTCGTCAGCCAGGACAGCAACAAGGTCCTCGACGTCGCCGGCGGAGGCCAGACCGAAGGCGCGCCGGTGCAGCAGTTCCGCTTCAACGGCAACGAGGATCAGCTGTGGCGGATCGAGCGCCTGGGTGGCGGTGTCTACCAGATCGTCAACGTCGCGAGCGGACTCTGCCTCGACGTCGAAGGTGGCGTCCGGGCGGACGGCGCCCGGGTGATCCAGTTCCGCTGCCAGGGCAACGAGAACCAGGCCTGGCGCCTCGGGAGCTGACCACAGCGCCCTGCGCGAGGCCTCCTAGGCCGGAAAGCGTGTCCGGTCGAGCCGCGGGAGGATGCGCAGGGCGTTGCCGTAGTAGAGCTTCCGCAGCACCTCGTCGGGTAGGCCGAGGCCGTAGAGCTTCCAGAAGGCGTGGCGGCGGCGGTAGTAGGGGAAGTAGTCGTCCTCGGTCTCGAGAACCCGGAAGTAGGGCGGATACTCGGCCGGTTCCCACGAGTCCTTGCCGAACATCACCCGGTCCTGGTACTTCACCAGCCAATCGTGCGCGAAGCGCGGCTGGCGGCCGAGCTCGGCGAGCACGGCGCCGATCTCGGTCATCACGTTCGGCGCTTCGTCCAGGAGCTTGCCGAGCCGGCCGAGGTCGTTGCCGAGCCAGCCGAGGTGGGCGGCGATGAAGGTCGTTCGCGGATTGGCGCGGAAGAGGTTGTGCTGCTCGGCGATGAGTTGCTCCCACGGGACATTCTCGGCCGGATCGCGCCAGCGTCCGGGGACCTCGATCATCTCGTAGAGGCGCTCGTTGTTCTTGTCCTTCGGTTGCCAAAAGGGCGCCGGATCGGCGGTGTGGATCAGCACGGGAATGCCCAGGCGGGCGCAGGTCGCCCAGATCGGCGCAAGCCGCGCGTCGTCGACGGCGATACGTCTGCCGGCGGCGTCCACCGTGTCCATCCCCAGGCTCTTGTAGATCTTCAGTCCGCGCGCTCCGGCGGCGACGTCGGCTTCGAGTTCGGCGACTGCCGCGGCAGGCCAGTCGGCGGCGCCCACGCGCGAGAAGTCGACATTGGTGAAGTGCACGATGCGGCCGGGGGCCAGGCGCTCGGTGAGCGCGATCATGTCGCGCAGGTACTCGGGCCCGTTCAGGCCGAAGCGCTCCACACCGTCCGGCCCGGTGACGCTCCGGAAGCCGCGCCCCGAGAGATTGACCATGACGCCCATGTTCAGCTTGTCCATCTCGGCCACCAGCGTCCGCACCTCGGCCTCGGTGAGGTCGAACTGGTGCGAGTGCACGTCGACGAACGGAAACTTCGCCCGCGGCACGGGATGCTCGGAGACCCTGAGCGTCGACGGCGGGTCGTACTGCATGAACGACAGCTTCGCCGGATCGTCGGCTGGGCCGGGAGTCGGGGCCGGCTGCTGGGCCGGCAGGAGTGTGGCGGCGAGAGCGAGCAGGAACCAGGTCGACGAGGGGCGCATGGGGCGGATCCTACCCGCCCGGCGTCATACCAGCCGTTCGAGTGCGTCGCAGGCGTTTGCCACGCCGGTCTCGGTGGCGATCTGTTGCCCGAGGAGGCGGGCGCGATCGGCGGCCGCTGCATCGTGCAACAGGCTGGCGAGCGCACGCGTCGCGCGGCGGACGGTGTAGCGCTCCGCGGGCACGACCCGCGCGACGCCGAGGCGTTCGAGGCGATGGGCGTTGTCGGGCTGGTCGTGGCAATGCGGCACGACCAGCATCGGCTTGCCGGAGCGCAGCGCCTCCGCCGAGGTTCCGACCCCTCCCTGGTGGACGATGAGTGCCGCGCGGGCGAACAGCGCGGCGTGCGGTGCGTAGGCAACCGCCAGGAGGCTCTCGGGCAGCTCCCGGCGCGGACGGTTCGCGGGATCGCCGCCGATGAGCAGGATCGCCCTGAGTCCGAGGCGCTCGACCGCCGCGATGCTGCGCTCGTAGAACGCCCCCGCCGCACCGACGGCCGCCGAGCCGAGGGTGAACACCACCGGCGGAGGACCAGCGGCGAGGAAGCTCTCGACGTCGGGGGCGAGCGCTTGCTGGTCATCGAGAAACGGAAATCCGGCCGCCACCGTGTTCTCCGGCCAGTCGGCCTGCCGCGGTCCGAAGAGCGGCGAGAACAGCGCCAGCACCAGATGCGGCGAGTGCTGGCCGTGGAGGATCGGGTTGGGGCCCGGGGCGAGACCGAGCTCGGCCTCGATCTGGCGGTAGGGGGCGAGCCAGCGGCTGAGCACGAAGTCGGCGAGTCGCAGCACGACGCGCTGGCCGCGCGGCCCGAGCCGGGCGAGGCTCTGCTCGAACGGGACGCCGGAGAAGATCGCCGGATCGGTGGTCGAGAACAGGCTGAGCGGCGAGAGCACGGTCGACGCCCAGGGGCGGCCGGCGGCACGCGCCAACAGTTGCGCGCCGAGGGCGAGCGGGTGGGTGACGACGAGATCGGCGTCAGCCGCCGCGGGTCGCAGATCATCGAAGGCGATGCGCAGGTGGCCCAGAGTCATCTCGCGCAGGACGTACTCCGGTCCGCGCCGCTTGTGCATCGCCCGCTTGAGCTCGGCCGGATCGGTGGGATCGAAATCGGGACCGATCGGATGAAAGCCGAGCCCCGCCGCCGCGATGCGGGGCTCATAGTGCCGCAGAGTGGCGATCGTCACCCGGTGGCCCCGCCCGCGGAGCTCCCGCCCGAGCGCGAGGTAGGGGTAGAGATCCCCCAGGGAGCCGAAGGTGTTGAGGAGGATCGAGGCGATGAGGGGTCCCTAGTGCTGCTGGTTCATGTTGGGCATCTTCATGTTCGGCGCCATGAGCTCGGTCTCGGTATAGCCGGCGGGGACGGCGAAGACGGATGCCGGGACCTGCTCCTCCGACAGTTGCGTGACCTCCATCGTCATCGACGTCGGCTTGTCGTTGTTGCCGCCCATCGAGCGCGCCATCATCGCCGCCATCGGGCCCGAGCCGGTCGAGGTCGACTTGCTCGAGCTCACCGTGACCATCTTCAGCGGGAAGCCCTTCTGCTGCTGCTTGGCCGCCTCGACCAGCTTCTGGAACTCGGCCGGCAGCGAAGCTCCGGCGCCCATGCCGGCGAAAGAACGCATGATCTTCGGATCGAGGGTGATGTCCGCCACCCAGACGTCCTGCGTCTGGTCGGTGGCGATCTGCATGCCCATACCCATCGGCATCGACATGGTCATCGTGTAGCGGGTACGCCAGCGGAAGTGGCGGGTGGGCTTGCCGAGCAGCAGTCCACCGTCCTCCTCGACGAGCTTCTCGACGACCGGATCGCTGAACGACATCTTGATGCCGCCTTCGCCGCCCATCATCTGTCCCATCGAACCCATCATCTGCCCGATGTCGAACGCGGCGTAGGTCTTCTCCTTCGGGTTCACGATCAACATGGCGTCGTCGTCGGGACGAACCAGGAGGTAGCTGCCCTGGGTGAGGATCGGGTTGCCGGAGGAGACGATTTCCATCTTCGCGCCGCCGGCGTCGATCCACGAGTGCATGGTCATGTTCTGGAACTTGGCGGCATCGCCCTCGCCCCGAATCTCCTGGGTGAAGGACAGGCCGGCGTGCGCCGGTATGGCCAGGGCGGCCCACAGGGCGAGCGAGAGCGGTGCGACGATCCGGAGGTGGCGCTGCGAGCGATCGAACATGGACGAAGGTCTCCTTGGAAGGGGGCTGGTCGGCGATTCTACGCCCTGCAGGGGGCGGTTTCTTCACGCCGGCGAGCGGGGTCTAAGATCTCCGACATGCGCTCCTCTCTCGCTTCGACTCTCGTTCTCGCCGGTGCGCTCGCCCTAGCCGCCCCCTCCTGTCAGCAGCTCGCGGCCGACTCGCGGCCCACCGGACCGGGCGCCACGACCGACTCCCCCGGGGGGAAACCCAAGGTGCCGACGCCGATGAATCCGAGTGCCGCCTGGAAGGAGATCGACCGGCTGCTCGACGAGCAGAAGCTGCAGGAGGCCGCCGATCGCCTCGGGCCGCTCGTCGAGAGCGCTCGCGCCGCCGGCGACGAGGGGAACTGGGCGAAGGCCCTGGTGCGCCGATCGCAGGTGCGCACCGCGCTCGGCGGTCTCGAGACGGCGGTCGAAGAGCTCAAGGCCGCCGCCTGGCCGGCCGGAGGAACCGCCCGTGCCGCGGTCGAGCTCTACTACGCCCATGCCCTGCTCGAGTACCTCTCGGGCTACGACTGGGAGATCCGCCAGCGCGAGCGCGTGGTGTCGGACGATCAGCTCGACCTCAAGGCCTGGACCGCGGCGCAGATCGCCGCCGAGGCGGAGCGCAGCTTCCGCGCCGTCTGGGAGCGCCGCGAGAGTCTCGCCGCCGTCGCGATCGCCGACTTTCCCTACCTGCAGGCGAACGACTACCCCAAGGGCGTCCGGAGCACGCTGCGCGACGCGGTGAGCTATCTCTTCGTCGACCGCCTGCTGGGCGACTCCTCGTTCTGGTCGGCGGCCGAGGCGAACGACGCCTGGCAGCTCGACCTCGCCAATCTGCTCGCCGACGACCCGCGGATCGAACCGGCGCTGGAGAGTTCCAAGGTGCATCCGCTGCTGCGTGCCGCTGCCGTGCTGGCTGATCTCGAACGCTGGCACCGCGGGCGCGGCGAGCTCGCCGCCGAGCTCGAGGCGCGGCTGGCGCGCCAGCGCGTGCTCGCCAGCCATCGCGAGACCGCCGGCGACCGGGCGCGGCTGCGCTCCGACCTCGCGGACCGTCTGCCGCGCTTCCGCGGCGATTCCTGGTGGGCGGTCGGCATGGCGGAGCTCGCCGGGGAGATGGACCTCGACGCGAGCGACCCCGAACACCGCATCCGGGCGCGCGAGTTGGCGCTCGCCGCCGAGAAGGCCTATCCGGGCAGCCATGGCGCCAAGCTCTGCCGCGAGCTGCGGACGCAGATCGAGTCGCCCGACTTCTCTCTTCAAATGATGGCCGTCGACGGCGCTTCGCGGCGTTCGCTGGAGATCACCCACCGCAACCTGCCGGAGCTCTTTCTGCGCGCCTACCCGGTCGAGCTCGAGAGCCAGCTCGCGCGCAAGGAGTTCCGCGGACTCTTTCCGAACGAGGTTCGCGAGATCGAGACGATGATTGCAAGGGCCGAGCCGGCGGCGTCCTGGAAGGTGGCCCTGCCGCCGACCGCCGACTTCGAGTCCCATCGCACGTTCGCCACCCCGCCGCTCACCCGGCCGGGGCTCTATCTCGTCGTCGCCTCCGCCGAACCCTCGTTCAGCGCCAGCGGCAACCGCCGGGTCGCGCTGCCATTCACGCTGTCGAATCTGGTTCTCGTGCAGGAGAGTCAGGCCTTTCCCTGGGAGGTTCGGTTGGTCGAAGGTGGCAGCGGACGCGCGGCCGCCGGGGTCGATGTCACGCTCTATCGCAACACCTGGCGTGAAGCGCCGGCGGCGGTCGCCTCGGCGCGAACCGACGACGCCGGCCGCGCGACCTTCGCCTACCCGGGCGACCGCGGTTATGCGAACTTCCTGCTGGTCGCCCGCCGCGGCGGCGATGTCGCCGCAGCCCAGCGCTACGGCGGCGAGTTCCAGCCCGGGCCGACGAAGCAGACCGGGGCGCTGCTGTTCACCGACCGGGCGGTCTACCGGCCGCAGCAGAAGCTCCTCTGGAAGGTCCTGGGCTACGCGAGCGGCCCCGGACGCGGTGCGCTCACACCCTCGCCGGGCGCCGCCGTCGCCGTCTGGCTGACCGACCCGAACGGCGAGAAGGTGGCGGAGGCGACGGTCACGACCAACCGCTTCGGCACCGCGGCGGGCGAGTTCGTCATCCCCGCGGGCAGGCTCCTCGGCGGTTGGACCCTGCAGAGCTCGCTCGGCGGCGCGGCTGCGGTGCGGGTCGAGGAGTACAAGCGGCCGACGTTCGAGGTCGAAGTGGCCGCGCCGGCGACCGAGCTCCGCCTCAACCGCCCGGCCGAGATCGCCGGCGAGGCGCGTTACTACTTCGGCCTGCCGGTGGCCTCCGGGCGTGTCGCCTGGCGGGTGACGCGCCAGCCGGAGCTCCCCTGGTGGTGGCGCTGGTGGGGCTTCGCCGGCGGCTCGACCGAAGCGCAGCCGATTGCGAGCGGCACGACGGCGCTCGCCGCCGACGGCAAGTTCCGCGTCGCCTTCACGCCGCTCGCCGACGAGAGCGAAAAGGCGAAGGGCTTCACCTATCTCTATCGTCTCGAGGCCGACGTCACCGACGACGGCGGCGAGACCCGCAGCGGCGAGCGCACCTTGCGTCTCGGCTGGGCCGCGGTAGAGGCGCTGGTCGAGAAACCGGCGGATCTGGTCGTCGCCGGCAAGCCGTTCGCGCTCGCCGTCCGCCGGCAGGATCTCGACGGCCAGGTGCGTCCGGGCGAGGGTCGCTGGCGCCTGCTGCGTCTCGAGCAGCCGGCCACGGCGCCGCTGCCCGCCGACCTGCCGCTCGCCCCGGCCGACGCGCCGACGGACCCGGCCGAGCGCTTCGCGACGCCGGGCGATCGGCTGCGCCCACGCTGGACCGGCGCCGCCCCGGCCGAGCAGGCTCTCGCCTTCTTCGCCGACGGCGCCGAGGTGGCGAAGGGCAACCTGCAGAGCCCGGCCTCGGGCAGCGGCCGGATCGAGCTCGCCGGCCTCGAAGGAGGCGCCTACCGCCTGCGCTACGAGACCCGCGACAGCTTCGGCGAGACCGCCCGCACCCAGCTCGACTTCGTCGTCGCCGGCGCCGAGACGACGCTCGCGCTGGCGGCCGACCTCGCCTTCGATCGCGCGCGCGCCGAGCCCGGAGCGCCGGTGCGGCTGTGGGTTCATTCCGGCCTGAAGAACGCTCCCATGGAACTCGAGCTGCTGCGCGGCGCCGAGCGCGTCTGGCGCCGCACGTTGCCGCTCTCGGGCTCGCAGTGGATCGACATTCCGGTCGCCGAGCAGGACCGCGGCGGGCTCGCGGCGCGCCTGACACTCGTCGCCGATCACCAGTTGATCACCCAGGGGGCGACGCTCGATGTGCCGTGGAGCAACAAGGAGCTCCAGGTCGAGTTCGCGACCTTCCGCGATCGACTGGTTCCGGGTTCGCGGGAGACCTTCCGCGTCACGGTCAAGGATGCCCAGGGCCGGCCGGTCGAAGCCGGCGCGGCGGAGCTCCTGGCGTCGATGCACGACCGCAGCCTCGACCTGTTCGCGCCGTTCTCGGCCCCGCGGCCCCTGGGTCTCTTCCCGACCGGGGCGTGGTTCCCGCCCCTGGCGACCAACCTGGGGGCGACCGGACCGCTGTGGTACCGCGACGAATCGTGGGTGGAACCGTTCGTCGTCGAGAAGCTCTCCGGCGACGCCTTCGTCGAGATCTCGCCATGGGGAATCGGCGGCCCCGGGCTCGGTTTCGGCGGCCCGATGCGGCGCATGCAGAAGGGTGGCGTCGCCACGATGGCGATGATGGCCGACGGTGCGGTGCCGGCGCCGGCGGCCGCGCCGGCGCCTCAGGCAGCCGAGCAGGACGCGGTCGCCGAGACCATCGCCGTGCCGGGAGGTGTCGCGGGCGGCGTCGTCGGCGGCGTCGCGGCCGGCGTCACCGGGGAGGCCCCGCCACCCGTCGTGCTGCGTTCGAATTTCGCCGAGACCGCCTTCTGGCAGCCGCAGCTGCTGACCGGCGCCGACGGCTCGGCGGCGATCGAGTTCACCGTCCCCGACTCGGTCACCTCGTGGCGGGTCTGGGTGGCGGCGCTGTCCCAGACGCTCGCCTCCGGCTACGTCGAGAAGAACGCCGAGTCGGTCAAGGAGCTGATGGTCCGCCCCTACCTGCCGCGCTTCCTGCGCGAGGGAGACGTCGCCCAGCTCAAGGTGGTGGTCAACGACGCCGGCGAGACGCCGCTCGCCGGTGAGGCGACGCTCGAGATCTTCGATCCGGAGACGAACGCGTCGCTGCTCACCGAGTTCGGACTCACTGCGGCGAGCGCGAAGCAGCCGTTCCGCGTCGAGCCGGGCAAGGGGGTAGATCTCACCTTCGCGCTCACCGCGCCGCGCCGGGTCGGGCCGACCGCCTTCAAGGTCGTCGCGCGGGCCGGCAACCTCTCCGACGGCGAGCTGCGCCCGCTGCCGCTCCTGCCGTCGCGCATCCATCTCGCGCAGTCGCGCTTCGTCACGCTGAAGGGAGCGGAGCGCCGCGAGATGACGTTCGACGACATGAAGCGCCACGACCCGACCCGCATCGACGAGCAGATGGTCGTCACCGTCGACGGCCAGCTCTTCTACTCGATGCTCGACGCCCTGCCGTATCTGATCGAGTATCCGTACGAGTGCACCGAGCAGACGCTCAACCGGTTCGTTTCGAGCGGCATGCTGTCGAGCCTCTTCGCGCAGTACCCGGCGGTGGCGCGCGCGGCGGCGGAAATGGCGCAGCGCGAGACGCCGCTCGAGCGCTTCGATGCCGCGGATCCGAACCGCAAGATGGCGCTCGAGGAGACCCCCTGGCTGCGCGAGTCGCGCGGCGGCGACGAGGGGGGAAACGACTTCCTGCGCCTGCTCGAACCGGCGGTCGCCCTCGCCCAGCGCGACGACGCCCTGGCGAAGCTCGCCAAGGCGCAACTGCCTTCCGGCGGCTTCCCCTGGTTCGCCGGCGGACCGCCGTCGCCCTACATGACGCTCTACCTCATGGGAGGACTCGCGCGCGCCGCGGAGTTCGCGGTTCCGGTGCCGCGCGACATGGTGCAGCGCGGCTGGCAGTACCTCGCCCGCGAGGCGAAGGAGCAGTGGCTGCCGAAGGCGATCGCGGACGACTGCTGCTGGGAGCTGCTGACGTACCTCAACTACGTCGCCTCGTCCTATCCCGACTCGTCCTGGACCGGCGATTTCCTGAGCGCGGCCGACCGCCGGACGATCCTCGACTTCTCGTTCAAACACTGGCGGGATCTCCAGCCGCTGCTCAAGCTCCAGCTCGCCTCGACGCTGGAGCGCATGAACCGGCACAAGGACGCCGTGCTGGTGCTGGCCGCGGTCATGGACTCGGCCCAGACGACGCGCGACGAGGGGACCTTCTGGCAACCCGAGGACCGTGCCTGGCTGTGGTACAACGACCGCATCGAGTCGCACGCCTGGGCGCTGCGCACCTTGATGGAAGTGACCCCCGCCGACCCGCGCCGGGACGGACTCGTACAGTGGCTCTTCCTCAACAAGAAGCTCAACCACTGGAAGTCGACGCGGGCGACCGCCGAGGTGCTCTATTCGCTCGCTGCCTATCTCAAGGCGACGAACAGCCTCGCCGTGCGCGAACAGGCGACGGTCGAGGTGGCGCACCAGACGACGACCTTCGTCTTCGAGCCCGACCGGTTCACCGGCAAGAAGAACCAGGTCGTCGTGCCCGGCGCCAAGTTGGACGCCGCCCGGAGTCCGGACGACGCGACGGTCGTCGTCGAGAAGTCGACGCCGGGACTCATGTTCGCCTCGGCCACCTGGCACTTCTCGACCGAGGAGCTGCCGGCCGAATCGCGCAGCGACCTGTTCGGCGTCGAGCGCCGCTACTTCAAGCGTGTGAAGACCGGCGCCGAGGTGACCCTCGTCCCGATCGCCAAGGGCACGACGCTCGCGGTCGGAGACGAGATCGAGGTGCAGCTCTCGCTGCGGGCCAAGGCTGCAGCCGAGTACGTTCATCTCCGCGACCCGCGTCCGGCGGGGCTCGAGCCCGACCGTCCGGAGTCCGGGTGGAAGTGGGATCTCGGAATCTCGCGCTACGAGGAGACACGCGACAGCGGCGCGAACTTCTTCTTCGAGCAGTTGCCCGCCGGCGAGTACACCTTCAAGTACCGCCTGCGCGCCAACCTCGCCGGGGAGTTCCGCAGCGGCCCGGCCCAGGTGCAGTCGATCTACGCCCCGGAGTTCGTCGCCTATTCGGCCGGCCAGAGGCTGCGGATCGAGACCGCGCCACATTGAGGCTGTCCCCTTCCGGGGGGCGTTGACGAGCTTCCTGGGGAGGGGTCCCTGCGGGCCCCCCACCAGGGAGGAATCCGGAAATGCGCCTGCTGGACCGCATCGTTGCCCTCAGTGTCCTGTTCGCTGCCGCGGCGAGCGCTGGCGGCGGCCGTGCCGCTTCGGCGGCTCAGGGAGTGCGTCTCAGTCTCAACCCCGCCGGCGGGCCGCTCCTCGCCGGCAACGAGCGCGCGGTGTTCGTCGAGCGCGACTCGGGTCTCGCCCAGGACGCCATCTGGAGCGTGCGGCTCGACGGCACCGGCCGCGCCCGGATCTCCCCCGACGTGCCGCTGGCGAAGCTCGGCGGCTTCCTCGTCACCGCCGACGGTGCACGCGTCGTCTTCCGCGCCGATGGCGACGCCGACGGCCGCTACCGGCTCTTCTCGGCGCCCGCCGACGGCGCCGCGGCGGCGATCCCGATCGACGGTGCACCGATCGATCCGGCGCTCGCCGACGTCAAGTCCTTCAAGCTCACCGCCGACGGCACGCGGGCGATCTTCCTCGCCAATCTCGACGAGGTCGCCAAGTTCGAGCTCTACTCGGTACCCGTCACCGGCGGCCCGCCGACGCGCCTGCTGCTGGCGCTGCCCGAGCTGATCCAGGACTATCGGCTCTCGCCCACCGCGGAGTGGATGGTCATCCAGTTCCGCAATCCCGCCCATACCGGTCACTACGATCTCTATCAGGCGGAGACCGACCAGGCGTCGCTCCCCGAGCGGATCAACGACAGCCTCGCGGCGCCCGCCGAGCAGATCTGGTCGTGGCAGCTCTCGCCGACGGGCGAGCACGTGGTGTGGATCTCGAACGAGGACGGCGGCACGATCGACATCTTCAGTCACCTGCTCGGCGGCGGCGGCAAGCACGTCCTCAACGGCCTGCTGCAGGCCGAGAACGTGCTCGCCGAGACCGGCCCGAACATGCCGATCGTCGTCTCGCCCGACGGCAACCACGTGCTCTTCGCGATGCGCAGCACCACCTGGCCGACCCATCTGACCGAGCTCTATCTCGCCCCGGTGGGCGGCTGGCCGGCCAACAATGGCGTTCCCGACTTCCTCGGCTACGACCAGCCGACCGGAGGCCGGATCGAGTTCAGCCCCGATTCGAACTGGATCGTCTATCGCAGCGGCAGCGCGCTCGTCACCCGGTCGACGAGCGGCGAGAACGGCCCCTGCCTGATCTCGCAGTCGGCGATGAGCCCCAACCAGGGCTTCGGCTATCTCGTCGATGTCCTCGATTTCGCGATCCATCCCGACTCGCAGCGGACGGCCTATACCGCCCTGGTCACGGACAGCGTTACCCAGGAGTCGCGCGGCCGCGGTCTGTTCGTCACCTCGAGCGGCGGGCTCGATCTGATCACCGCCTGCGCTCTCGGCCTGAACGACTCCCGCCCGGTCTGGTACGGCCTTGCGGGACCGGCTCCACTGTCGACGCTCGCCGACCTGCCGGTGATGGCGCCGGGCCACGACGATCTGGTCTTCACCCGCCGCGACTCGGCGCCCGACGTGCCGAAGATCTTCCACAACGACTGGGGCGGAGTGGACTTCTGGCGCGTGAGTCTCTCCGGCGGCAGTGGCGTCGTTCTGGGCTCGCTCAAGCTGACGCCCGACGGGCAGACGCTGGTCTACAACGCCGACTACGAGGGTGACAGCGCACCGCTCTCCGACATCTGGTCGACGGGCTGGCCGCTGTTCGAGAACGGCTTCGAGTGCGGTACCGCCCCCTGGTCGTCGCCGGCGGTCGATCCCTGCCTCATTCAGCTGCCCTGAAGCTTCGCTAGGGCACGGCGTTCGACCAGGGCGCGAGACCACCGCTCTCGAAGCCGTCGGCGAAGAGGACGGCTGCAGGGGGCACGGCGGCGCGGACGACGATGTCATCGACGTACCAGCCGTCGGCGACCACGCCGCTGTCCGAGGTGAAGCGGAAGCGCAGGCGAGCCTGCGGCGCGCCGGCGAGAAGCGGCAGGGTGAACGCCTGCTGCGCCCAGGTCGTGTTCGTGCCGTCGAAAGTCGCGATCTCGGTCCAGTTCGCGCCGTTGTCGGCGGAGACTTCGACATGGCAGAAGTCGTAGCCCGCTTCCGTCGCGTACCGCTGCCAGAACGACAGCTCGACACTCGACGCCGACGAGAGATCGATCGGCGAGGAGGTCAGCGAAGAGTTGACGTTGTTGCCGTAGTTGCCCGAAGGGCTGTCCGTCCAGGCGTGCGTCGGGCTGTGCGACTGCAGCGTCGTGATGGCCCAGGGTGTCTGCGCCGTCCAACCGAGGTTGCCGCCCTCCACCGTGTCGTCGAGCACCGCGACGTACGGGACGAGCGCGAAGTCCCGGACGACGGTCTGCAGCGCGGCGAGGGTGACGCCGACGGCCGTCGTCGGCGCGTGACCGGGCGCGGTTGCGATGACGTCGTAGGTCCCCTCGGGGACCTGAATCGAGTAGGCGCCGGTGCCGGCGAGAGAGCTCGTCGCGTACGGTCCGACCGCGACCGTCGCCACCAGCGGCGTGCCGCTGCCCGCTGCGGTGACCGTCCCTTCGAGGAAGGGCGCGGTGGCGGGATCGAGGACGGTGAGGAAGGCGGCCGAGAAGGCTCCCCAGTTGTTCGCGCTGTCGCGGCCGCGAACGTACAGCAGATGGCGGCCCGAGGCGAATCCGGTGGTGTCGATGGTCGCGGTCGCCGCTTCGACGGTGGAGTTGAACGCGCCGTCCACCGGACTCATCGCCACCGGCGTGCCGCCCGCCCAGGGCGGCGTGTCGAGGTAGAGCTCGGCGGCGGCGATCGGCTGGCTCGGCTCGGCGCCGTCGGGGTCGAAGTAGCGCGTGTCGTCGAGCGTGGCGATGACGACGGCCGGCTCGCCGGGGGCGATCGGCTGGGCGGGCGCGACGACGGCGAGCGCGTCGGGTCCGGCGGGGGTCAGGTACGGCGTGCGCGGCACGCGCATCGCATACTTGAGCATCGCCAGCGCGTCGGGCAGGACGGCGCTCTCGAACGCCGAACAGCTCTCGAAGAAGTTCGTGCCCATCTCCCAGGTGTAGCCGGGGACGCCGAGATGGCCGTAGGAGTAGTCCTTGGTCGAGCCGTCCACCGCATAGAGGCTGCCGACACGCGGATCGAAGCCCGAGAGGAAGGCCCACTTGCGGCCGAGGCGGAGGATCTGCGCGCAGTTCGGCGGCGACAACGGCGGCACGCCATCGCAGATCGGCGAGGTGGTCTGGCCCCAGGCCGAGAGGATCTCGTTGGCGTAGCTGTGGAGATCGACGAAGAGGCCGCTGGCGGTGTCCGGGGCGGGGGTGGTCAGATCGTCGGGCCGCTGATCCGCGAAGACGGTCCCCATGTACGCCTGGAGGGCCTGCGTCTCCGGCTCGGAGGCGGCGGCCGAGCCGCGGAAGGTCTCGTCGCAGGCGACTCCGCTCGAGCCACCCCAGGCACCCCAGTAGAAGTTGAAGTTGCGGTTGAGATCGACGCCGAAGCTGCTCGCGCAACCGTCCGTGTTGTTGCGGTTCTTGCGCCACTGGCTGCCGCCCTCGGCGGTCTTGCGGCCGTCGGGATTGGTCTGCAGCAGGATGTGGATCTCGTGCTGGTCGAGCACCCAGGTAGCGTCGGCGTCCGTGCCGTAGGCGCCGAGAATCCACTCGGCGAAACGCAGCGCGGCCTCGGCGGTGGTGTACTCCCGGGCGTGGATCGCCGCCGACACGAGCAGCACCGGCTTGGGGCCGGCGACGCCCGAGTTCGTGAGCTTGAGCACCCATAGGTCGTAGCCGGCCGGCCCGCCGCCCGTGACCTTGTCCCAGGAGTCGCCGATGTCGACGAGCGAGGCCAGCGTCGGATGGGCGGCCGCCAGCGCCTGCGCGCTGGCGTAGGTCTCCTCGACGGTGCGGTAGCAGGGGAAGGCCGGGATCGTCTCCGGGCGGTTCCAGTCGGCGGTCGCCGACTCTGCGAGCCGGATCAGGTCCGTCGCCTCCTCGTCCACCTCGACGAAGAAGCCGAGCCGCTCGAGACGGGAGAGTCGCCCGGCATCCACGACGATGCGCAGGTAGCCCTTGTGCCGGTCGACCTGCAGGTGATCTCCCCAGGAGGCGACCTCGCGGACCATCGCGTCGTCGCCGAACCAGGCGCGGACCATCCACGGGCCGGCGCTGCCGAAGCCTTCGGCGGCGACGGACGAGGACAATGCGAAAAGAGCGGCGACCAGCGAGACGGCAGCCGTGAAACCGGCACGTCGCGGCGAGCTCATGGCGAACACTCCTCTCTCGCGGCTCCTTGGCGCCGCGGCGTCAGGGCACTGCGGCGGACCAGAGCGAGAGATCGCCGCTCTCGAAGCCGTCGGCGAAGAGGCTGGTGGGCGGCGGCAAGACGGCAGTGAGAAGGATGTCGTCGACGTGCCAGCCGTCGAAGGTCTGCGAGATGTCCGTGGTCAGCCGAAAGCGCACGCGCGCCTGGGCGCTCCCGGCGAGGCCGGGGAGGGCCAGGGTCACGGGCTCCCACGTGGCGGTGTGACCCTGGCCGTTGTACGACGCGACCTCGGTCCAGGTCGACCCGCCATTGGCGGAGACCTCGACGTGGCCGAAGTCGTAGCCGTTCTCGAGGTCGTAGATCTGCTTCCAGGCGAGCGCGATGTCGCTCGCCGCCGACAGGTCGAGCGTCGGCGAGGTGAGCGACGTGTCGCGGTTGTTGGTGTAGTTGCCGCCCGGGCTGTCACTCCACGCATGCGTCGGACTGGCGGCGGTTTCGGTGGTGAGGGCCCAGGGGCTCTGCGCGGTCCAGCCGGGGTTCGTGCCCTCGCCGTCGTCCGCCAGCACCGGCGAGAACGGCGGCAGGGCGAAGTTCTGGGTCACGGTGGCGAGCTCCGCCGCGACGACGCCGGCCACGCTGCGCGGGGCGTGTCCCGCCGCGGTGGCGCCGATGTCGTAGGTGCCGGGCGGAACCTGGAACGAATAGGCACCGGTGCCGGGATTCGTCGTGGTGCTGAACGGCCCCACCGAAACCGTCGCGGCGAGCGGCGCGAGAGTGTTCGCGTCGCGCACGACACCCTGGACGAACGGCGCTGTCGCCGGGTCGACGACATACAGGAAGATCGCCGAGACCGGTCCCCAGTCGGCGCCGGCGTCTTCGCCGCGGACGTAGAGAATGTGACGGCCGGAGGCTAAGGCGCCGGTTGCGAGGGTGGCGCTCGCAGCCTCGACCGTCGCATTGAACAGGCCGTCGTCGGCGGTGAGCGGAATCGCCACCGCTCCCGGCTGCCAGGGGGCGAGGTCGACGTAGACCTCGCCGGCGGTGATCGCCTCGACCGGCTCGGTGCCATTGTCGTTCGAGAAGCGGGTGTCGTCGATCGTCACGTGGAGCGTGACGGGCTCGCCCGGCGCCACCTGGGCGGGAGTCAGGCCGAGCGCCCGCGAATCGGGTCCGCCGGGCGTCAGGTACGGCGTGCGAGCTACCTTCGCCGCGTAGCGAACGGCGCCGAGGTTGGCCGGCAGGACGGAGCTCTCGAAGCTCGAACAGGCCTCGAAGAAGTCGTTGCCGAGCTCGATCGTGAACGCGGCGACGCCGAGGTCGCCGTAGGCGAAGTCGTCGGTAGTGCCATCGGTCGGATAGAGCCCGATCGACTGTTCGGGGAGATAGCCGTTGAACCAGGCGATGCGGCGGCCGAGGGTGGTGAGTGCCGTGGCGTTGTCGGTGGGCGTGTTCGTGCCGCCCCACGGCCAGAGGACCAGGTCGCTGTAGCTGTGGATGTCGAGATAGACCCCGGTGGCTTCGGCCGGTGCCGCGCCGCCAGGGTAGCTGGGGCCGCGCTGGTCGGGGAAGACCGCGCGCAGATAGTTCTGCACCGCCTGGACTTCGGGCTCCGAGCCTGCCGACGGGCCGTGATAGGTGTCGCTGCAGGCGCTGGCGCTCGAGCCGCCGCAGCAGTTCCACTGGAAGGAGAAGTTCCGGTTGAGGTCGGCGCCGCGGCTGGTGGACGTGGCGCCGCAGTAGTTCTGGTTGGTGTTCTTGCGCCAGAGATCTCCGCCCTCGGCGTACTTGCGGCCGTCGGGATTGGTCTGCAGCATCAGGTGAATCTCGTGGAAATCGAGCAGCCAGGTGGCGTCGGCGTCGCTGCCGTAGCCGGCGACCAGCTGCTCGGCGAAGCGCGTCATCAGCTCCGCCGTGGTGTATTCGCGGGCGTGGATCGCGGTGGTGGCGAAGAGGATCGGCTTCGGCCCCGGGACGGCCGAGTTGGTGAGCTTGAGCACCATCATGTCGTAGCCCGCCGGGCCGCCGGCGGTGAGCTTGTCCCAGCTGTCGCCGGCGTCGATCCAGCTGGCGAGCGTCGGATGTGCGGCGACGATCGCCTGCGCCGTGGCAAAGGTCTCCTCGACGGTGCGGTAGCAGGGGAAGCCGGGAATGCCGGCGGCCGGCGTCTCTCCCCGGGCGAGGGCGTCGGCGGCCTGCCGGTTGGCCTCTTCGGCGCGGCGGATGAGCGCGGTCGAGGCGGCGTCGACCTCGACGTAGAAGCCCAGGGCGCGCAGCTGCTCGAGGCGTTCCGGGTCGGCCAGGATGCGCAGGAACCCGAGCTTGCGGTCGGTCTGGAAGTGATCGCCCCACGAGGCGACCTCGCGGACGGCGTCGTCGCTGCCGAACCAGGCGCGGACCATCCACGGGCCGGAGCCGCTGAACGGGTCGTCAGGCAGCTCCAGGCCACCGACGAACGCGGTCTGGGCGAGCAGCAGGATCGTGATCAAGAGGGCGCGAGCGGACAGATTCCGGACAGAGTTCTCCACAATGCCGGAAGTATGACCCCAGTCGTTGTCCGGCGCCAGCGTCTCGTCAGGCGGCCGGTGCGGTCTCCGGCGCGGCGGGGATCCCGGCCGGCCTCGCGCCGGGAGCGCCCGGAGCGGTCGAGCCGAGCATCCACTCGGCGAGCCGTGCCCACAGCCAACCCATGCCGTTCTGCAGGTGCAGCGCGACGAGGAGGCCGACGATGCCGGCGAGGCCGAACGGCAGCGTGCCGAGGAAGCTCGTCGGCGTCCAGTACCCGAGACCGAGGTGGATCTCCTCCGAGCCGACCAGCCAGGCGAACGGCACCAGCGCGAAGGCCAGCGGCACGACCAGGGAGACCAGGGAGATCACCCAGGTGGCGAGGGCCACCGGGAACTTGAAGAACAGGAACGCCATCCCCTTCCACAGCGCCGGCGAGGAGAGCAGCGCGCCGAGCCGGGAGAGAAGGCGGTCCGACTTCGGGCGGGTGGTCCGCTCCGGGACGTGCGCGCCGAGGAGATGGATCGCCAGCTGCCGCTCGAAGCCGGCGGCCCCCCAGGCGGCCAGGAAGGTGACGAGCAGGATCGCGAGGCCGATCCAGATCAGGGTGAGCGGCACGCCGGCCGAGATGCCGACCGTCAGGCCGATGAAGTAGGCGAGGCCGAGCGGGAAGCCGAGCCAGAGATAGAGCAGGTTGCCGTAGGTCCGCGGCCGCACCGCGACGGTGAAGAAATCGGTCCAGGAGAGCTGCCGGGTCGCGCTGGTCATGACGTTCACCTCGCTTCTTTCTACGCGGTCCGCGCCCGCCGGTTTCGCCGCGGCGACCGGGCTGCACCCCAGAGGGCGCCGAGTCGCCCTGCCCGAAAAGTGGGTGCGCGGCGAGTCCTTTCCCGTAGAATCCCGGCGCCATGAAAAAAGCCCAACACGTTGCCGTCACCGGCGCCGCCGGGAACATCGGATACGCCATCCTCTTCCGCATCGCCGCCGGCGATCTCTTCGGCCCGGACCAGCCGGTCGTCCTGCACCTCATCGAGATCCCGCCGGCGCTGCCGGCGCTCCAGGGCGTGGCGATGGAGCTGCGCGACTGCGCCTTCCCGCTGCTCGACGGCATCGTCGCGACGGCGGACATCGAAGAGGGCTTCAGCGATGTGGACGTCGCCTTCCTGGTCGGCGCCCGGCCGCGCGGCCCGGGCATGGAGAGGAAGGATCTGCTCTCCGCCAACGGCGCCATCTTCGGCCCGCAGGGCAAGGCGATTGCGGCGCGCGCCAGGCGTGATGTCCGCGTGCTGGTGGTCGGCAACCCGGCGAACACCAACTGTCTGATCGCCGCCTCGAACGCCCCCGGTCTCGACCGCCGCCAGTTCCACGCCATGACGCGTCTCGACCACAACCGGGCGCTGTCGCAGCTCGCCGAGAAGTGCGGCGCGCACGTCAACGACATCCGCAAGATGACCATCTGGGGAAACCACTCGTCGACCCAGTTCCCCGATCTCGCCAACTGCACCGTCGGCGGCAAGCCCGCCCTCGGCATGGTCGAAGAGAGCTGGTACCGCGAGGGCTTCATCCCGACCGTGCAGCAGCGCGGCGCGGCGATCATCAAGGCGCGCGGCGCCTCGTCGGCGGCTTCGGCGGCCTCGGCGGCGCTCGACCACGTGCGCGACTGGGTGCGCGGCAGCGCCGCCGGCGACTGGGTGTCGATGGCGGTGCCGTCGGACGGCAGCTACGGCATCCCCGAGGGGGTCGTCTACTCCTACCCCTGCGTCTGCAAGGGCGGCGACTACGAGATCGTGCAGGGACTGGCGATCGACGAGTGGAGCCGCGGCAAGCTGGACGCCAGCGATCGCGAGCTGCGCGAAGAGCGCCAGGCGGTCGAAGAGCTGCTCGGCTGAGTCCCGCGCCGCCCGGCGCCGATCCTCAGATTCCCGCGCTCCGGCAGGCGAGCTCCATGCGTCGGGGCCGATAGCCCATCGCGCGCAGACGCTCGACGATCGGGCGTGCCTCCGCGATGCGGCCATCGGCCAAGAGAAGCTGCACGTGCGCCGCCTGGAAACCCGGTGTCGAACCCGGCCCGGCGTGCACGGCGAGGAGCGCGCCGGCGCGGCCGCGCAGGGCGGAGGCTTCGGCGTTTCGTCCTTCGGCGGCGGCGAGGGCGGCCGCCCCCGTCAGGGTCTCGGCGAGCCGCACGGCGATCGTCGCGTCGTCCGGCCTCTCCTGCGCCAACCCCTCCAGCATGGCCAGCGACTCGGCCAGCTCGCGATGCGCGCGTGGACGGTCGCCGCGGGCGAGCGCCACGATGCTCAGGCGGTAGTGATTGACCGCGAGCATGCGGTTCCACAGCCGGTGACCCGGATCGAGCCGGCGGAGCTCTTCCAGACCCGCGCTGCCGCGCTCGAGCTCGGCGTCGGCCTCGGGGAGCTCGTCCAGGTCGGCGAGAATCCAGCCCAGATTGAGGTGCGCGACCGCCGCGCTCCGCGTCCAGTCGCTGTTCTGCGGGTCGAGCGCGGCCAGCTCGACGAAGGCAGCGAGAGCGAGCCGCTGCTCGGTCGCCGCCTCCTCGGCGCGGCCCTGCGAGAGCAGCAGACGGGCGAGGAAGTCGCGCGCCGTCGCCAGGTCGTTGCGCGCCACGGGGTCGTCGTGCTCGCGCACCAACCGCTCGAGGAGAACGAGATTCTCGCGCCGGGCGGCCGTGCCTTCTTCGAGGCGGCCCGACTCCTCGAGCGCCGAGCTCAGCCAGGCGAGCGTCGTCGCCAGCTCGGAGACCGTGGCCGACTCCGCTGCCTCGTCACCGGCCAGGGCGTGGGCGGCGAGCAGCCGGCGCAGGAGCTCCTGGCTCTCGGAGAAGCGCGCGATCGCCTCGTCCATCTTCCCCAGGGCCTTGAGTCCGACGCCGGTGTCGCTCAGCGCGGCCGCCAGCAAGCGTTCGAAGACCGGCTCTCCTGGCGCCAGGGCGACCGCGCGACGGGCGGCAGTCAATGCCTGCGCGAAAGCATCGTGCGCCGCCAGCGGATCGTCGAGATCGGTCCAGATGCCGCCCAGCATCGTGTTCGCGAGCGCCAGAATCCGTTGGTGGTCGGCACTGGGATGCTCGCGGACGAGAATCCCGGCCAGGTTTCGCGCCCGTTCGGCGATCTGCCGCGCCGGCTCGAGCGCGCCCTGAGCCAGGCGCACCTCGGCGACCTGCCGCAGCGCTTCGACCCGCCGCGCGAGCTCGAGCGGCGAGAGCTCGCTTTCCGGCACCGCCTCGAAGTGGGCGAGCGCACGGTCGCCGACAGCATCGAGCAGGTCGAGTCGCCCCACCTTCTCGAGCTTCGGCCGCAGGTCCTCGAGCATGAAGCCGATCAGGTCCTCGGCCTGCCCCTGGCGACGCTCGGATTCGCGGCGCGCCCGGCGCGCCTCGACCGCGAGGTAGGAGACCAGCACGAAGCCGACCAGCAGGCTCGTAAGCGCGACGACGCCGGCGGCGATCCAGCGCCGTCTGCGGGTCCGGCGCGCCGGCTTGTCGAGCAGCTCGGCGAGGCGCAGGGCGACCTCCTCCGCCGTCGGGCGGGCCCGCGGCTCGAGGCTCTTCAGCTCTTCGATCAGCCGCGCGAGATCGCGGTCGATGCCGGCGGCGAGCTCGGTCTCGCCGCGTTGCACCGCCTGCAGCAGGTCGGCCAGCGGACTGTCGGGGTAGGCCGGGCGACCGGTGAACAGCTCCTGCAGGAGGATGCCGAACGAGAAGAGGTCGCTCGCGGTCGTGACCGAGCGGCCGAGCGCCTGCTCGGGGCTCATGTACTGCAGCGTGCCGACGATGGTGCCGAACCGCGTCTGGAACTCGGGCAGGGCGACCGTCGAGTCCTCCGGCAGATCGGCGGCGGCGTGAAGGTAAGCCGCTGCGGCGGTGGCGCCGCCGCCGGGCTCCGGGGCGCCGTGCCGGGCGAGCTCCGGTTCCGCCGCCCGCGCCACGCCGAAGTCGAGAATGCGGACCTTGTCGCCCGCCGTCACCATGATGTTCTCGGCCTTGAGATCGCGATGGATGACCTTCTCGCGGTGGGCGGCGGCGAGGCCGTCGGCGACCTGGCGGCAGATCGCGAGCAGGCGCTCGTGCGACGGTCGCTCGCGCATGAGCTGGCGGAGCGTGCGTCCCTCGACGAACTCGAGCACGAGGTAGTCGGCGCCCTCCCCCTCGACCAGATCGTGGATCTGACAGATCGCCGGATGGCCGAGCTTCGACAGCAGCCTGGCTTCGCGCACCAGGCGGGCTTTGGCTTCGGCGTCGAGCCGCTGGCTGGCGCGCAGCGTCTTGACGGCGACCCGGCGTTCCAGCTTCTCGTCGAAGCCGAGGTAGACCTCGCCCATGCCGCCTTCCCCGAGCGGACGGTCGATGCGGATGCTGCCGATCTGGCGACCGACGAGCGACATGGGCGGCCGGCAGTCTAGCTTCAGCGGGCCTCGGTTGCGCGGTAGCCGGTCATCTCGACGAAGCCGTGGCCGCCGATCGGTCGGCCGTGGCTGCTGCCGGCGATCTTCACCGCCCCTTCCCAGTAGCGCACGGTGACGGCGAGCTCCTGGTTGGCGACGCGGGGCGCGAGCTCGAGATCGAGCGCCTCGCCGGGCACCTCGATGCGCCATTTCGCGGGATAGATCGCACCCGTCGGGCTCGGCCAGGTCGAGAGGGGGGTCAAACGGACTTCGGCGGGCTGCAGGCTGCGCGCGCTGCCGTCGGCGGCGACCAGGCTGCCGCGGCTCCACGGGTCGCTTGCACCGTCCTTGCGCCGCAACCGGTAGAACATCAGCTCGCGGCCGTCGTCGAGCTGCAGGGCGAACCAGTCCCAGCCGGCGAGCTCGGCGCCGAGGGCGCTCGTCGACCACTCGCGATCGAGCCAGGCCTCGCCGGTGACCGGAACGGTCTCGCCGGCGACGGTTACCGTGCCGCGGGTCGCGAGCCGGGTCAGCGAATAGTAGTAGGAAGCGTTGCCGGGCTCCGGGCCCTTCTGCGAGAGGCCGCGCTCGCCCTGGAGGACGGGCGGCTTGCCGGTCTCGAGGGTCAGTTCGGCGGCGAAGTCGCCGTTCCTCGCGGCCAGCGCCAAGGGGGAAAAGTCGGATCCGGAGGGCGACATCGAGGCCAGCGACCAGTCTTCGAGCGCGACCCGGAAAGGTGCCGCCGTCACTCCGGCGAGGTCGACCGCTTCGCGCGCGAAGCGCTCGGAGAAGCGGAACGTACCGCGCCGTTCGTCGGAGAGGGCGAAGTGCGCCATCCAGACGTGATGGCTGCGCCAGCGCGACGGGCTCGCTGCGCCGCCGGCGACGAGCGCGTTGCGGAAGAAAGTGAGCTGGACGCCGAAGGCGCGACCGTCGGCGGCGAAGAGGTTGCCGGTGACGTACCACCACTCGGTACGGAAGCCGTCGTGCGCGCCGTGGTCGGCGGGAAAGGCGAAAGGACGTGGCGTCGTGGCGCGCAGGAACCCCGCGTCGTCGCCACCGCCGAGGGCCGCGGCAAGCTCGAGCTCCGCCGTCGCCCCGCCAGGGTGCGACCCGCCGCGAGCCCGCAGCTCGAGTCCCACGGCGAGCGCCGCGAGCGCGCCGACGGCGGCGAGCAGCCCGAGGAGGTAGCGGAGGGGGGAACGCATCGTCACTCCAGCTTCAGGGCGAGCGCCGGGTCGGTCTTGCCGAGCCGCCAGGCGGGAATGAGCCCGGCGAGGAGCGCCGCGCCGAGGGCGAGGATCATCGCCTCGACGAACGGCCGCGCCGTCCAGGCGATCTCCATCGACCAGCCGAAGGAGCGCCGGTTGATGACGTGCACCATGAGCGCGGCGAGCAGGGCGCCGAGCGGCAGGGAGAACAAACCGGCGGCCGCCCCCATCCAGCCGGTCTCCGCGGCGACGAGCTGGAGGAGCTGGCGGCGCGTCAGCCCCTGGGCGCGAATCACCGCGAATTCCCGGCCGCGCTCGAGCTCGAGCGCCGCGAGCGCCGCGAGAATGCCGAGGAAGGCGACGGCGATCGCCAGCAGGCGGAGGACGCCGGTGATGCGGAAGGTGCGGTCGAAGATCTCGACCGACATCTGCTTGAGGAGCCGGCTCGACTGCGCCGCGAGCTCGCCTTCCGGAGCCGCGCCTTCGACCGCCTCCTTGAGCGCCGCGAGGTCGGCTCCGGGGAGGGCGAAGACCGCCAGTACGGCGACCCCCGGATCGCCGAAGTGGGCGCGAAAGCTCGCCTCGGGCAGCATCGCGACGCCCTGGTCCGAGCCGTAGTCGTAGTCGATGCCGACGACGCGAAACGACTTGGGGCCGTTCGCCGTGGCGAGCGTGAAGCGATCGCCCAGGTGGAGGTCCCGCCGGTAGGCGAACGGCTCGGCGAGGATCGCGGCATCGTCCGTCGTGGTGAGCTCCCGCCAGGCGGTTTCGAAGTCCCCCTCCTTGAAATGGTAGGCGGCGAGACTCTTGCGGTCGAGGTCGATGCCGACGACGCGCGCCGGCAGCTCGCCCGGGCTCTCGACCAGGGTCATGCGCAGGGTGTTGATGCGCTCGACTCCGGGCAGAGCGCGGATGCGCTCGACCGCTTCGGGCGAGATCCGCAGGTGGGCGCGGCTCGGCACCTGGGTCGGCGTGCTGACGTAGAGATCGCCGATCAGCGCGCCTTCGAGCCAGATCTGGACCGTGGTGCGGAAGCTGCCGATCATCACCGCGATGCTCGTCGACACGGCGACCGCGAGGGTCAACGCGGCCACCGCGACGCCGGTGCGCGAGATCGATGCCGCGACCGCCCGCGCGCCCATCCTGCCGAAGAGCCCCACCAGCCGCCGCGGTGCCGCGGCGACCGCGCGCATCGTCGCGGCGAGCGCCAGCGGGACGAGGAGCGAGAAGCCGACCAGCACGAGGAAGAAGCCGCCGAGCGAGAGCGGCAGCGAGCGTTCGGAGAGCGCCAGCACGGCGGCGCCGGCGAGACCGAGGAGGAGACCCGCGAGCGCTCCGCGGCCGGCCAGGCGGCCGGCGCGGCTCTCGAGCTCCGAGCGCAGGAGTGTCGCGCGCGGCGGCGCGTTGGCGGCTTCGAGCGCCGGCGCGAGCGCCGCGGCGAGCGAAGCTCCGAGGCCGAGGAGGCCGCCTTTGAGGAGCGACAGCGGCGCGAGCGCGAAGCTCCCCGCAGCCAGGGTGAAATAGAGATCGCGAATCGTCTGCAGGACGAGCCCCATCAGTCCGCGCCCGAGGACGATGCCCAGGAGCAGCCCGAGCGCGCTGCCGACGAGGCCGAGGACGGCGGCCTCGCCGAGGACCATCGCCAGGATCTCGCCGCGCCGCACGCCGAGGGCGCGCAGGCGGCCAAAGAGCTCGCGGCGCTGGACGACCGAAAAGGTCATCGTGTTGTAGATCAGGAAGGTGCCGCAGAGCAGGGCGAGGAGCGACAGGGCGCGCAGGTTGAAGCGAAACGCCCGCGTCATCTGCTCGAGCGCCTCGGGCCGGGCGGTGGCGCGGGCGAGATGTACGCCCGGCGGCAGCAGCGCCGCGAGGTTCCGGCGCGCCGCTTCGCCCGCCTCGCCCTCGGGCAGGGCGAGATCGATCCGCGTCAGGCGCCCGGGCAAGTCGAGGATCTCCTGCGCGGTGGCGATATCGACCAGCGCGAGGTTGGCGAGCGCCTCGCGTCCGGCGTCGTCGGCGGGCCGGACGACTCCGACGAGGAGGAGCTGCTCGCGGCGGGCACCGACCTGCACCGCCAGGCGGTCGCCGACCGCGAGCCCGAGTCGCGTCGCGGTCGAACTCTCGAGCAGCATCGCGCCGGGCGTGGTGAGGAAGCGGACGAGATCGCTGCCGCCGCCGAGGGCCCCGCCGGCCCCGAGGAAGCTGCGGAACGGCGCTTCGCTCCACGGGTCGAGGCCGAGGAGACGCAGCACGCGCGAAGAGCGGTCGACCTTCCCGGTTCCGGACGCTGTCGTCCGGGGCAGAACGACGAAGTCCTCGACGACGGGCGCCGCTGCGCGCACGCCGGGGAGCTCGGCCGTGCCGCTGCGGATGCGGGCGAAGAGCGCCTCGTCGAAGCCGTTCGAGTCGCCGGTGATCTGGTCGGTGGCCCGGCCGGCGGTGGCGTCGGTGGCGACGGTGAAGGCGCGGCGGGCGCTCTCGTTGGCGAGGTCGATCGCCACCACGACCGCGACGCCCAGAGCGACGCCGGCCAGGGCCAGAGCGAACTGGGCCGGATGGTGCAGGTGATAGCGCCGGCTGGCGCGCCCCAGCAGGCTCACCGGTCTGAACCTCTGCGCCTCGCGGTCAAGGCGCCGCCGGGCGCGCGGGTTCGACCAGCCGGCCGTGGTCGAGGGTCAACACGCGGTCGGCGATCCCTATGACCTCCGGGCTGTGGGTCACCATCAGCATGGTCTTGCCGGCGCGGCGGGTCAGCCGGTCGAGGAGCTCGAGCACCTCCAACCCGGTCTCGAGGTCGAGGTTGCCGGTCGGCTCGTCGGCGAGGACGAGCGCCGGGTCGGCGGCGAGCGCGCGGGCGACGGCGACGCGCTGCTGCTCGCCGCCCGAGAG
>CAZQTL010000021.1:24265-30905 GCA_964595975.1 uncultured Thermoanaerobaculia bacterium | reverse complement strand
GCGCTGCCTCGGGCGCCGGGAGCGCGTCGCCGAGCCGGCCGGTGCGACGCAGCTCATCGAGAAAGGGCGAGGGGGAGAGCGGTTTCCCGTCCTCGTCCGCCTGCGCGACGACGAGGTCGATCTCGGGTGCGGCACCCAGGAGCTGGGCGAAGAGGAAGCGCTCCTCGTCGTGGCCTTCGCTCTTGACCGGCAGATCGGGCAAGAGGTCGCGCAGGCGCAGGCGCAAGTTGTCGGGGAGGAAAGGATCGGCGCGCACCGCGCGTGGAAAACGGTCGCGGTTCATGCCGCCGAGAACGATCCGGCGAAAGGTCCGTCCGCGCGCCTCGGTCACCGACAGCAGGGCGGCGCCGCCGCCCACTCCGCCGAGTCCCGCCTTCCCGACCGCACTCCAGGCGCCGCGCAGCAGCAGGGCAGCCTCGACGGCAGTGACCTCGAACGGCGCCGGACCGGCTTGCGCCGCTTCGGCCAGTTCGGCGAGCGGCGCGAGGAGGGCCTGGCGGTCGTCGTCGGTGCCGATGAGGAGGCCGACGAGCTCGCGGATGCCGGCGAGAGCCGAGCCCAGCGGCTGGAGACGGTTCTGTGCTGCAAGCGCCGCGAGGAGCGCCGCCGCCTGACGCTGCGCCCGGCGGAGCGCCTCGCGAGGCAATGCGCGCCTGCGAACGGCGACTCCCCGTCCGGCGCCGTCGTCACTCTCGGCTGCGGCGCCCGGCATCTCCGCCCTCGCCGCGAAGCGGTCGTACAGCGGCAGGGGGACCGGATCGACCGCGATTTCGAGCCCGGCCAGGGCGCCGAGCCGCCGGGCGCCGAGCGCGAGCGCGCCGAGCCGGAGCTCCCAGGGAGAGGCTCCCGAGCCGCGCGCCAGATACTCCCCCGCGACCGCGAAGGCGAGGCCGAGCGAGGCGTCCGCCTGGCGCTCGACCAGCTCGAGCAGCCCCCTGGCACGGCGGCCGAGCGGCGAGGGCGGACCGTCGCTGCCGGACGCCGGGAGCGCCTGGCGATCGATCTCGCGCGCCAGCAGGGCGCGGTAGGGGGCCGGATCGCGCAGGACGAGCGCGAGCTCCTCGGGGCGTTCGCCGGCAGCGACCGGACCGGCGAGAAGCGCCACGGCGGCGCCGGCCTCGCGGGCCGGATCGGCCGCGGCGAAGTGGGTCAGGCGGGCGGGCGTCGCCATGGCCTGGAGGCGCTCGACCACGGCAAGCCCCTGCAGGCGCTCGGCGAGCCGGCGGCCGAAACGCCAATTCGCGCGGCTCTTGCCGTCGAAGTCCAGGGGCTCGAGCAGGATCGCGATGGTCGGCGACCGGCGGACGAGAGCGGCCAGCAGGTCGCTCGCGACGCCGGTGGCGTCGGCGAAACCGTGGACGAAGACGGTCGCCGCCGGCAGGACGCCGTCGGGCTCGGCGTTCAGGCTCTCGGCGGCAGCAGCGTAGAGATCGGCGTCGACGGCCAGGCCGAAGGCGGCGAGCTCGATCCGCGCTGCGGCGGCGATCCGGCACAGGGCAGCAGCACGATCGAGGGCGTCGTTGCCGAGCACGGTGCGCTCCGCTTCCAGACGCTCGAGCGCGAACTCGAGATGCTCCTCGCCGAAACCGGCATCGAGCAGGTCGCGCACCGCCCCCTGCGCACCCGCAAAGCCGTCGACCAGGGTCTCAAGGTGGCGGGCGAGTGCCCGCTCGCGCCGCGCCAGGCGCTCGACCACGACCGGCAGCAGAGCCTCGCCCGAACGGTGCTCACGCCCGCTGCGCTCGAGAAGGGCCCGCGCCAGTCCGCGCAGAGTAACGACTTCGAGCCCCAGCCAGGCGGGCCGGAGGCCGGCGAGACGAGCCAGCAGGGCGACCCGCAGGCTGTGCGATGGCACGACGACGGTGTTGCGGCCGAGGGGCTCGGCGTCGGCGAGCGCAGACAGCTCGCCGACCAGCGCACGCTCGGCGGCGAGGGAGTCGGGAGCGACGAGGATGCGCGAGCCGGTGCGCGGAGACACGGTTCAGGGCAAGATACGGTTTCGATGTCCGACGGTCAACCGCACCCTGCGCCGTTCGCCGAGTATCTCGACGGTCTCGCCCGCCTCGGCGGCGCGGTGAGCGCGATCGAAGTGCTGGTGGCCCCACCAACGGAGATCCGCTGGCGCCACGTCGCCGGCTATCGCGTCGGCGGCGAACGCCTCCAGCCCGGCGCCCGCTTCGACGCCGCCTCGCTCACCAAACCGTGGATGGCGACGTTGGCGCTCGCCCTGGAAGAGAAGCGGGAGCTCCAGCTCGACACGGCGCTGCGGGAGCTCTTTCCCTCCGTCGGCGCCTGGATCGGCGCGACCACTCTCGGGGATCTTCTCCGCCATCGCTCCGGGATCGCCGCCTGGGCGCCGCTCGCCGCGCGCCTGGGCAAGCGTCTCGCGGACGCCGCGGAGCTCGCTGACTTTCTATTGTCCGAAAGCCTCTGGCCGCAGACTGGCCAGGCGGGCCGCGAGCTCGCCACCTACAGCGACCTCGGCTACATGCTCTGGGGTCTGGCGGCTGAGAGGGCCACCGGCCGGAGCGTGGCCGACCTGCTCGACCTCTACGTGACCGCTCCCCTGGGCCTGGCCCCGCTCGGCGCCCTGGCCGGGAATCCTCCGCCGGAGGAGATCGTCGAGTGCCGGCTCGACAACTGGAAAGAGGTCGAGCTCGCCGCGCAGCAGGGAGTGAAGCTCTCGCGCCAGGCCTCCTTCCTGCGCGGCGTGCCTCAGGATGGGAACGCGCGCGCGATGGGTCGGCTCAGCGGGCATGCCGGGCTGTTCCTGACCGCCGAAGAGATGTTGGCCCTCGGACGGGAGTGGCTGCAGCCGGCGCGGCTGCTGAATCCGCAGGCGGTCTCCCGCGCGCTCGGCGGTGGGGGTGCCTATGCGCTCGGCTGGGCGCGCCAGAGCGCCGACGGCTCGAGCGGGCCGGCGCTGGCGGGCGGCGCCTTCGGCCATACCGGCTTCACCGGCGGCAGTCTCTGGATCGACCCGGAGCAGAGGCGCTGCCTGGTCGTCATGGCGCATCGGCTCTCGTCGCGCCTCGACATGAACCCGATCCGGCGCGAGATCCACCGCCTGGCGGCGGAGGTCTGAGCCCGGGCTTTCTTGATAGCCTTCCTCTGCGGCCGCGGCCGCGGAGATCCACGACACCCTTCCAGGAGCCCTTCGAATGCATATCCAGGACTTGGTTCTGATCGACGGCGTCCGCACGCCGATGGCGGAGTTCAACGGACCGTTCGCCGACTTGTCGGCGATCGAGCTCGGCGCGCGGGCGGCGAAGGCGCTCTTCGAGCGCACCGGCCTCGACCCGGCGGCGATCGACCACACCGTCGTCGGCAACGCGCTGCAGACCTCGAACGACGCAATCTACGGCGCCCGCCATGTGGCGCTGAAGGCCGGCGTACCCAAGGAGGTGCCGGCGCTGACCGTGAACCGCCTGTGCGGCTCCGGCATCCAGGCGATCGTCTCCGGCTCGCACCTCATCCTCGCCGGCGAGGCGCGCGCCTGTCTGGTGGGCGGGATGGAGAACATGTCGCAGGCGCCCTACATCGTCCGCGGGGCGCGCAAGGGTCTGCGGCTCGGCACGGGGAAGCTCGAGGATCTCCTCTGGGAGTCGCTGATGGATCCGTACTGCGGCTTCTACATGGCGCAGACTTCGAACAACCTGGCGCGCGACTACGGCATCTCGCGCGAAGAGCAGGACGCCTTCGCGGTCTCCAGCCAGGCCAAGGCGGTCGCCGCCATGGCGGCAGGGAAGCTCGCCGAGGAGATCGTCCCGGTCACCGTCGGTGAGGGCAAGCGCGCGGTGACGGTCACCCAGGACGAGCACCCGCGTCCGGGGACGAAGATCGAGGACCTGGCGAAGCTCCCGACCGCCTTCGACAAGGACGGCTTCGTCACCGGCGGCAACGCCTCCGGCATCGTCGACGGCGCCGCGATGCTGCTGCTGGCGTCGAAGGAGCGCGCCGCCGAGCTCGGCCAGAAGCCGCTCGGCCGGATCCTCTCCTGGGCCACGGTCGGGGTCGAGCCGTCGCGCATGGGCATCGGCCCGGTGCCCGCCATCCACGCCGCGCTCGCCAAGGCCGGCCTGAAGCTCGCCGACCTCGACCTGATCGAGATCAACGAGGCCTTCGCCGGACAGATCCTGGCCTGCGTGAAGGGGCTCGAGCTCGATGTCGCGAAGCTGAACGTCAACGGCGGCGCCATCGCCCTCGGCCACCCGCTGGGCGCGACCGGCGCGCGCATCACCCTGACTCTGATGAAGGAGCTGCAGCGCCGCGGCGGCGGCCGCGGCGTCGCTTCGGCCTGCATCGGTGGCGGTCAGGGCATCGCCCTGATCGTGGAGGTCTGACGATGATCGATCTTTCCGGAATGCACGTGCTGGTGACCGGCGGCAGCCGTGGCATCGGCGCCGCGACGGCGCGGCTCTTCGCCCGCGCCGGCGCCGCAGTCCTCATTCAGTACCGCGAGCGCGAGGCGGAGGCCGAGGCGCTGGTCGACGAGCTCTATTCGATCTCCGATCAGGAGCATCGGCGCTTCCCCTGCGACTTCCTGCAGCCGTCCGAGATCGTCGAGCTCTTCCAGTTCGTCGGCTCGGAGTGGGGAAGGCTCGACTGCCTGGTCAACAATGCCGGTGTCTGGCAGCACAATCCGATGTCGCAGTTCAGCGAGGACCGCTACATCGAGACCATGCGCATCAACGTCAGCGGACCCTTCTATTGCATGCGCGAGGCGTTGCCGTTCCTGCGGCTGTCGAAGCAGGCGAGCGTGATCAACATCACCTCGACCGCCGGCCAGCGTGGCGAAGCGTTCTACAGTCCCTACGCGGCCTCGAAGGGGGCGATGATCTCGGCCACCAAGGCCTGGGCCATGGAGCTCGCGCCGGACATCCGGGTGAACTCGGTGGCGCCGGGCTGGGTCGACACCGAGATGTCGGGCGAGGCCCTGCACAGCGAGCTGCGCGGCGAGATCGAGGCCGGCATTCCGCTCGGCCGCGTCGCCACCGCCGAGGATGTCGCCGGGCCGATCCTCTTCCTGGCTTCGCCGCTTGCGCGGCACCTCACCGGCGAGATCGTCAACGTCAACGGCGGGAGCGTCCTGGTCGGCTGATCGGGTGAGCGCCGCGGAATCGAGCCGATGAGCCTTCCTGGCGATCTGCAGGCGATCGTCGATGAGTTGAACCGTCTCTCCAAGAGCTTCGCGGACCTCGTTCTGCCGCTGTCGCCGCAGCAATTCCATTGGCAGCCGCAGCCGGGGAGGGCCTGGAGCATCGGCCAGTGCGTCGATCACCTGCGGCTCACCAACAGGGTCTACGTCAGGGCCCTCGCCGCGGCGGCGGAGAAGGGACGGCAGGTCGGCCGGACCCGTCGAGATCCGCTGCGGCCGAACCCGCTCGGAAGGTGGTTCCTCTGGATGATCGAGCCGCCCTCCCGCTTGCGCGTGCCCGTTCCGTTGCCGGAGATGGTGCCGGCGTCCACGGGCGATCCGGCAGCGCTCTGGACCGGGTTCCTCGACTCTCAGAGCGAGGTCGTCGAGGTGCTCCGCGCGAGCTCCGATCTCGACCTCTGCCGGATCCGCTTTCGCAACCCCGTGGCCAGGGACCTGCCGGTGTTCAATCTGGCCACCGGATTCCTGATCGTCGCCGCGCACGAGCGCCGGCATCTGGCGCAGGCGCGCCGGGTCCGCGCGCTCGCCGGCTTTCCCGCGAGCTAGCCCTCAGCGCTTGCGCCGCGCCGTCGCCGGACGACGGCTGTACTTGTAGCCGATGCACTTGTAGGCGAGCTTCGCGGCGACGAAGTCGGAGGCGGGCTGGCCGCCGATCGGCGCCAGCTCGACGATGTCCATCGCCACGACCTCCTTGGTCTCGAACAGGCGGCGCAGCAGCCGCAGGGTCGGGTACCAGCTGCCGCCGCCGGGTTCCGGAGTGCCGGTCGCCGGCACCAGGGCCGGGTCGAAGTAGTCGATGTCGAAGGTCAGGTAGACCCGTTTCGGCAGCTTCCTGAGCAGGGCCTCGAAGCGCTTCTCGAGCGCTGCGGCCGGCTCGAGCTCACGGCCCCAGATCACCGACAGCTTGTGCCGCCGGATGAGCTCGGCTTCGGGGGCCGAGAGAGAACGGATACCGACCGCGAGCGACCGCACGCCCTCGTCGAAGACGCGCCGCATGACGCTGGCGTGCGAGTAGGGCGTGCCCTCGAACTCCTCGCGCAGGTCCGAGTGAGCGTCGAACTGGACGATGCCGATGTCGCCAAAGACGCGTTGCGCCGCTCGCACCGGTGCGATCGACAGGCTGTGCTCGCCGCCCAGGGTGAGCAGGAACTTGCCCGCCGCCATGAAGCGATGGCATTCGGCGTCGAGCTCCGCCATCGCCTCTTCCATGTCGAAAGCCTCCGGGTGAAAGGGCGGGGCGGTGGCGATGCCGACGTCGCAGGGCTCGCAGCCGAGCTCGTCGTCGTACAGCTCCATCGACTGCGAGGCGCGGAGCAGAGCCGCCGGACCGCCGGAGGTCCCCTTGCCGTAGGAGGTGGTGCGCTCGAACGGCACCGGCAGGACGACGACGGGACACTTCTTGAGATCGGACAGCTCGGGCGGCAGGAGACCGAAATTCGTCGGCAGGGAGGGCATCCGCGCTTTTTAGCAGCCGGCGGGAGA
>CAZQTL010000021.1:0-24165 GCA_964595975.1 uncultured Thermoanaerobaculia bacterium | reverse complement strand
GCGCGAATCGTCCTGCATACCGAGGGTGGAGAGCGCTACCTGCCGGTGCCGGCGAACGTCTACCTGCGCGGAACGGTGGAGGGCAAGGCCGGCTCGCGGGTCGTGCTCTCGGTGCTCGCGACGGGCGAGATCCGCGGTCTGGCGACTGCGCTCGGCCGGACCTGGCTGCTTCAGGCCGGTGCCGTCGAGGGCCAGCTGCGGCTGCGTGCCGTCGATGGGGCGCGCGAGCTCGAGCAGCCCGGCGGCGGCTTCCGCTGTGCCCTCGACGATCTCGGGCCGGCGGCCTTTCGCTCCGGCGACGGCTCCGCCGACGAGGCGCTCGCCGCGATCCTCGACGCCCCCGGAAGTACGACTCCGGCCGCGCTTCCGCCAGCCGGGGAAGGCGGTGCTTTCGATCACACGGCCGTCATCGCCATCGAGACCGACAACGAGTTCCTGAACCTGCCGGCCTTTGGCGGCAACACCACCGACGCCACGAACTACATCGCCGATCTGGTCGCCTACTCTTCGACGATCTACACCGACGAGCTGCAGACCTCGTGGGTGGTGGGCGACGTCAGCCTGTGGGCGGTGGCGGATCCCTGGCAGCAGACCAGCCCGTCCTGCGGCCTCATCGATTTTGGACGCTACTGGAACAACAACCACGCGGGGATCGCCCGTACCGTGACGCACTTCCTCTCGGGCAAGTCGACGAACGCCGGCATCGCCTGGGTGGGTGTCCTGTGCAGCGGCGCCTTCAACATCGACGCCGCGGCGGTCGCGACAGGCTGCTCGCCGCCGCTCACCGGCACGAGTAACTGGGGCGGCGGCTACGGCTACACCTCGGGCATCGACGGCAACTTCAACATCAACATCCCTTCGGTCGTCTGGGACATCGAGGCGTTCGCGCACGAGATCGGCCACAACTTCAACTCGCCGCATACCCACTGTTACCAGAACGTCGGCGGTAACGCGGCGTCGGTGGACAACTGCTACGCCGGACAGTGCGGCACCACGGGCTGCTACTGCGGCACCGCCGCGCTGCCTGGGCCTTCAGGCGTCGGCGCAGGCACGATCATGAGCTACTGCCATCTGCTCGGCGGCGGATTGGGCAACACCTCGCTGACGCTCGGCCTCGGCCACCCCTTTGGCGTCGCGCCGGAGCGGGTGCCGAACCGCATGCGCAGCCACGTGGTGAGCGTCGCCTCCGGCAACCCCTCGTGTCTCGCGCCGATCGGCATCATCTTCATCGACGGCTTCGGCAGCGGCAACACCGGCGCCTGGTCGGCGACCGTGCCGTAACGCCGCCGTCGGCGGCCGCGCCCAATCCTAGGGCGCGGGAAACGCCTCGATGTCGCCGAAGCTGCCGAACTGGCCGAGGGGGTTGTGGTAGATCCGCGGCGGTCCGCCGGCGACGGTGTCGGTGACGGTGAGGGTGTACTCGACGTTCGAGAGCGCGCCGTAGTAGACCCAGAAGTGCTGGTTGAAGGTTCCGGCGTCGACCATCTTGAGGACCACCTCGACGTTCGCCTCGTTGAAGAACCAGAGGTAGCCGGTGTCGTCGGTGAGCGTGCCGGCGTTGGCGGTGCCGGTGTGGCCGGCGAAGTCGCGCCAGGTCGCGGTGACGGCGAAACGGTTGTCGAGGATGCAGAAGCGCGTCGCGGTCGGCACGCAGGCGCCGGGCAGACCCTGCGGGGCGGAGAAGGCGGCGAGCGAGACCTCCGGCGGCGTCGCCGCGCGGGTCATCGCCTCGGCGGGTCCGCCCAGCGCATGCGCGCCCTGCGGCCCGAACGCCGTGATGTCGCCCGAGCTCGCGAAGCGCGTCGCCGGGTTGAAGTAGCGCTTCGCCGCGCCGGTCTCGGAGTCGGTGACGGTGAAGGTGTACTCGACGTTCGACAGCGCGCCGTAGTAGACCCAGTGATGCCCGTTGTAGCCGCCGCCGTCGATCAGCTTCAGGATCAGCTCGACGTTGGCGTCGTCGAAGAACCAGAAGTAGCCGGTGTCGGGAGTGATCGGTACGGCGACTCCGTCACCCGTGTTGCCGGCGAAGTCACGCCAGGTCGCCTCGACTCGAAATCGGCCGTCTTCGAGACAGAGGGAGCGGCTCGAGGCGCGGCAGATCTCGGCACCGGTAGGAGGCAGGACCCAGAGCTCCGGTCCGTGCAAGCCGTCGGATGCCGAGAAGTAGATGCTGTCGCCATGGTGGAAGAGCGAGGACGGGGTCGAGGAGGCGGCGCCGGGAAGAATGTCCTGCAGCAGGCGGGGAGAGGCGTCGGCCCCATCGAGAATCCACAGTTCGACGCCGTGCGCCGGATCGACGCCGGTGAATACCAACCGCGATCCGGAGGATTCGACCTCCGGGGACCAGTCGGGACCCAAACCTCCCGGTGCAGACCAGACTCGAACTGTGCCCTCGGCCGTGCCGTCCGAACGCCAGAGCCCGATCTCCCCCGCCCCCGCCAGCGCGAAGAACGCGCGGCCGTCGAAACTCTCCATGTCCGCCGGCAATGGGGCGGCCCGCTGCGCCAATGTCGAAAGGACCGAGGTTCCTTGCGCGCTCCCGTCGCTACGAACGAGATCGACGTGCTCTGGGTCGCGCCAGAGCAGGAGGAGATAGCCGCCTTGCCAGCGCATGGCGCCGAGAAGTCGGGCGGTATCGGCGAGGGGCAGGATGGAGATTGTCCCGCCGGGAGTGGCGTCGGTCCTCCATAGCGCCGTCGTGGAGCCGTTGCCGAGGACGAAGAAACCGAGTCCGTCTGCCGGAGAAAGGAGCGTGGGTGGATTCTGCCCGAGGGGAGTGAGCAGTTGAAGCGCCGACACCGTCGGCGAGACCGCATAGAGACCCTGACCGGAAGGCCCGCCTGCAGAGAGGACAGCGCGCCCGGAAACCCGCTGGGCGAGACCGGTAAAGGAGGTCTCCGGGGGAAATGTGAAGCCCAGCTGAGTGCCGGCGCTGCTTCCGTCCGACCTCCAGACTTCGTAGCCTTCTTCGGTTTCGACGACGAAGATGGCCAGGTCGTTCAATCCGATCGCCCCCGGTACCCGATAGGCCTGCCCCAGCTCTCTGACCTCGACGGCGGGCGAGCCGGGATCGACGCGGTGCAGCGTTTCGAAACCGCAGCTGAAATAGAGCAACGATTGTCCGAGCACGACCGGATCCGAGCGATAGAACTCGTTGCAACCGAATGAACCGTCCGGAATCGGGACCCCCTCGCCTCCGACGAGACGGGCCGTGCTCGCATCGTGGTCGTTGAGATCGACGACGAAGTACAGCTCGGATCCTCCCGCCAGGAAGGCGCGCGGGGCGCTGCCCTCGACGACACCCTGAACGCGGGCGACGACACTCGCGGAGTCCGGACGGTCGGCCGCTTGCCAGAGCTCCTCGCCGAACTCGCTCGAGTTGCCGACGAAGAAGAGCCGGTCGCTCGTCTCGGCGAACTGCGGCACGGGAAACGCAAGCCAGATCTCATCGAGGGATGGATGGAGAAGGCTCCAGGTCCGGGAGGCGGTTCCATCCGTGGACCAGAGTCGAACGAAGTTGTTGAAGGGGTTCGGGTACGTGGAGAAGGTCACCCGACCGGTGCTCAAGACGCTCTGGCCCTGCGGGCGGCTCGAGCAACTGCCGGGGCAGATATCCAGCAGGACCGTGGCTGTCGTTCCGGCCGCGTCGGTGATCATCGGTTCGACTCCGAGGCTCGAGGCTCCGGAGAAGATGGCGCGATCGCCAACGGCCTCGACCCAGGTTCCAGCACACTCGCTCTCGTTGCAGATCTCGCCGACGACGCGAACGGAGGACGGGTCCCCGTCGGTGCGCAACAGTTGCGAGGAGTGGATGCCATCCGAGGCGATGAAGTAGGCGCGACTGCCGGCGACCGCCATGAAGGCGTGGAGCTCGGCGCTGGTGTAGATCGATCCGAACGGCTCGTGGTAGCCGATGCTGGTGGCGGCATGGGTGCTCGACGGCGAACCGTCCGTCGACCAGAGCTCCTGTCCGGCGGTCGCCGACACGACGACGAAGTAGATTCGCGACTCTCCGGCCTCGAATCCCAAGACCCTCGAGGTCGGGTCCTCGAAGTTGGTCAGCCGGGCTGTGCCGGACTCGGTGCCATCGGACTTCCAGAGATCGCTTCCCGTCTGCGAACGCGCGATGAAGAGGACGTTCGACCCGACGACCTCCTGACCGCCGGGCAGCGAATAGCCGCCGAGCGCCTGAATCGACCTCGTGCCGGCCGTGAAGCCGTCCGTGACCCAGAGCTCGTCAGGCGCTCCGGTACTACCGCCGGCGAAGAAGAAGGTCGCCCGTGAACCGGCGACCTGCGTCAGGCCATAGGGGAAGCGATCGTCCAGGGCGTCTGGGAACTCGAAGAACTGCGCCGTGTCGCTCTCGCTGCCGGAGGAGCTCCAGAGAGACTTTCGGCCGTCGGCGAGCATCGCGACGAAGACTCCACGGCCGGCAACCTCGGCGAAGTAGCCTTGAGGATAGGGACTCTCGAGAAACGCCAGGCGAACGTCGTCGCTCTGAACGAGGACGCGCTGCAGGTCGAGCCCCGAGGGCAGCACGGAGTAGACAGCGAGATCCGACCAGAAGCTGCTGAAATGAGCGACGAAGTAGAACCTCCCGCCGGCGACGCCGAGCGCCGTCGGAGCGCCCGAGCAGGATCCGGGGCAGAGGTCAGCGACGGGAAAGGTCGACTCCGCGCTCCCCTGGGAGATCCAGAGCTCGACGCCGAGCGAGGGCTCCTCGACCGTGAAGAAGAGGGTGCTGCCGAGCGTCGCCAGCAGCTTCGGGTGGCGGTTGGCGTCCGGAGCGTTCCCGGGAACGAGGTCCGAAAGCAGGTAGGGGAGCTGGGCGCTGCCGATCTGCGCGACGAGCGCCAGGGTGAGCCAGCAAGTCCGAACGAATCGTGGTTTCACGCGAGCGTCCCCTTGTTCAGCGAGTGAGTTGCCTAGGGGAGACTCTATATCCGGCGCTTGCGATGCCGGGCAGGGCCAGGAAGCACGACGTCGAGCCGGGCGAGAATCGGCTCGAGGCTCCACATGCGGAAGCGTACGCGGCGATGGCTCCGGCCAGCTCCTGCTAGGGCGCGGGAAACGCCTCGATGTCGCCGAAGCTGCCGAACTGGCCGAGGGGGTTGTGGTAGATCCGCGGCGGTCCGCCGGCGACGGTGTCGGTGACGGTGAGGGTGTACTCGACGTTCGAGAGCGCGCCGTAGTAGACCCAGAAGTGCTGGTTGAAGGTTCCGGCGTCGACCATCTTGAGGACCACCTCGACGTTCGCCTCGTTGAAGAACCAGAGGTAGCCGGTGTCGTCGGTGAGCGTGCCGGCGTTGGCGGTGCCGGTGTGGCCGGCGAAGTCGCGCCAGGTCGCGGTGACGGCGAAACGGTTGTCGAGGATGCAGAAGCGCGTCGCGGTCGGCACGCAGGCGCCGGGCAGACCCTGCGGGGCGGAGAAGGCGGCGAGCGAGACCTCCGGCGGCGTCGCCGCGCGGGTCATCGCCTCGGCGGGTCCGCCCAGCGCATGCGCGCCCTGCGGCCCGAACGCCGTGATGTCGCCCGAGCTCGCGAAGCGCGTCGCCGGGTTGAAGTAGCGCTTCGCCGCGCCGGTCTCGGAGTCGGTGACGGTGAAGGTGTACTCGACGTTCGACAGCGCGCCGTAGTAGACCCAGTGATGCCCGTTGTAGCCGCCGCCGTCGATCAGCTTCAGGATCAGCTCGACGTTGGCGTCGTCGAAGAACCAGAAGTAGCCGGTGTCGGGGGTGATCGCAACGGCGGTCGCATCGCCGGAGTGGCGCGAGAAATCGGTCCATCGCGCCGACGCCTGGAACCGTCCGCCCTCGAGGCAGAGGTTGAGCTCATTGGCGCGACAGGCGGGTCCGTCGTCGAGCGGCAAGGCCCACGGCTCGAAGCCGTGCAGGCCATCGTCGGCGGAGAAATAGAGCAGCGAGCCGTCGACGAACAGCTCGCCGGGATCAGAGGACGCCGGTCCAGGCGCGATGTCCTGGAGCATCCGAGTGCTCGCTTCGGTCCCTTCGGTGGACCAGAGCTCGCATCCGTGGGTGGCGTCGCAGCCCGAGAAGTACGCGCGACTCCCATGGTGGCCGAGGGAATGGACAGTAGGGCTCGAGTCGGAAGCGGACGTATTCAGGACATGAGGCTCGCTCGAACCGTCCTCGAGGGTCCACAAGGTCCTCCCCGCCTCATAGGAGTAGAGGAAGAAATAGAGGTTGTCGCCGGCACGGTCGAGCGCGACCGGCTGCAACGACTCGTAGAAGGGCCCGATGGCCGCACGAAACTGTGTACCTGGGGACGTTCCGTCCGTCGACCAAACCTCGTAGTAATTGGACTCGTTCAGGACCACCAGGTCGTAGCCGGTAGCGGAGCGAACCGCCGCCTTGAGGCGAATCAGTGGGCGTTGGGGGCCCACGGCGAAGGTCCCGCTTGGAGTTCCGTCGGTTCGCCAGAGGCGGCTGCCCAACGAGAAGAACGCCAGTTCTTCGTTCTCGGGCGCGATGAGCGACTCGAAGTAATCGTCGGGACCGGTCAACTGGACCAAGGCCGAAAACGGTGGCGAAAGGGCGTAGAGGCGCACCTCATCCTGCCCTCCGACGACCAAGAGGTGGTTACCGACGGCCTTGAACTCCGAGTAGACGCTGAATCCGTAGGGAAGCGACAGAGTCGGCGCGGTGCCGGCCTCGGTGCCGTCGCTGCGCCAGATCTGCGTTTCGCCACCGCACCAGAATGCCGCAGCAACGGTGCCGCCGAGGACTCCCACGGCCGCGGGCTCGTAGCATGAGGCGGTGGGAATAGCGCTCACGCTGCTGGTTGCGGGATCGATCAGGACGAAGCCTCCATAGCAGCCGACAGACACGAATCGATCGGCGAGGGCTTCGGTCGGCAGATTCGCGTTCACGCAGAGGTTGGGGGGCCGGGACGCTTCGCGCGTGGTGGCGCTGTTCCCCTGCGTCAGCCAGATGGACTCGTAGTAGTAGTCGGAGCCGGATGCCTCGAACGCCACCGTTCCGCTGGAGGCCACGAAGTTCCGGGGTTGCGAACTGCTCTCCACCGGACCCCAGAGGTCGGCGAGTTGAAGCGATGTCGATGGAGAGCCGCGGCTGACCCAGGGCTCGGCACCGCCGAGTGAGTCGACGGCGGTGAAGTAGAGGAGCTCGCCGGAGTCCAGGGCCGGACCCTGTTCGTAGTAGTTGAGGGTCGGAGCCCCCCGCAAGGGGTCGAAGAGCGAGGTCGAGTCGACCCACGGTGCGGCGGCGATGAAGATCGTCGTCGGGTTTCCGTCGCCCTGCGAGGCCGAGTAAACGAGCCTGCCGGCGGACGTTGCGAGCACGTTCCCGAAGCCTCCGCAACTCCCTGGGCAAGAGTCGTCCAGAATGTGGGTGCCGGAAGCGCTGCCGTCGGTCGTCCAGATCTCGAAGCCGTGCTCGGGATCCTCGTCCTGGAAGAAGACCTGTGTGCCGATCGAGCGAAGCCAGCGGTCGGCGAAGCAATCGGATTCCTCGCAGACCTCGGCAAGGGGTGAAGCCGAGCTGCCGGAGGCGGTCGTGACCCAGAGCTCCACGCCGTCGATTCCGTTGGTGGCGAAGAAGTAGGCCCGATCCCCGGCGACGATGAGCTGGTCCGTTGAATAGTTGGAGCCGAAGGGCGCATGAAATCCGAACGAGGTCACGGCATGCGTTCCTTCGGATGTACCGTCGGTCGTCCAGAGCTCCTGTCCGAAGGAAGCGTCATCGACGAAGAAGTAGGCACGGTTCGGCGACGCCGCCGCAGTCCAGATGGTCGCGTCCGGATCGGCGAAACTCGAGAGGGGACGGGTGCCTGGCGAGGTTCCGTCCGAGATCCAGATCTCAGAGCCGTTCGGATCTTGCGCGGCGAAGAGGAGACTGTGCGCACCGAGGCTGACCTGGACCGCGACCTCCGACTGGACGTCGAGAGTGGCGACTCGGTGAGTTCCGGAGGCGGTCCCATCCGTCGCCCAGAGCTCGGCAGGCGCCCCGTAGGGGTAGCTCCAGAAGTAGACGAGGGGGCCGGAGCGCTGCAGCCGCCCGAGTCCGGCCGTGCCTTCGAATCTGGCCAGCGAAGTAAGTTCTGAACCCGGGCCGCGCGCGGAGTAGATCTGGGCGGCACCCGAGAAGTCCGAGGTCCAGAACACCAGCTCTTCACCGAGCAGCGCTGTTCCCCCATCGGACAGGAGGCTCGAGAGGTTCACTTCTCCCGATGAAGCGAGTATCACCTGTACCGAGGAGGGATCGCTCGTCGCGACCAGAAGCTCACTGACGTTGAAGCTACCCGCATAAGGAGAGGAGGCCAGAAAGAGCCGATCCTCGGCCTGTGCGAGAGTCGTGAAGTGCTTGTCACATTCGCCAGGGCAGCCGTCTGCCACCAGTCGGGTACCTTCAGATGTGCCATCGGTCCGCCAGAGCTCGCGGCCGATGCTCGGAGTCTCGGCGCTGAAGTAGGCGATGTCCGCCGCGAATCCCAGGAAGTGCGGAAGCGACCTGCCGCCGACGGCAGTGGTCCGCAGGTCGCGGACCATGGAGGCCAGTTGGCCTGCTTGCGAAAGGTCCGAGCAGGCGAATAGGCAGACGAACAAGAGCGAGTTGCGGAGTCTCATCGTCGCGATCCTCTGAAAGCGTCGTCGTCCGGGGCTTCCCGACTTGGCGTTGGTGGACTGATGAAAGATAGCCTACCTCTCTTGACTTAGCGGAGGCCCATGGATGACTGAGCGCCCGTTCCATCCTGTCGCGACTCCTATCGTCGTTTTCACCGGCGCCGGCGTTTCGGCCGAGTCGGGCCTCGCGACGTTCCGCGGAATCGGCGGCCTCTGGGCCGATTTCGATCCGGCGACGCTCGCGACGCCGGAGGCGTTTGCGCGCGAGCCGAAGCGGGTGTGGGACTGGTATGTGTCGCGCTACGTCGGGGTGCGCGACTCCGAGCCCAACGCGGCGCATCGGGCGATCGCCAGACTGGAGCGCTCGTTTCCGTCTTTACTCGTCGTGACACAGAACATCGACCGGATGCACCAGCGCGCCGGGAACTCGAAGGTCCTCGAGCTTCACGGCAACATCTGGAACGCCCGCTGCAACGCCTGCGGCCGGGAGGTCGACATGGCGACGCTCGTCGACCTCGCCGACTCGGGAGGGGACTCGCCGCGCTGCGGCTGTGGCGGGCGGATGCGCCCGTCGGTCGTCTGGTTCGGCGAGCGGCTGCCGATGGCCGTCTTCGAGGAGGCCGCGGAGGCGGCGGCGGCCTGCCAGCTCTTCCTCGTCGTCGGCACCTCGGCGACCGTCTACCCGGCGGCCGGCCTCATCGAGCTCGCAGCGAGCAACGGGGCGTTCGTCGTCGAGGTCAACCGCGAGACGACGCCGCTCTCCCACCTCGCCGACCGCTCCTATCGCGACCCGGCGGGGGAGGTGCTGCCGCGGCTCGTCACCCGCATCGAACGGCGCCTCGAGCAGGATCGTGCAGCCCAGCTGCGGGACCTCTTCGGAGACGAGATCTGACCGTCTGTCCGACCGCGCCGCGCGGAGGGTCGACGCTCCTCATTCGCGAGCTGCCGGCCGACGAGCGGCCGCGCGAGCGGCTGCTGGCGCAGGGGGCGCGGGCGCTGGGCGACGCCGAGCTGCTGGCGATTCTGCTGCGGACGGGACGCCCCGGGGCTTCGGCGCTCGAGGTGGCGCGCGAGATTCTCTCGGCGATCGGCGGCTTGCCGGGACTCGCCGGCACCGGCGCGCAGGGCCTCCTGCGCAAGGGGCTCGGCGAGGCCAAGGCGGCGGCGCTCCTCGCCGCGGCGGAGATCGGCCGCCGCCTGGCGAGGAACGACGCCGTCGAGCGCGCCGTCCTCGGCGCGCCGGCGGCGGTCGCGAGCTACCTCGCCCTGCGCTACGGCGTGCGCGATCAGGAGGTCATGGGGGCGCTCTACCTCGACACGCGCAATCGCCTGCTGGCCGAGCGCGAGCTCTACCGCGGCACCGTCAATCGCGCCGCGGTCGAGCCGCGGGCGATCCTCAAGGAAGGCCTCCTGCACGGCGCCTGCGGCATGGTGGTCTTCCACACCCACCCCTCGGGCGACCCCAGCCCGTCGCCCGAGGATCTCGCGTTCACCCGCCGCCTCGCCGAGGGCGGTGAGCTCGTCGGCGTGCGGCTGGTCGATCACCTGATCCTCGGCGGCGTCGGACGCTGGGTTTCCCTGCGCGAGCGCGGCGCATGGTAATTTCCGGAGCGTGCAAGGCAAGGATCTTCATCTCGACTGTTTCAGCGGCCTGGCGGGGGACATGTTCCTCGGCGCCTGCCTCGACCTCGGCATGCCGGCGAGCGTCGTCGCCGAGGCCGTCGCCAGCCTGAACCTGCACGGCATCTCCACGGAGTCTCGCAAGACCACCCGGGCCGGCTTTGCCGGCACCCGGTTCCGGGTTCTCGACCACGGCAAGCCGATCGAGGGACCGGATCCCGAGGAGCGGGTCCGTGAGGCCGTCGCGGACGACCAGATAGAAAAGCTTTCAGTAAATGAGGGTGGCGTGCCTGGCGGCGGCGGGGCGGGGGGGCATTCTCATCCGCCCGAGCATGGGCACGGACACGAGCACGGGCATGTTCATGAACATGCCCACCATTCCGGCCAGGGGCATGGCCATGGCCGGAACCTGCCGGAGATCCTGGCGCTGATCGACGGCAGCGGTCTCGCGCCGGCGGTGAAATCGCGCGCTCGCGCGCTCTTTCATCGCCTGGGCGAGGCCGAGGCGAAGGCGCACGGGATGCCGGTCGAACGGGTGCACTTCCACGAGGTCGGAGCGGTCGATTCGATCGTCGACCTGGTCGGCGCCGCCGCCGCGGTCGAGTGGCTGGCGCCGCGGCGGATCACCTGCGGAGCGGTGAATCTCGGCGGCGGCACGGTGCGCGGGGCGCACGGCGTCATGCCGGTGCCGCCGCCGGCGGTGGCGGAGCTCATGCGCGGCCTGCCCGTCTACGGCTCCGACCGCACGATCGGCGAGCTCCTGACGCCGACCGGCGCGGTGCTGCTCGCCGAGCTGGTGGACGAGTTCGTCGAGCTGCCGACGCTCGTCGTCGAGGGCGTCGGTTATGGCCTCGGTCGCAAGGAGATCGCCGGCCGGCCGAACGCCGTGCGCCTGGTGGCGGGAACCGCCTGGCCGGGAGCGGGCGCGGGCGGCCCGCACTCCGAAGTCCTGGTGGTCGAGTGTGAGGTGGACGACCTTTCGGGCGAGGGGCTCGGCCACGCCACGAGCCGCCTGCTGGCGGAAGGCGCCCTCGACGTCTATCTCACTCCCGTGCAGATGAAGAAGGGGCGGCCCGGGAGCCTGGTGACGATGCTCTGCCGGCGCCCGGAGCTCGAGCGACTGGCCGGCCTTCTGCTGGCGGAAACCGGGTCGATCGGTTGTCGCTTTCAGACCAGTGGACGATTCGAAGCCGAGCGCGAGATCGTCTCCGTTTCCACCCGGTTCGGGGACGTGCGCGTGAAGCGCGCGCGATTCCGCGGCCGGGCGATCGCCAACGCGCCGGAGTTCGAGGACTGCAAGCGCCTCGCGGAGGCCGCCGGAACAACCTGGCGTGCGGTTCACGAGGCGGCGCTCGTCGCCGCTGCCGCCGGATCCTTTTCCTTGTGAGGTCTCTTTCTTGAAGCAGCTCCTGCAGTCCGGAACGCTCGAATACGGTGTCGCCGGCGAGGTCAGCTTGCGCTGGGCGGCGGTCGACCTGACGCCGGTGGTGGAAGAGGCGCGCCAGCGCCACGATCTGTCGCCGATCGCCGCCGTGGCCTTGGGCCGCGCGATGGCCGGCGCGACGCTCCTGTTGCGGCTCTCGGCGCGCGCTTCGCGCCGCTTGACGCTGACGGTGAGCGGTGACGGGCCGATCGGCAAGATCGTCGCCGAAGTGGACAGCGAAGGGAATCTTCGCGGCCTGGTAGGGGAGCCGCAGGTCGCGCCGCCGACCGAGCTGCCGACCGATATCCAGATCGGCCTGCGCATCGCCGGCGCGGTGGGGCGGGGAATCCTGCGGGTGCGCCGCGAGCTCGTCGACGGCAGCTCCTACGAGAGCCAGGTGGCGCTCGAGTCGGGGGAGATCGGCCTCGATCTCGCCCACTTCCTCGAACAGAGCGAGCAGACGCAATCGGTGGTGATGGTCGGCGTTCTCGAGGGACCGGAGGGGGTGCGCGCCGCCGGTGGCATGATCGTCGAGGTCATGCCCGGTGCGCGCGAGGACGCGGTCGAGAAACTCGAGGAGAACCTGGCGCGCGTCGGCGGCGTCAGTCGCACGATCGGCCGCGGCGGGCTGGCCGAGCTCCGCGACGACGTCCTGGCCGGCCTCGAGCCCGAAATCATCGATCGCCGCGAGGTGCGCTTCCGCTGCAGCTGCAGCCGCGAGGGGCTGCTCGGCACGCTCGTCGGCCTGCCGCCCGCGGACCTCGACGAGATCCGCGACGACGAGGGCCGGGTCGAGGCGCAGTGCTCCTACTGCGGGGCGCGCTACCTCTACCAGCGGGGCGAGCTCGCCACCAGCTGAACGGCTCTCCGCGGCGCGCCGCTGATAGAATCGCTGCCCAGCGAGAGGCAGGAACAACGGATGCCGCCCTACTACCTCACCACACCGATCTACTACGTCAACGATCTGCCCCACATCGGGCATATCTTCACGACGATCGTCGCCGACACCCTGGCGCGCTACCGGCGCCTGGCAGGGGACGACGTCCGCTTCCTCACCGGCACCGACGAGCATGGACAGAACATCGAACGAGCGGCGGCGCGCGAAGGGGTGACCGAGCAACAACTCGCCGACCGGGTCGTGGCGCGCTATCACGAGCTGTGGAAGACCTTCGGCATCTCGCATGACGACTTCATCCGCACCACCGAGCCGCGCCACGAGCGTGGCGTCCTCGAGCTCATCCGGCGGATCGAAGCCAGCGGCGATCTCTATCTGGCGAAGCACGAGGGGTGGTACTGCTCGCCGTGCGAGCTCTTCTACACCGAGAAGGAGCTCTCGCCGGGGCAGAAGTGCCCGGTGCACGGCGCCGCCGTCGAATGGCACTCGGAGGAGAATGTCTTTTTCCGGCTCGCCAAGTACCAGCAGCCGCTGCTCGACTGGATCGACTCGCATCCGGAGTCGATCCGCCCCGAGACGCGCAAGAACGAGGTGAGGTCGTTCGTCGAGTCCGGACTGCGGGATCTTTCCGTGAGCCGCACCGGCCTCGCCTGGGGGATCCCGTTCCCCGGCTATCCCGGCCACACCGTCTACGTCTGGCTCGATGCGCTCGCCAACTACATCACCGCCCTCGGTTTTGGCGCCGAAGGCGCAATCGCGAACGCGAAAAGCTCGAACAAGGGAGATGGCCCGGTGGGCGCCGCGGTGAGCGGTGCCGACGCAGGAGTCACGGCCATCGAGCCGTCAGCGTCCCTTTACCGGGCTTTTTGGAACGATTCGACCGCCTCCGGCGGCGCGCCCACCCGCATCCATCTCATGGGCAAGGACATCGTCCGCTTCCATGCGGTCTACTGGCCGGCGTTCCTGATGTCGGCGGGGCTGCCGCTGCCGACGACGGTCTGGGCGCACGGCTGGTGGCTGCGGGATGCGAAGAAGATGTCGAAGTCGGTCGGCAACGTCGTGCGACCCGACGACCTCGTGGCGCGGTTCGGTCCCGACGCGCTGCGCTACTACCTCTTGCGCGAGATGGTCTTCGGCCAGGATGCGAGCTTCTCCGACGAAGCGTTCGTCGACCGCTTCAACAGCGACCTGGCGAACGACCTCGGAAACACCGCGAGCCGGGTCGTCACAGTGACGCGTGGGGCGTTCGGCGGCCGCACCCCGCCGGTGGCGTGCGACGACAATCCGCTGATCGCAGTCGCCCGCCAGGTCGTGTCGGACTACCGCGAGGCGATGGACGCACTGGCCTTCCAGGATGCCCTGCGAGCGCTCTGGCGGCTCCTCGCCGAGACCAATCAGTATCTGGTCGTGCGCGAACCGTGGAAGATGATCAAGGCGGAAGGCCCGAGCGAGGGTCTCTCCCGGATCCTGTGGAACGGTCTCGAGGCGGTGCGCATCGTCGCCACCGGCTTGCTGCCGTTTATGCCGACCGTTGCGCGCCAGGTGCTGGCTGCCGTGGGTACCACGAACGTGCCGGAGACCCTCGATGCGATGACCTGGGGCGGAACTCCCACGTCCGCGCCGCTGCCCGAGCTGGCGCCGATCTTTCCGAGAATCGACAAGGAGAAGTTCATGTCCGACCTGAAATCGTCCGCACCCGAGGCGGCGCCTGCGGTGGCGGCGGCACCTGCGGCGACACCAGCGCCCGCCGCGCCCGCGGCGCCTGCCACTCCCGCCGCGGCTGCTGCGGCGCCGGCCGAGGTCACGATCGACCATTTCTTCGCCACCGAGCTCAAGGTAGGCACGGTGAAGTTCGCCGAGCGCGTGCCGAAATCCGACAAGCTGATCCGCCTGCTGGTCGACCTCGCGGAAGAGAGTCCACGCCAGCTGGTCGCCGGCATCGGCAAGGCCTACACGCCGGAGGAACTGGTCGGCGAGCAGGTCGTCGTGGTGGCGAATCTCAAGCCGGCGAAGCTCATGGGCGTCGAGTCGCGCGGCATGATCCTCGCGGCGACCGATGCCGACGGCAAGCCGATCCTGGTCCGTCCGCACGCCGCCGGGGCGCCGAACGGAACCCGGGTGAAGTGAGCGCAGCTCCTTTTCTCGTCGACTCCCATTGCCATCTGCAGTACCTCGAGCCGGAGGCCCGGTCCGCGGCGATCGACCGCGCCCGCGAGCGCGGCGTCGAGGGTTTTCTGGTGCCCGCGACACAGCTCGACCAGGCGGAAGATCTGCTCGCGCTCTGCCGGTCCCAGGAGAATGTCTGGTGCGCCCTCGGGGTGCATCCGCACGAGGCGGCAACCTGGCGCGCGGAGGACTCCGCGCGGCTGCGCGCTCTGCTCGCCGATCCCAAGGTCGTGGCGGTGGGGGAGTGCGGACTCGACTTCTTCTACGATCATGCGCCGCGCGACGTGCAGGAGGAGGTGTTGCGGGCGCAGTGGCGTCTGGCGGTCGAGCTCGACCTGCCGGCGATCGTGCACAACCGGGACTCGAACGAGCGCATGCTGGCGATTCTCGCCGAGCCCGAGTTCGCGACGCTCAGAGCGGATTTCCATTCGTTCGCCGGTGGCCGTGCCATGGCCGAGACTGTCGTCGCGCACGGTGGCATGCTCGGGATGTCGGGCATGATCACGTTTCCGAAGGCCGACAACGTGCGCGAGGTGATCGCCGGCACGCCGCGCGACCGCTTCCTCGTCGAGACGGACACCCCCTACCTCGCGCCGGTGCCGCACCGGGGGAAGCCCAACGAGCCGGCGTTCACCGTCGAAATCGCCACCCGCCTCGGCCTCGAGCTCGGCCTCGACCTGGCGGCTGTCGCGGCGCTCACGACCGAGAACTTCTTCCGCTTCTTCACGAAGGCAGATCCTCTCGGGTAAACGCTGGCGTCTCGTTTCGAGTTCGCCGGTCGGCGGTGCCGGGATCCTCAGAACCGAAGGTACACGGCTGTGCCGAGGCTCGCCCAGCCACCGGGAGGAGCGGCGAGCGGGTACCGAGCAGCGCAGAGCCCGAGGAGGGAGCAGAGGGGCCCCCGAGGGGCGAGCAGCGCAGCGTACCCGCTCGCCAGATACCACCGGCGCCCCAGGGCGAGCCCGCGACTGCGAAGCGCGGTGGCTCCCCTGGCTAGATGGGGTTTGGGATGTCGATGAACTCGTGGGCGAGGCCGAAGCGGGCGGCGAGGTGCTCGCCGAGCGCCTGGATGCCGAGCCGTTCGCTGGCGTAGTGGCCGACGGCGAGGAAGTGGATGCGGTTCTCGCGCGCGACGTTCATGACCCACTCGGTCGGCTCGCCGGTGATGTAGGCGTCGAGGCCGGCGGCGATCGCCTGGTGGAGCTCGCCGGCGGCGCCGCCGCTCACCATGCCGACGGTCGAGATTTGCTCCGGCCCGGAAAGGAAGGCGAGCGGCTCCTGACCGAAGACCTTGCGGCAGCGCTCGACCAGCTCTTCGCGCGAAACCGGCTCGGGGTAGCGGCCGCGAAAGCCGATCGGCAGGCCGTGGTAGTCGGCGAACGGCTCGACCGAGTAGAGGCCCAGGCGCTTCACCGCCAGGATGTTGTTGCCGAGCTCCGGGTGGCGGTCGAGCGGCAGATGGTAGGCGAGGAGGTGGATGCCGGCCTCGATGAGGGTCGCGACCCGGGCGTAGGTATGCCCGGTGAGCTGTCGCGGCGTGCCGTCCCAGAAGATTCCGTGGTGCACCAGGACGGCGTCGGCGCCGGCGTCGCGCGCGCGCTCGAAGAGCTCGACGCAGGAGGAGACGCCGGTGGCGACCTTGCGGATCGGCCGGCGTCCCTGGACCTGGAGCCCGTTCGGGCCGAAGTCCTTGCCGGAGCCGGCCTCCAGCAGCCGGTCGAGATGCCCGGTCAGTTCAGCAATCGACAGCTCTCCGTGCGACATGAAGGCCTCGGTCCCTGCAGAAAGAAAACGGGCCGGATCGTCTCCGACCCGGCCCGATTCTAGATCCACTGCTGGCGATGCGTCAGCGGCGCGGACCGCGAGAGTCGCGACCGCCGCCGCTGCGGCCGCCACGCTCCGGACGGCCGCCGCGGCCGCCACGATCTCCGCCGCGGCCCCCGGAGGGACCCTCGGCGCGCGGCGGACGCTCGTCCTCGCTCATGCCCATGCCGGCGTAGGCCGCCGGATCGTAGTCCGGAGCCTCGACGATGACCGCCTTGCGCGACAGACGGACGCGGCCGGTGTCATCGATGTCGATGACCTTGACCGTGAGCTCGTCGCCCTCCTTGACCACATCGGACGTCTCGCGCACCCGGTAGGGGGCGAGCTCGCTGATGTGCACCAGGCCGTCAGTGCCGGGCATGATCTCGACGAAGCAGCCGTAGGCCTCGACGCGACGCACGGTGCCGGTGTAGACCTTGCCGATCTCCGGCACCTCGGTCAGGCGCTCGATCATCTGGATCGCGCGCTTGGCGGCTTCGGCGTCGGGGGAGGCGATGATCACGCGGCCGTCGTTCTCGACCTCGACCTGACATCCGGTCTCCTCGACGATCGAGCGGATGGTCTTGCCACCGGGTCCGATGATGTCGCGGATCTTCTCCTTGTTGATCTGCAGCGTGTAGAGCCGCGGCGCGAAGTTGGAGAGATCGTGGCGCGGAGTGCCGATAATCGCTTCCATCTTGCCGAGGATATGCAGCCGGCCCAACCGGGCCTGCTCGAGGGCGGTCTCCATGACCGACTTCGAGACGCCGCCGACCTTGATATCCATCTGCAGGGCGGTGATGCCCTTGCGCGTGCCGGCGACCTTGAAGTCCATGTCGCCGTAGTGATCTTCCTGGCCGGCGATGTCGGTCAGGACGGCGAAGTTGTCGCCGCGCTGCACGAGGCCCATCGCCACGCCGGCGACCGGCGCGAGAAGCGGCACGCCGGCGTCGAACAGAGCCAGCGATCCGCCGCAGACCGTCGCCATCGACGACGAGCCGTTCGACTCGAGGATGTCGGAGACGACGCGGATGGTGTACGGGAAGTCCTCTTCGTGCGGCAGGACCGGCAGCAGCGCCCGGCGGGCGAGCACGCCGTGGCCGATCTCGCGCCGGCTGGCGCCGCGCATGAACTTCACCTCGCCGACCGAGAAGGGCGGGAAGTTGTAGTGCAGGAGGAACTTCTGCTTGCTCTCGCCGTCGTACTCCTCGATGATCTGGGCATCGCGCTGAGTGCCGAGAGTGACCGTCGCGAGCGCCTGCGTCTCGCCGCGGGTGAAGAGCGCCGAGCCGTGGGTGCGCGGCAGAACGCCGACCTCGATGTCGATCGGGCGGATCTCGTCGAGCTTGCGCGAGTCGAAGCGATTGCGGTCGTGGAGCACCGAGTCGTAGAGGGTTTCTTCCTCGAGCGTCTCGATGACCTTCTTGGCCTGCGAGCGCTTGGTGGCGTCGTCCTCGGGGATGGTCGCGAGGTACTCCTTGACCACCTTGGAGACGGCGTCCTTGCGCTCGAACTTGCCCTGGGTATGGAGCGCCGCCTTGAGCTGCGCATGGATGGCGCCGCGGACCTCCTGGTAGAGCTCCTGCGGGTAGGCCTCGGGGGCGGTCCACGCCGGCTTCGACAGGCCGCGCTCGCGGAACATCGAGATCTGCGCCTGGATGACCTTCTGCAGCTCGGCGTGTCCGGCCCAGATGCAGTCGAGGAGCGTCTGCTCGGAGAGCTGGTTGGCCCCCGCCTCGACCATCATCACCGCCTCTTCGGTTCCGACGACGACCAGATCGAGATCGGCGACGTCGCGCTGGCTGTTGGTGGGGTTGAACACGATCTGGCCGTCGATGAGGCCGACGCGCACGGCGGCGATGGGATGGTAGAACGGGATTTCGGAGAGGACGAGCGCCGTCGAAGCGCCGTTGATCGCCAGGATGTCGGGATCGTGCTCGCCGTCGGCCGAGAGGACGAAGGAGATGATCTGCGTCTCGCTGGTGTAGCCGGGCGGGAAGAGCGGTCGCAGCGGGCGGTCGATCAGCCGCGCGGTGATGGTCTCCTTCTCGGTCGCGCGGCCTTCACGCTTGAAAAAGCCGCCGGGGATCCGGCCCGCCGCGTAGGCGTACTCGCGGTAGTCGACGGTCAGCGGCAGGAAGTCGCGCGGCATGGTGCTCGCCTGCATGCAGGCGGTGGTGAGGACGACGGTATCGCCGAGGCGGACGACGCACGCGCCGTGGGCCTGCTTGGCGATGTGGCCGGTCTCGAGAGAGAGGCTCTCCGAGCCGACCTGAACGGTTCTCTGCGTTTTCATTGATTTTCCTTGGTCTGCATGGAACGGCAAGAACGGCGGCTAGGAGAGGGCGACCCGGCCGCAAACCTCCCGAAAGAGGCTGCGACCGGGTGCGGTTCCGACGCCGTTCGAAGGGGTCGAAGGGGTCGAGAGTGGATTACTTGCGGATTCCCAGGCGTTCGATGACCTGGCGGTAGCGCTCGGCGTCGCGCCGCTTCATGTAGTCGAGCAGGCGACGGCGCTGACCGACGAGCTTGAGCAGGCCGCGGCGGCTGTGGTGATCCTTGGTGTGGGTCTTGAAGTGGCCGGTGAGCTCGTTGATCCGCTGGGTGAGCAGCGCGATCTGCACGTCGGTCGAGCCGGTGTCGGTCTCGTGAATCCGGAAATCCTTGATGATCGCTGCCTTTTCCTGATGCAAGTCTCTTCTCCTTCTGTGGGGTGGCGATCGCACGGGATCGCCTGAGTTTGGGTCGCTCTGTCTATATCCTTGAAAAGCCTACCACATCGGCGCCCGCCTTGAACACGATCCGGGGCTGGAGGACGGCAGTGCCGGAGCTCCCGAGCGCTTCGACGACCGATCCGACGGCGACGAGCTCGCCGACCCGGTCGACCATCCGCACCCAGTCGCCGGCAGCGCCGCCGAGGCCGGTGGCGAGCACGGTCTGGCCGTTCGCCGCGCGCCGCTCCTGCGGGGCGTCCAGGGTAGCGGTCGCAAACGGCAACGGGATGCGCGCCAGAGGCAGCCAGGCCTCGCCGAGCCCGTCGCCGGCCGCGTGCCGCCGGTTCGCTTCGGCCAGGGTCAGGGCCTGGGCGACGTCGAACCAGAGGCCGGGCTTGCCGATCCGGGTGCGACGCAGCGCCGAGAGATGGGCGCCGGTGCCGACCTGGGCGCCGACCTCGTGCGCCAGGCTCCGGGCGTAGGTACCGGAGGAGCAGGTGAGGCGAAAATCGATCCGGTTCTCGCCGAGATCCGAGAGGCGGGCGAATTCGTCCACCGTGACCACCTTGTTGGCCACCGGGATCTCCTCACCGCGGCGCGCCATCTCGTAGAGCTTGACGCCCTGGATCTTGTGGGCGCTGTAGGCGGGAAGTCGCTGCTCGAAGGTGCCGGTGAGACCGGACATCGCGGCGTCGATGGCGCTCATCGTCAGGCCGTCCGTGGGACGCTCGGCCACCGGCCGCCCCGAGGCGTCGTAGGTGTCGGTCTCGAGGCCGAAGGTGATCGTCCCCTCGTAGACCTTGCGCGCCTGGATGAGGAAACGCGTCAGCCGGGTCGCCTGTCCGAGCGTGACCAGGAGCAGGCCGGTGGCGTCGGGATCGAGCGTGCCGCAATGGCCGACCCGCTTCTGTTTGAAGATCCGGCGGACCATCTGCACCACGTCATGCGAGGTGCAGCCCCCCTCTTTGTCGACCAGCAGCAGCCCGTCAAGCGTCATGGCGGATCTCCAGCGCGGCCGCGAGGTCGGCGACGAGCTCGCGCTTCAGGACTCCGAGCTCGCCGGTGACCTTGCAGCCGGCGGCGTTCTTGTGCCCGCCGCCGGCGCGGCGCTGGGCGACTGCCTGCACGTCGACCGGGCCGCGGCTGCGCAAGGAGACCTTCCATTGACCGGGTCCGGTTTCGCGGAGAAGTGCGACCGCTTCGACGCCGGCGATGGTGCGCGGGGTGTCGACGAGGCCTTCCGAGTCTCCGGGCACCGCGCCGGCGCGGGCGAACATCGCCTGGGTGAGGTGCACCGTGGCGACGCGGCCGCCCGCGTGCAGCTCGAGGGTGGCGAGCATCTCGCCGAGCAGCCGAACCGCTCCCTCGGGTTGACTCTCGTTGAGCCACTGCGAGACGCGCTCGGGTTGGGCACCCTCGCGTACCAGGACAGCCGCCGCTTCGAAGGCATCCGGCGTGGCGTTGGAGAAGCGGAAGCCGCCGGTGTCGCTGACCAGGGCCAGAAGGAGGCAGTCCGCGGTCGCCGGATCGACGGCGAGGCCGAGGTCCCGCGCCAGCGCGGCGACCATCACGCCTACCGCCGGGGCGCTGGTGTCGACCCAGTTGGCGACCCCGTAGCCGGCGTTGCCGAGATGGTGGTCGATGTTGAGCAGCGGGAGGCCGGCGAGCGCGTCGGCGATCCCGGTGCGGTCGAGCGTCGGGCACTCGAGCACCACGGCGCAGTCGAAGGCGCCCGGAAACCCGGAGGGCGGTTCGGCTCCGACGTGGATCGTGGCGCTGTCGGGCAACGCGCGGTAGGTGCCTGGAGTCGGATGGAAGTTCCAGATCAGCGCCCGCTTGCCCGCCTGGCGGAGGAGCCGAAGCAGGGCGAGCTCCGAGCCGATGGCGTCGCCGTCGGGGTTGGAGTGGCTCGAAATCAGGAAGCGCCCGTGCCGGGCGACGAGCTCCTTCAGGTTCTCAGGAATCACTCGGTTCCTTGTGCAGCTTGTCGAGGATCTCGGTCATGTCCTGCAGGTATTCGGCGCCGCGATCCAGCTCGAAGGCGAGCTCCGGCGTCACGCGCAGCTTGAGCCGGCGGCCGATCTGGCTGCGCAGGAAGCCCTTGGCGTGCTCGATACCGGCCATCGTCTGCTGGCGCGTCTCCTCGTCTCCGAGCACCGAGATCCAGATGCGGGCATGGCCCAGGTCGCGGGCGACCTGGACGCGCGAGATGGTCGCGAGCGCGACTCGCGGGTCGCGTACCTCGCGCATCAGCAGCACCGAGAGCTCCTTGCGGAGCGAGTCGGCGACGCGATCGGTTCGTTGGCTCATTCACCTTCCTCCAGAATCTGCGGCTCCCAGCCGAGGACGACCGCCTCGCCCTCCTCGTCGGCGAGGCGCAGCACCTCGTCGAGGAGCTGCTGCGCCTGCGATTCGGTCGCCGTCACCAGGGCGACGCCGATCTCGGCGCGCTGCAGCCGCTCCTGCATCCCGGTCTCGGCCGCCGAGATCCGGTGGCGCGCATGCAGACGGTCGATCAGGCTGCGCACCACGCGGCGTTTGGCCTTGAGGTCGTGGACGTGGGGAAGCTCGAGGTCGAGGATTCCGAGGCCGACGTACATCGATGGCGAGTCCGCGATTGGGGTGCGCGCTGGCCGTCCGGAGGCTGCGCGGCGGCACCCTTGCCCCGCGCAGTCTTCCGGTGCCCGACCTAGTTCAGCGTCGGAGCGATCTCTTCCTTGGCGAACGCTTCGATGATGTCGCCCGGCTTCATGTCCTGGAAGCGGTCGAGACCGATGCCGCAGTCGAAGCCGCTGCGCACTTCCGAGGCGTCGTCCTTGAAGCGCTTGAGAGAGACGATCTTGCCTTCGAAGACTACACGCCCATCGCGAATCAGACGGACGGGAGCGCTCCGCGGGATCACGCCGTCGATGACGTGGCAGCCGGCGATGGTCCCCACCTTGGGAACGCGGTAGATCTCGCGGACCTCGGCGCGGCCCTTCGAGACCTCCTTGAAGGTCGGCTCGAGGAGTCCGACCATCGCGTTGCGCAGGTCGTCGAGCAGCTCGTAGATCACCGTGTAGAGGCGGATTTCCACCTGCTCCTTCTCGGCGAGCTCGACGGCGTTCCTTTCCGGGCGGATGTTGAACCCGACGATGATCGCCTTCGAGGCCGAAGCGAGCAGCACGTCGTTGGTGGTGATCGCGCCGACGCCGCTGTGCAGGACGGTCGTCTTGACCTTCGCCGTCCCGATCTTCTCGATGGCGTCGCGCAGCACCTCGAGCGAGCCCTGCACGTCGGCCTTGAGGACGACGGCGAGGTCCTTGACTTCGCCCTTCTCGATCTGGCTGAAGAGCTGCTGCAGCGAGAGCCGGGCGCCGGTCGGAACGAGGTCCTTCTTGCGCGACTCCTGCTGGCGGAACTCGACGATGCTGCGGGCCTTCTGCTCGTCCGGAACCACCTGGAAGGTGTCGCCGGCTTCGGGAACGTCGGTGAAGCCGGTGACCTCGGCGGCGGTCGCCGGGCCGGATTCGTTCGCCCGCTTGCCGCGGTCGTCGCTCATCGAGCGCACCCGGCCCCAGGTCGAGCCCGAGACGAAGACGTCGCCGACCTTGAGCGTGCCGTTCTGCACGAGAACGGTGGCGATGATGCCGCGGCCGGTCTCCTTGCGCGCCTCCAGCACGATTCCCTGGCCGGCGCGATCGGGATTCGCCTTCAGGTCCTGGATGTCGGCGGTGAGGAGAATCATCTCGAGCAGCTCGTTGATTCCCGTGCCCTTGATCGCCGAAACCGGCACGACGACGGTATTTCCGCCCCAGTCCTCGGGCGCCAGGCCGCGGTCGGCGAGCTGCTGCTTGACGCGGTCGGGGTTGGCGTTCGGCTTGTCGATCTTGTTGAGGGCGACGACGATCGGCACGCCGGCGGCGCGCGCATGGTCGATCGCCTCGGCGGTCTGCGGCATGACGCCGTCGTCGGCGGCGACCACCAGCACGACGATGTCGGTGACCCGCGCACCGCGGGCCCGCATCATCGTGAAGGCCTCGTGACCGGGCGTGTCGAGGAAGACGATCTGGCGGTTGTTGACGTCGACGTGGTAGGCGCCGATGTGCTGAGTGATGCCCCCGAACTCGCCTTCGGTGATCTTCGACGAGCGGATCTTGTCGAGCAGCGAGGTCTTGCCGTGGTCGACGTGCCCCATGATCGTGACGACCGGCGCGCGCGATGTCAGCTTCTCGGCCGGGCCCGCCTCGGCGTCGGTCTTGAGGCCCGACTGGACTTCCTGCTCGAATGTCATGACCTTGGCCTCGAGTCCGAACTCCTTGACGAGCTTGATGCCGAACTCGGGCTCGATGATGAAGTTGATGTTCGCCATGATGCCGCGCTGAACCAGCAGGGCGATGAGGTCCTTCGCCTTGACCTGGAGACGGTCGGCGAAGTCCCGCAGCGTCATGCCCTCGGAGATGATCATCGGACCGTCTTCGAGCGTGCGACCGCTGCGGATGGTGTTGACCTCGGGGTCCTGGTCGCCGCGGGTCTCCTTGCGCCGCCGGCTGCGCGCGGCGAGGGAGCCCGACGGGACGACCGACTGGTCGACGACGTCCTCGATCTCGACCAGCGAACCGCGCAGGCTGCGGATGTCGGCCGTCTGGATCTCGATCGTCGTCTTGCGTCCCTTCTTCGACTTCTTCTTGTCCTGATCCGGGCCGCGCTGGTCACCGCGCTTCGAGCTGCCGGGAGACGACGGCGGCGGCATCGAAGACGGCGGACGGGGCCCACCGGGACGGCTCGGGCCTCCCATGGGAGGACGGCCCGCGCCGCCGCCATAGGGCGGCCGTGAGCCGGGAGGGCCGCCCGGCCGTGAGCCGGGGGGGCCACCGGGCCGTGAGCCGGGGGGACCGCTGGGACGGCTGCCGGGGGGGCCGCCGGGCCGGGTTCCAGGTCCCGACGGACGATAGCCCGGACG
>CAZQTL010000020.1:25447-31521 GCA_964595975.1 uncultured Thermoanaerobaculia bacterium | reverse complement strand
ACCTCGCGGCGATAGGCCTTGAGCGAGCAGCCGACGTCGCTCACCTGCTCGTCGGTCGCCCAGTTGCGCACGCTGTTGGCGACCCGCGACGAAACCCGGCGCACCCAGCTGTCCTGGCGCCGCTGGCGGACGCCGGAGACCGCGTCGCAGTCGCTCGTCGCCGCCGAGGCACCGAGGCGCGCGAGCAGCGCCGGAATGTCCGCCGGGTCGTTCTGGAGATCGGCGTCGAGGGTGACGACGATCGCGCCGCGCGCCGCGGCGAAACCGGCGGCGAGGGCGGCGGACTGGCCGGCGTTCCTGCGATGGCGGAGAATGCGCACCGTCGGGTCCTCCGCCGCCAGGGCCTTGAGAACCTCGAGGCTGTCGTCGGTCGAGCCGTCGTCGACGAACAGGCACTCCCAGCTGCGGCCCGTGGGCGCGAGCGCCCGGCGGATCTCCTCCGCGAGCACGGGGAGATTCTCCGCCTCGTTGAAGAGCGGCACGACGAGCGACAGATCGGGCGGATTCGCCGGCGTCACTCCCAGACTTTCCAGGGGGCGCGGCCCGTCTTCCAGAGGTCGTTGAGATGCAGCCAGTCGCGGTAGGTGTCCATCGGGTGCCAGAAGCCCTCGTGGACGAAGACCGAGAGCTCGCCGTCGCGCGCCAGCTTCTGCAGCGGTTCGAGCTCGAAGAAGACCTTCGGGTCGGAGCCCAGGTAGTCGAAGACGCGACGATTCAGGACGAAGAAGCCCCCCGAGACGACCCCCTCGGCCACGGTCGGCTTCTCGTTGAACTCGACCACCTTGCCGCCGTCCACCTTCATCTCCCCGTAGCGCGACGTCGGATGGACGCCGGTAACGGTGGCGATCCTTCCCTGGGCGCGATGGAACGCGAGCAGCGCGTCGAGATCGACCGTGCCGACGGCGTCGCCGTAGGTGAAGCAGAAGTCCTCGGCCTCGACATAGGGCTCGACGAGCTTGAGCCGGCCTCCGGTGCCGCTCTCCGCCCCGGTCTCGGCGCAGGTGACCTGCCAGTCCTCCTCGCCCATGTGATTGTGAAAGCGGACCGCCGGCGGGTCGCCCTTCATCGAGACGGTGAAGTCGCGCCGCCGCTCGTGATAGCGCAGGAAGTACTCCTTGATCACCCAGCTCTTGTAGCCGAGGCAGAGGATGAAGCGCCGGAAGCCGCGCATCCCGTAGAGCTTCATGATGTGCCAGAGGATCGGCTGGTCGCCGATCTCCACCATCGGTTTGGGAACGTTGTCGGTGTGCTCGCGCAGGCGCGTACCCTGGCCGCCGCAGAGGATGACGACCGGCATGCCGGCGATCTGCGCCTGGCTGGCCTGTCGGGTGCTGTCGTCTCGCCGTGGCTTCATCGTCTCTCCCTCGACCGGCTCTGGAACCATTCGGCGGTGCGGGCGAGGCCGCCTGCCAGCTCCGCCGTGGCGCGAAATCCGAGTTCGGCTTCGGCGCGCGACGGATCGAGCGCCGATCGTCGCGGCTCACCGGCGACCGCCGGACCGTGCACCGGCAGCCTCCCCGGCCCGAGCGACGCCGCCAGCCGGGCGTAGAGCGTCCGCACGTCGGTCTCGACTCCCGTGGCGACATTGTAAACGCCCGGCGGGCCGGAGAGGGCATGGAGGCAGGCTTGGGCGACATCCCCGACGTAGACGAAGTCGCGGGTCTGGCGCCCGTCGCCGTGGATGGTGACCTCCTCCCCGGCGAGCAGGCGCTGGCAGAACACCGCCACGACGCCGGCCTCGCCGACGGTCTCCTGGCGCGGGCCGTAGACGTTGGCGAATCGCAGCGCGACGCCGGCGATGCCGTGCCGGCGGGCGAAATGGGCCAGGTAACCTTCGCCCGCGAGCTTGGCGACGCCGTAGGGCGAGAGCGGTGCGAGCGGCGCCGCCTCGGGCGTCGGAATCTCCTCCGGGTCGCCGTAGACCGCCGCGCTGCTGGCGAAGACGATGCGCTCGACCCCGGCGGCGACGGCGGCGGCGAAGAGCCGCACCGTGTCGAGGATGTTCACCTGGGCGTCGAAGACCGGGTCTTCGAGGCTGCGCCGCGCGTCGACCTGTGCCGCGAGGTGAACGAGGGCCTGCGGTGCGAAGGCGGCAAGGCGCTCTGCCAACGCCGGGTCGCCGATGCCGCGCACCTCGAGCGGAATCCCGGGCGGGAGATTCTGCCGCCTGCCGCGCGACAGATCGTCGATCGCGATCACCGGATGACCCGCTGCGGCGAGGTGCTCGCAGAGGTGGCTGCCGATGAACCCGGCGCCGCCGCTCACCGCTACCCGCATCCCCGCGGCGCCCATCAGGCCGGACCCACTCGCGGGCCACCCGGACGCTGGCGCCAGAGGCGCTCGCCGCCGGCCCGGCGCGCGTGCCGCCGGACCAGCCGCCCGATCCGTTCCGGCGTGCGAAAGAGGGGCTTCACCTGCGAAGCGTAGCAGGCGATCGCGCCGATGCGCGCCGCGATGTCCTCGGGCGCGAGCTGCTGCCGCAGGGCTTCCCAGGAGCGGCCGTGGATTCCAGCGCGGCGGAGGGCGAACAGTTTCCAGACGATGTAGGGGAACTCCTCGTAATAGAGCAGCGCTGCGCCGAAGGCGCGCTCGGCCGCTGCCCGCGCGATGCGGTGATCGACATGGCCGCCGACCCCGAGTGGCGCCACCACGCGGGCGTAGGTGCCGGCGGGAGCGGCGGCGGCCAGGCGCAGGGCCAGGGCGCTGATCAGCGCCTCCTCCTGCGGCGCCACCGCGCCGAAGAGGCGTTCGAGGGTCGGATAGAACGGCTCGCCCGTGACGCCGTCGCGGCGGTGGATCGCCTCCTGCAGCTCCCAGTGGTGCGCTTCCGCCGCGAGCTCGCGGCAGGCCGCCAGATCCTCGCCGCGGCGCGTTGCCATGACCTCTCCCGCCGCGAGCTGCCAGAGGTCGTAGATCTGCGCCACCAACGGCGAGGCGGCGGGCTCGCCAGGTCCGGGCTCGTGGCCGGCGAAGAGGGTGACGATCTCGACCTGGCGACCGTCGCGGGTCGCGCGCGCGATCTGTCCGCCGCACGACAGGGGGACATCGTCGAGGTGCGGCGACAGGTAGAGCCAGCGGCCGGCGCTCTCCGGGCTCATGCCGGGCGCTCGCGCACCGCCCGCGCGAGGGCCGGCCGGTAGCGCTCCAGGATCTCGTGCAGCGCCCGGGCGTAGCCCAGCGAGAACTGTTCGCGCGTGTGGTGGGCGCGCACCCACTCCCAGGCATTGCGGCTCATCGCCGCGAGCTCCGCCGGCGGCCGCGCGGCGAGCTCGCGCACGCGGCCACGGATCTCCTCGAGCGACGAGGTGAGGAGCTCGATGCCGTACTCCGGGTCGAGGTCGACGCCGCTCTCGCGCGACAGCACCGGAATGAGGCCGGCGTGCATGCAGGTGATGGCGCCGCCGTTCTGGCCTTCGGAACACGACGGGTAGACCAGCGCCGAATGACGGTGGGCCAGGGCCAGGAACTCCGGGCTGGCGACGTCGATCCAGCCGTGCGTGCGGATGTTGGGCGTCTCGTAGAGCTCGCGGCGAAAGGCGCGCTCGAACTCCGGCTCGCGGTCGATCGGCCCGAGAACGGTGAGCTCGAGATCGGGCAGGGCGGCGAAGACCTCGAGCACCCGGTCGAGACCCTTGTGCAGCAATCCGCCACTGCCGAACCAGAGGAACCGGCGGGACGCCGCCGCGAAGTCCTTGTCCTCGCGGAAGGGATAGAGGAAGGGCTGGGAGATCGGCACCGGCCAGAGCGGCTTGCCGGCGTGCGCATAGGTCGCCTGGGTGGCGCGATTGCCGAGGATGGTCGCGGCGTCGGCGTGCTCGATCGCGCCGTTGGGCTCGAGCAGCTTGTAGGGCGCCAGGCGGATGCCGCGCCGGGCTTCGAGCTCCGCGAGTCGCCGGCGTTGCGCCGGGTTGTAGAAGTTGCAGTGCGCGGTTTCGATGTGCATGACCTTGAGGCAGTCGGGGCCGAGGAGAGGGCCCAGACGCTCGAGGTTGAGACGCACGTCGACGAACAGGTCGTAAGGCCGCCGCGGCAGGAAGGTGCGGTTCGTCCAGTGAACGACATCGAGCTCGAAGCCGGCGGCGACGAGGATCCTGCCGATCTCGCGCGACTCCCAGAAGTGGGTATGCGAATGCGGCTCGGGCCGGTCCGGGGGAAGCAGGTAGGGATCGAGGATGTAGGAGAGCAGCGCGCGGCCGACCGGCGCCCCGGCCGGGCCGCCGGTCCGGCCGGCGGGTGCGAGCGTCACCACCCGGCTCTCCACCCGCCGGATCCGTCGCGACAGCCGCTCGAGGAAGCGCCGGCCGCGGCCGACGAGGGCACCCACACGCATGCAGACTGGCAAGGTATCACAGGGGTTCGGGCCGTTCGCTTTGCGGTAGGATTTCCTCCTCTTGCAGCCCGTACCCGTCCTCGTCACGGGCGCCTCCGGCTTCCTCGGCGCCCATCTCGTCCGCGCCCTGCTCGCGGCCGGATGCCGCGTCGACGCGGTTTCGCGGCGGGCGCAGCCGGCCGGGGTGGGCAACCTGCGCTGGTGGCAGGCCGATCTGGCGATCCCCGGGGAGAGCGAACGCGTCCTCGCTGGCGCCCGCCCCGAGATCGTCTTCCATCTGGCGAGCCTGGTCACCGGCAAGCGCGAGCTCGATTTCGTGCTGCCCGCCTTCCAGGCCAATCTCGAGAGCACCGTCCGGCTGCTGGCGGCGGCGAGCGCCCCGCAGACGAGCTGCCGGCGCATCGTGGTCGCGGGCACGATGGAGGAGCCGGAGCGCAACTCCGCCGAGGCGCCGGGTTCGCCCTACGCGGTGGCGAAGGCCGCGGCCACGCTCTATTCCCGCTTCTTCCATTCGCTCTACGGCACGCCGGTGGTGATGGCGCGGATCTTCATGGTCTACGGACCGGGGCAGGTCGATCACACCAAGGTGGTGCCCTATTCGATCCTTTCGGCGCTGCGCGGCGAGGCGCCGCGCCTGACGAGCGGCACCCGTCCGGTCGACTGGATCTACGTCGACGATGTCGTCGCCGGCCTTCTCGCCGCCGCCGAAGTCGCCGGTATCGAAGGCGAGACGTTCGACCTGGGCAGCGGCGAGCTCGTCACCGTGCGCCAGATCGTCGAGAAGATCTGCCACGCGCTGGCTGCGCCGCCGCCCGAGATCGGCGCCCTCGCCGACCGGCCGCTCGAGTTCGTGCGGCGCGCCAACGTCGCCAAGAGCCTCGGCCGGCTCGGCTGGCGCCCGGCGATCGGCCTCGAAGAGGGTCTGCACCGCACGATCGTCGGTCTGCGGGGGGAGATCGCCTCCGGCGCCTACCGCCCCGGCCGCTGATGGGCATCCCGCGCGGCACCGTCCGCCTGCTGCTCGACGAGGCGCGCGCGCGGCCGTTCCGCGGCAGCCTCCTCGAGCTCGGACGGATGTCGGTCTACGCCACCCGCAGGGAGCTCGAGCAGTGGGCGCGCGAGCAGGGGACACCGCTCTCGCCGGCCGGCGACCTGGCGCTCTCGCATCAGCCCGAGCTCGCCGCCGCCGGTTGCCTCGACGACCGGAGCTTCTTCCGCCTGCTCGGCTGCGAGCGCGTCGAGAGCGCCGACGTCTCGGACTGGGAGGGCGCCGACCACATCCTCGATCTCAACCTGCCGGTTCCAGCGCAGCTCGCGGGACGCTACGACACGGTCTTCGAGGCCGGCACGATCCAGCATGTCTTCGACCTGCCGCAGGTGTTTGCCAATCTGCACGCCCTGCTGCGCGAGGGGGGCCGCGTCATCCATGGCATGGCGCCGTCGACCAACCATGTCGACCACGGCTTCTACATGTTCTCGCCGACCCTGTTCCACGACTTCTACACCGCCAACGGCTGGCGGATCGAGGCCGAGTACTTCTTCGAGTTCTTCCCCTACTGGTTCCGCGGCCGCTTCCACTCGACGCCGTGGAAGATCCGCCGCTACACCCCGGGTTGCCTCGATCACCTTGCCTACGGCGGCTTCGGCGCCCGGCAGGTGGCGCTCTTCGTCGTCGCGACCAAAGTGGCGGGCGCTACCGCCGACCGCATTCCGCAGCAGAGCTACTTCTCCCGCTTTCACGGCG